>JAYKJG010000111.1:0-8092 GCA_035286285.1 Prochlorothrix sp.
AACTGAACCTGTCCCCCATAGGCCCGGTGGAGATTCTCCCGATGAATGACCTGGGCACGGGGGCCAGCAGCGATAAGATGCCGGTTCAACAGAATTAACTGATCAAAGTTCGTGATCGACTCTCCCAAATCATGGTTGACAACGAGGACAATTTTGCCCTGCTGAGCCAATTCTTGAAAAATCTTAAACAATACCGTTTCTGTCTTTTGATCCACGCCTACAAACGGCTCATCAAAGCAGAAAATATCCGCTTCTTGGGCGAGGGACCGGGCCAGAAAAACCCGCTGCTGTTGGCCGCCGGACAGGGCACCGATCGATCGGTGGCGCAACTGGGCCATATCCACCCGCTCCAGCGCCGCCAAGGCCAGCCGCCGACTGATCCCCGAAAAGGGCCGCAAAAACCCCGTTTTTCGGACCCGCCCCATCATCACCACATCCCACACCGTCGCCGGATAGGTCCAATCAATCTGCGATCGCTGGGGCACATAGGCCACGCGCTCCCGCTGATCCGCCAAGGCTTTATCCCCCACCCGCACACTGCCCTGCACAGTGGGAACCAGGCCCAACATCGCCTTGATCAAGGTGCTCTTCCCGGCTCCGTTGGGGCCAATTAACCCCGTCAGTTGCCCCGCCGGAACCGTCACACTGATATCCTCCAGTGCCTTCACATCCCGATAGGTCACGCTGAGGTGGTTGACGCGGATAGACTCCAAAGGGGCCGCGATCGGCACGAGGCGATCGGGCTGCTGGGGGGTCGAGGTGGGGACAGCACTGAGGTGGGGACGGGGTTCGGGGACTTGCATGGGGCGGATAGATTTATGAAAGGATTATGAAAGGCGGCAATGCACCCTAGTATAGGAGGCCCCCTGTTCCTTGGGAATCCGAGAGACGTAAAGAAATATGAATAGAATGTGAATAGACGGAGCAATCGGGCAATCCCCCTCGCTGGGTTAGGTTGGGTTGCTGCAATCTGCTCCAGGGAATGATCTATAATTCCTCCAGTCTTGCGAGGCTATGCCTTGGAACCTGACCTGCGGTGGAGATGACAAAACTCCCTACTCCCGCCAGCCTAATCCCGCCCCGGTGAGAACATCCCGATGGCCTAGGGTCAGGTTTGAGGCTATGCCAGCGCCATTGGCCATTCTGATTTGGGTGATGAGATGAAAGCGAGCAATGTTTTAGGAACGCCCCTCCAGCCCTGTTCTGTGGATCCGATGACTGGATTTTATCGGGACGGGTGTTGCAACACTGGGGCAGGAGACTATGGGGCACACACGGTCTGTGCCGAGATGACGGCTGAGTTCTTAGCCTTCAGCAAAGCCAAGGGCAATGATTTATCAACCCCGGTTCCGGCCTATCAGTTTCCGGGTCTTAAACCGGGCGATCGCTGGTGCCTCTGTGCCTCACGCTGGAAGGAGGCACTGGATGCAGGAATGGCTCCCAAGGTCGTGTTAGAGTCAACCCACGCTTCAACGCTGGAGTATGTCTCCCTCACAGAATTAAAACTGCACGCAGTCTAAGCAGTGGGTGTATCCCGCTTTGGACGGGCCGGAGGCTCATCCCACCCCAACGGTTGCTGTGGGATGGTCGTCTCGGCTGGCCAGGAGCAAAGGTGAAATGCACCCGCCTGAGTGAAGAATACGGCGAGTCTCTGCCCTGCATCTTCGGTCTTCCAGACATTAGAGTTAGGGAGTTTCAGCGATTGTCGGGAGTTAGGGGAACAGTTTATGATGATGTCACAGACTTAAGAGCACCTCGAAGCATTGGTATTTCTAAGGCTGATCCCACAGGATGATCAGGGTTGGGGTCGGTGAGCGGGGTCGAACTGACCTGATTAACTGAGGTGCCTTTAACATCTGCTTGCCTGACAAAAAGTGCTGCCTTGGGCACGAACATCGCGCCCCTACAACCCATTAACCGCACCCCTACAAGGCAGTGGGGAGCGTAGGGGTCAGGTTTCCTAACCCATCCTCTGCGCCTAGGTTTGCCCCTCCTTTTGTCGGTCAATCAGCCTTAACATGCTCAATGTGTTGATCTAGCTTCGCAGGTAATTGCTCACGCTATTGTTTTCGGCCATTCTGCACCTGAGGCTAGTCGGCGGCTGAGCCTTGACTTGATCCCCTCTACTCCACGATCGGTATTCAATCCATGACCCAAATTCTCGTCATTGAAGATGACCCCCTAGTCCGGAATAACCTTGAAGATATTTTGGTTTTAGAGGATTTTCAAGTCATTTCAGCGTCTAATGGAGTAGAAGGACTCGAAAAGGCACGCCAGAGTCTGCCGAACTTGATTATTTGCGATATTATGATGCCGGAGTTGGATGGGTATGGCGTAGTCAGGGCACTGCGCGAAGAACCGTCAACCCAAAATATTCCCTTTATTTTCCTAACTGCCAAGGCCGATCGGGCGGACCAGCGCGAGGGGATGAACCTAGGGGCCGATGACTATCTCACCAAGCCTTTCCGGCCCCAGGATGTCATTAATGCCATTAAATCCCGCCTTGCCCGCCATGCCTTTGGCCAACTTCAGCACCGCGTTAATGAACAGCGGCAAGAAACCCTAGAGCGGCAGATCGATGAACAAAGCCAGCTTTCTGACCTGAAGGAGGGATTGCTCAATCAGTTAACGGAGGACTTGCGGGAACCCCTGAGCAATATTAACTTGGCGATTCACATGCTGGGCCATGCCAAAACCGATACGGAGCGCGATCGCTATATCGACATTTTAAGGCAGGAGTATCAACGGGAAATGCGATTGTTGGAAAATGCGGCCACGCTCCAAGCCATGATCACCCCCCAGAACCTCAAGTTGCTGCGCAATGCCCATCTGCTGAAAACAGGGGAGTCCTAACCCAGGCGTTGTCCTTAGCTAAAGCGTTGAAGTAATGATTCAAGGGGCCGCAGGTTCCAGCAAACAGACCTGAGGCGATTTGAGAGGGTCCATTGCACGGGGGCAGATTCCCCGATGCTGGTCGGGGCAATCCCCCCGTGGTTGCTCCGGTTGTGGGTCGCCCAGAGGGGAGCCACGGGGGCGCGACCCCGATCGGATGTCGAGGGTTCCCCAGTGAAAGGCACCCCTTTGGGGTGGCGCGGACCGGCGATCGTCAGTAACCCCCTTTGGGATCTGAAGATCCCTCACCCCCAGCCCCTCTCCCACGCGGGGAGAGGGGAGCAAGAGAAGAGTAATGCAACGCGGCCTTAACCAAAGTTGTCGGCAAAAAGAATGCGGCTGTTGCGATCGGCCTCTGAATCCCCAACACCATCAAAATCGTAAACAATAAAGTCAAGCCCTGAACCGGCTCCAACTGGGCTAGTGTCCGAGCTAAGACTACCCAGGCGGCTGCGGCTAATGCCCTGGGCCACCACCCGCAGTAACCGCTGGGGGCTGAACAGATCGATCGCCATCGTATTCCCCGCCTCTAACCACAGAACTTCGGCTGGGGTCAGGCTTTGGCGGATCCGGGGGGAGAGCCTCTTGGCCTGCTGGGCTTGGGTTGGGGATTGTTCAAAGAAGGGGCGCTTTTGCTGAAAAACCTGGCGGGGGAGAAGGCCCAAGTCATAAATGGGAATGGCGGGATCGGGGAACCAGTCCGGCTGGCGGAGGTAGTCCAGCAGTTGAATGCCCCTGGGGGAAGCATCGTGGAGGGCAAAGACCTGAAGCTGGGGATTGCGCCGGAGCATGGTCATGAGGGTCTCAAAAATGCCCTGGGGATAGTGGTGAATGCTGACGACGGCGCAATTGTGCTCAAAGTGCAGATTATTGGCAATTAATAAATAGGCTAGCTCATCGCGATCGCACACCAACACCCGATCGAAGCTGTAATTTGTAATTTCCCCCAGATCAATCCCTGGGGTTAAGTTCAGGGGCCGCTGGGCCGCTGCGGTGATCTGGGCGGGATCAATGCGCTTCTCGATCGGGCCATTGACCTGTTCCCAGGCTAAGCGCATTGCTTCTAATTTTGCGACATCAACTTCTACCCGTTTCGGCTGGGTTCGCAGGTGTTTCAGGCGATGCTTACGGCCCAAAACAGCAGAAAAGCTACTGCTGACCACCAAGAGCACAGCCCACCACAGCGCACCCATCGTCAGCAGAATAAACGCCGCCCCAAAGCCTAAACAGCCCACACTTTCCCCCGCCCCTAGGCTAGGGTTAAATTTCCAGTACAGGCGCTGGTTCAGCCAGTAATAGAGTTGCCGATCGGTAAAAAAGAGGGTGTTCTCTGCGGACAAGTCCGCAATTAACTTGGCAAAAAAACCGTCCGTAATGCGGGGTTGACTGCTCTGGGGATCAAAGACAAAGGGATGGCCACAGGACTTGCAACGCCCTCCGGCAGCGGTTCGGTCCTGAAGATTATTGTCTGTCCCACATTTTATACATTTCATACCATTTCTCCGAAGATTTGGTGCTGGAGCAAGACCTCATAGGTTTCCCGCTGGCGGATCAGGGTGGTGCGATCGCCCTGAACTAAAACCTCCGCCGGTCGCGGTCGGTGCAGGAAATGGGAGGACATAGCATAACCATAGGCTCCCACATCGAGAATTGCCAAGAGATCCCCCGGTTGCAAGGGCGGTAAGTTGCAGTTTCGGCCTAAATAGTCCCGTGAATAGGTTGTATTGCCGCAAACATCGGTTTTAAAGACCGTAAGCTGGGATACAGGGGCATCCTGCGGCCTTGACTCGGCCCTGGGCCAGGTTGTGATCTGCCGGTAGCCCCCATGGACGGAGGGCACCGCAAGATTGCCCACGGTGGTGTCTACACCAACAATTTGCCGATCGCCCTGCCACTTCACCGCAATCACCCGCGTCAGTAAGCTCGCACAGCCCGCGATCGCCGCCCGTCCCGGTTCCAGGAGCAGATCGATCGGCTGGGGCACTGTCCCCAAAATCGCCGTTAATGCCGCTCCAAAGTCAGACCAGTTGAACACCAAACCAGAACCGCGATACCCATAGCCAAAACCGCCCCCAAAGTCCAAATATTGCCAGTTTTCTAAGGTTTGGGCGACAGCCAAGACGGGGGCGATCGCCTGGGTAAAAGACTGGGTTGCATTGGTGCCAGTGCCTCGGTAAAAATGAAGGCCGCCCAAACTCAGTCCCCCGGCCTTTGCCAGTGCCTCAGCACGGGGCAGTTCCGCCGGTCTCACCCCAATGCGGCTATTACCGGTTAAATCCGGCAAATTTAAGCGCACCCCCATGCGGATGCCGGTCTGTCCCGTTACGCCAGCCGTCGCGGGTTCCCTGCCTAGCGCCTCCCCAGAGTCCCCTGCACCGTTGCATCCTAGCCCACCCCTCCAGTCCCGATAGACCTGACAAAACTGCTCCACCTGCTGAAGACTATCCCAATTGAAGGTCCGCACGCCCCAGTCCAGGGCTTGGCGCATTTCTTCCCGCGAGAGATTACTGCCGCTATAAACCAGGTCTTCTGGCTGAAATCCCGCCCTTAGCCCCAAAAATAAATCCCCTGGCGTATTGCCATGGAGTCCCCAGCCCGCCGATCGGATCCGTTGCAGCAGCGCCACATTGCCATTGACCACGGCAGCAAAGTGAAAGGTGGTGCGGGGGTAGGCGATCGACTGCTGGATCTGGGCAAGGGTGTGGTGGAGGCGATCGGCGTGGTAAACGTAGAGGGGGGAGCCGTAGGTGTGAACCAGATCCGCAGCATGGTCTAGGGACAGGGGCGTTGGCGGTAAAATGGGGCAAGGGGCGGCAGGAGCAGTCAACATCGGGCAAAACAGGGGCTAATGCTTGGGCAGGCGGAGAGAAGATGGCCCTAGGGGACTGAGCAGTTGGTTTAGGCGGCGCAGTTGCTCTGCGGTGCCCATACAGATCAAGACATCCTGGGCTAGGAGGATCGTGGTGCCCGTTGGACCCGCCACTAGGCTACCATCCTGGCGGCGAATGGCCAACACCAGCGCCCCTGTGCCCCGGCGGACTTGGGCTTCCTGCAAGGTCTTGCCAATACAGACGCAAATGCCCGGTTCTAGGCGAAATTCTTCCATATAAAAGGAGCGATCGCTCCCCGTCAGAATCCCATCCACAAAATCCATCACCTGGGGCCGCAGGGCAGCGGCGGCCATCCGTTTACCGCCGGTAATATAGGGCGAAACCACAGCATCGGCTCCCCCCCGTTGCAGCTTGGGGATGGCTTCTTCGGTATTGGCACGGGCAATGACGCGGATTTGGGGATTTAAGGTTTTGGCCGACAGAATGGTATAGAGATTCTCAGCATCCGAGGGCATGGCGGTGACAATGCAGAGGGCACGATCGATCGCCACCTCCATTAAGGTTTCATCCAAGGTGGCATCGGCCTGAACCACTAAATAGTTGCGCTGACGGGCTAGCAGCACAGCATCCGGGTTAGAGTCCACAATGACAAAGGGAATCTGCTCCGCTGAAAACTCCAGGGCAATTTGGTGACCCGTGCGGCCAAAACCACAAAGAATGTAATGTTGTTGTAGCGCTTCGATCAACTTCCGCTGCCTTTGTAATTCAATACCATCTTGAAAGTAGCCTTGAATGACCGCCTCTGTAAATCGGTTGGCAATAAAAGCAACGGCAATCACCCCCATAAAGATTAGGGAAATGGTAAAAACCCGACCCCGATCGCTGAGGGGATGGACCTCCCCAAACCCCACCGTACTGAGGGCAATGACCGTCATATAGGCGGCATCCAAAAGGGGCCAACCTTCAATCAACCAATAGCCCAAGGTACCCATCAAGATAATGAGCACCAGCGCCAGAATGCCGCCCAACAGCTCCTGGCGTAGCAATCTGTAGCGCTGTTCTAAACTCCGCACAGAAAATCCTTACCCTCTCTGGGTAAACTGCCAACACAAAAACCTTCAACACTATAGCCGCTGCTGAGCCGCTGTTGAGCCGCTGTTGAGCCAGTATTAGCCCAGGATGCATCGCGATCGTCCTGGTCAAGTTATGGGGGTGCATTTCACGTTTGCTAAGGGGCGGACTAAAGTCCGCACTACGAGCCGTTTGAGCCAGGTTAGGGGCTGGCTTGCTCCAAAGTGAAATGCACCCAGTTATGGAATCTACAGGTAGGGGCACCCCCCCCCTGGTTGCCCTAGTTGCAGGCCGATGGCTGCCCTAATTCTGGGCTGAATCTTGCCAGTTTGCCACTAAAGTTAGGGGTACCTCCGCAACCGTGCCCCCACGCTGCTCTACGCTACAGGGCGGCAGAGCGCTCATATAGCCCATATAATCCGTCATTAAATAATAGACAGCCACCAAGGCCGCCGCCGAAGAGGCTACCAAAAAACCAGCCAACATCAGGGAGAACTCCTGGCGAGTGAGAGCGCTTTGCATCAGACGCAAGGCCCAGCCCACCAGCACAGCAATAACGATAAAAATAACGAACATATCCTTATAAAATGGGGTCTTGCGGGGGGAGGAAATAGGCCGGACAAAGGGAATGACTCTGCCTCGGTGAGGTTCCGATGCCCTGGTCTCCTGTGCCCTCAATTTTGAAACGACTCATCACTGCTCTATATTATGAGTCCTATATTTACACAACGTAACAAGATTGCGCAACGCGCAGGAGTGAAATTATTGCGATGCTAGCTAAGCGAATTTTGCCGTGTCTGGATGTCAAAGCGGGGCGGGTTGTAAAGGGGGTGAACTTCGTGGATCTCAAGGATGCAGGGGATCCGGTGGAGCTAGCCCAGGTCTACAATGAGGCCGGAGCCGATGAGTTGGTGTTCCTGGATATCACGGCGACCCATGAGGAGCGCGACATCATTTTGGATGTGGTTTATCGCACGGCGGAACAGGTTTTTATCCCCTTAACCGTGGGGGGGGGGATTCAATCCTTAGAAATGATTAAGAATTTGTTACGTGCCGGGGCAGATAAGGTCAGCATTAATTCTTCGGCGGTGCGAGATCCGGATTTTATTAACCGGGCCAGCGATCGCTTTGGCAATCAATGCATTGTGGTGGCGATCGATGCCCGTCGCCGAACTGACCCCCAAAATCCGGGCTGGGATGTCTATGTGCGGGGGGGGCGGGAGAATAAGGGCAAGTATGCGGTGGCCTGGGCGAAGGATGTGGCCGATCGGGGGTCGGGGGAGATTTTGATGACGAGT
>JAYKJG010000112.1:0-16148 GCA_035286285.1 Prochlorothrix sp.
CCCTTTTGTCAGTCAATCAGGTCATGGCTTGCGGCGCTTGCGGAGAAGTGCCAATATTTTACCCGTGATGCCCTGTGGCGCGAGGAACCCTGTGACGTGGGCGGAGAGGCCCATGGTGATTGGGTGTAAAACTTGCGCCCGGTTCCATTGGGCACTGTATCCCCCCAGCCCCTTGATGGTGGACGGTTGTTATGACGACTTCAAATTCGACTTTAAGCGCGACGGCTAGCCCTAGGGTCAATCCGGAGCAATTCAGCCCCAAACAGCAGCAGTTTCTAGAATTAGTGCGGGATGCTGGTTTAGTTCAGAGTTTGCGGCAGTTTTGCCAGAATCAAGGGCTGGAGTTTAACTTTGCGAAGGGATTTTGTTTAAGTGGGTTGGTGGCGGACTGGATTGAGGTGGAGGCGTATGCGGAAGAGCGGTGGCAGCTTACGGCCAAGGGGCGGCGGCATTCTGGGGCGGTGCCGGGATGGCAGCTTGGGCAGTTGTTGGGCCAAGGGCTGGGGGCGATCGAGGTGCTCCAGGGCCACCTAGGGGAACAGTTCCAGGCGGAGTATGGGGTGTTGCAGCAGATGGGGGCGATCGCCCTAGGGACGGAGACAGCGGCGGGGGCGACGGTGGCCCTTGTTGAGGCCGATCGGCTCCAAAAGTTGGAAATCTGCCAGATGCTGTTTGCGAGTCTGCAAGGGGGGGCTTTGCCGTTGGAGTTGGATTGGGGAGCCTCTGCAACCCAGCAAGCCCTCCAGTGGCTCCAAACCCAAGGACTGGCTACCCCCTACGGGGAGTTGGACTATCGGCTGACAGCTACGGCTGCGCTTCAGGCTCTGACGTTTACGCCAAGCATCTCCACCCTCACGAGCGAAATGCTCTTGTCCCAAAGCTGGCGAAATGCAACCTTTAAGCCCTATAACATCCAGGATGAGGTGCCGAATCTGCCCTATGGCCGCTCTAGCATTCTCGGAGACTGTATTCAGCGCATTCGCACGCTGTTTCTGAATATGGGCTTTGATGAAATGGCGGGCACGATCGTGGAGTCAGCTTTTTGGAATTTTGATGCGCTCTTTACGCCCCAGGACCACCCTGCCCGCGATGAACAGGACACGTTTTATTTAGACCAGCCGCCAGCCTTGCCCCTGCCCCAGGATGCGGCGCTGCTGAGCCGGGTCCAAGCTGTCCACGAGCACCATTACGGCAGTCCCTGGACCCAGGCGGAGGCCAGCCGCGCTCTGCTGCGTGCCCATACCACGCCGTTCACGGCCCGTACTCTCTATGCAACCCAGGGCCAACCGGGTAAGTATTTTTCCATCGATCGGGTTTTCCGCAATGAAAACCTCGATCGCACCCATTTAGCGGAATTTCACCAAATTGAAGGAGTTGTGATCGGGGAGTTGCTGAGTATGCGCTCTCTTATGGGCTATTTGGGCTATTTCTATGAACAGTTAGGGTTCCAGACGCTCAAATTTAAACCCACCTACAATCCCTATACGGAGCCGTCTTTGGAGGTCTATGCCTACCATGAACCCAGTGATAGTTATTTGGAGGTGGGGAATTCGGGGATGTTCCGGCGGGAGATGCTGGAGCCGTTGGGCTGTGGGGAGGTGTCGGCGATCGCCTGGGGGCTGGGGCTGGAGCGGATCGCGATGTTGCTGTATGGGGTCGATCGGCTGGGGGATTTAATGGGGCCGGAAATCCGGCTCTAGCTGATTTTGGGCGGGGTTGGGGCTATTTGGAGCGATCCGCCGTGAAATCTGAATACTTTTGCTCCCCTCTACCCCCTTGGGAGAGGAGTTGGGGGCGGGGGGTCTGCTTGAGTGGGGATTTTGGGGAGTTAAGCAGCTTCTTCTTCGGCAAACCCGTTGAGGAGGCCGGAGACGATCGCGAGCACGATCGATCCCAGAATAGCGGCTAACAGATTGTCGATCTGTAAACCGGGGGTGAGCTTATCCACCAAAACCAGAGCAATGACGTTGAGGAGGGGTAAAAATAAGCCGAGGGTGATGATGGTGACGGGTAAGGTCAGCAGAAACAGAATTGGGCGCACGATCGCATTAACAAACCCCAACATGGCTGCGCCAACAATGGCATCACCAAATCCCCCCAGTTCCATGCCGGGAACCAGAAAAGCGGTTAACAGGAGGGCGAGGGCAGTCAATAACCAAGTGAGCAAAAATTTAGGCATTGATGACAATCTCCAAGCAAGGGGTTTTAGCAGGGAAAAACACGAGCTTGCGGGCGGGTGCAGCCGCCGTTGGGTTTTGGCTTGTCTTTTCAAGCTCACGCTACAGCTAGGGTACAACAGAATCTTTGCAGGGGAACTTCGGTATAAGGGTTTCAGCGACTTAAGTGCCTATTACTTCTCCTGAATCTATGTAACACTTTGTAGTAAGGACTTTAGTCCTTACCCTAAGCAATGAGGACTAAAGTCCTCACTACGATGTAACACTTTGTAGTAAGGACTTTAGTCCTTAACATCTGGTAGGAGTGCGGTTTTTGTACCCAAGGCAGCATTTTTTGGCAGTCAACCAAGGCTGGGGATCTTTTCCCGTTACGGAAAAATAGAGTATCGGGGTCGTGGGGTTAAATTGGGTTCTGGTTCAACGGTGTGAAAGTGTTCATAGTTAATGTAACGATAGCCCCGATCGTCCGTGAATAAAATATCGACAAAGCGCATATTCCATCTGAGATTTTGAACGTCATAGATATGATATTCATGAATCACCTGGGAGAGGGTTTCATCTAAGCCGGTGAGGGTGACAAAGATCTGAGTTTCCTGTTGTTCTAACTCCTCTAGGGTTTTGTCATAGAGATGGCTACCGGGGATGATTTGGTGCATAACCATCCAGGTTAGACCAAAGCTGGGGGTTTCACTCCGCAGCAGATTGAGGTCATAAAACCGATACATAAAGTGCTTTTCTTCGGTGATTTCCCGCTGAAAGAGGCTCACCCGCACTTGGGCTTCTAGGATGCGGTTGCTGCGTTGATTTGCGACACGAAACATCAGGGTGGGAACGCCATTAAAGGGACAGATGACGGCGACATCGCTAAAGAGAACCCTGGCGGTGGGCAGGGAGAACCGGGCAAACATCAAGCCGGTGACGAGGGCAAAAATGAGTAAGCCGGTCCAGGCTTGGATGGCAACGAGGAAGTGGGCGTAGAGGGTGTTGGGGGTAAAAGCGCCATAGCCGATCGAGGCTAGGGTTTGGATGCTGAAAAAGAAAGCATTGAGAAAGTTGTGCTCTGCGCCCTGGATGCTGTTCGGTTGCAGCATATAAAGGGAGGCAAAAAATAAGTTGGTCCCCAGGTAAATCAAGCCCATAAAGCTGATAAAGACGGGCCAGGACAGGGTAATTAACCAATGGTAAGGGTCGCCCCACTCAAACGGGGGGATATCCCACCAGGGCAAGCTGTGGGGCTTAATGAGGGTGCTGTATTTGGGGCGCGGTTTGGAGGGGGTGGAGGAGTTTGGGCGGGCATTGGCGGGGGACTGAGACTGGGGTCGATAGCGGGAGGATTTTGGGGAAAACCAAGACATAGGACTACGCAAAGGGCAAAGGAGGACTAGTGGGGGGGATGGCAGTCTGTCTGTTGGACTTCTCCTATGCTAAGACTGGTCCGTGGGCGATCGCCCGATCGGACTGGGCCTCAAACAAATGGAGATGCTCGATCCGGATCGATAAATGAATCATCTGCCCGACGCTAAACTGCTTTTCCGGGTCTACGCGCACCTGGAGCAACTCCGAGGTTTCAATTAAATGCACGGTCAAATAGGTATCGCTGCCCAAGCTTTCAATGCGATCGATGACCACGGGCAGGTTTTTGACTGCGGACCCTCCCAAATCAAAATGCTCAGGCCGAATCCCCAACACCACGGTTTGCTCTAAGTGGGGTTGAAGGGCGGGTAACCAGGGGGTGGGTAGCGTAAACCGAAACTGGTCATGGACGATCGTGGCCGGACTTTTCAGTTGGACCGTAATAAAGTTCATGGGGGGGGAGCCAATAAAGGAGGCCACAAACCGAGTGGCGGGGGTGCGATATAGCTCCAAGGGGGTGGCGACCTGCTCCAGTTGGCCTTGGTTCATCAGGGCAATGCGCTGGCCCATGGTCATGGCTTCCACTTGATCGTGGGTGACGTAAATGGTGGTGGTGCCCAGTTGCCGCTGAAGCTGGACAATTTGGCTCCGGGTTTCGGCCCGCAGTTGGGCATCCAGGTTCGACAGGGGTTCATCCATCAAAAAGACTTGGGGATTGCGGGCGATCGCCCGACCCAGGGCTACCCGCTGTTTTTGACCGCCGGAGAGTTGCCGGGGAAAGCGCTGGAGTAGGGCTTCAATTTGGAGCATTTGGGCAACTTGGTGGACCAGAGCCTGAATGGCAGCTTCCTGGGGGGGAAGATAGCGCAGGGGGGCGGGGAGGGAGCGGGTTGCGGCAAAGCGCAGTTGCTGGCCCCAATGTTGCCAGGATTGCAGCGGGGACTTGGGGGTTCGGGCCTTGGGGGGAGTGGATCTGGGCAGGGGTTGGGGGTTGGGACGATCGCGACGGTCTGGGGAAGGGGGGGAGTCCTGGGGGAGGGGGGGATAGAGGGCGGAGGCCGTTTCTGGACCAGAGGGGGAAGCAGCTTGGGGTAAGGTTTCCCCTGGGTGGGGGTTAAGGTTGGGGAGGCTGGGGGAGGCTTCGATCGATCGGGGGGCAAGGGCAGGGCTGTTACTGGACCCGATCGCCCTGGCTCCGGCTGTCCCGGTTGTGCTTGGCTCCCGGAGCCGATCGTCCCCCCGCTCCCCTGGGTTGCGCCGCCGCAGCCCAAAGGCAATATTGTCATAGACCGACAGGTGGGGATAGAGGGCGTAGCTTTGGAAAACCATGGCGATATCCCGCGCCTTGGGGGGGAGATCCTGGACGGGGCGATCGTTAACCCGAATTTTCCCCGCCGTTACGGTTTCCAAACCCGCAATCAACCGCAACAGCGTACTTTTGCCACAGCCCGATGGCCCCACAAGAACCAAAAACTCCCCATCATGGATCGTTAAGTTAATGTTCTTCAGAATGGGAACCAGTCCAGAGGAAGCATCCGTGTTCGGGAGGGTTGCTGCCCCTGGGCGGCTGGGAAACGCTTTGTACACATTTTCAAGAACAACCTTTGCCACGGTCAACCTCAGTAATAGACGTTAAGAACAAACTTCAAGACATAGTAGCCCACGCCGCAGTCAGCATTTCGATCGTCGCCTCCGGTCCCACCACCGACACAAGGGGCGCTTGCAAATGGGTTTGGGCCACGGTCCACAACGCGGCTGCTGTTTGGGCCATCACTCGGTCTTGAAAGGTCTGATCAAACCCCAGTCCCAGCCCTAGGACTTCATACCAGCCAAAGAGATGGGCTAGCTGCTCGTTGGTCTGCTGTCCGAGTAAATATTGTCCGAGCACCTTGCGCTGAAGATTGGCCACCACGGCTGCGGTTAAGGGTTCCTGGCTGAGGGTGTGTAGTTCCCGGTGCAGGGCGCGGAGGGCGATCGGGGCTTTTTCCGGGGCAGTGCCCCCATAGGCCACCAGGGCTGATCCTAGGGCGCGGGTTGGGTAAAATGCCGAGACATCATAGGCCAAGCCTTGCCGCTCCCGCAGTTGGACGAACAGGTGGCTCGACATGCCATTGCCCAGATAGGCACAGAGCAGTTTTAGGGGCACATAGGCCGGATCCATAACCCCCGGTACTCGATAGCCCAACATCAACATGACCTGCTGGCTGGGGTGAACCTGGGTGAGCCACTGGGGCGGGGGTGGGGGGGGTAGGGGGAGGTTGGGGTTTGCGAGTGTAGCTTGGGGGGCTGCCGATCGCCAATCGCCTAAACTGGCCTCAACCCAAGCTAGAGCTTGCTCAGTTGTGAAATTCCCCGCCAAACTGACAATTAACTGCTCTGGGCGCACCTGGCGATCGTAAAATGCCTGAACCTGAGCACGATCGAGGTGGGGCAGACTGGCCACGCTACCCACACTGCTGTGGCTGTAGCCATGGGAACCGTAGAGCGCCCCGTTGAGGGAATTGAGTGCCAAGGAAAAAACCTGCTCCCGCTGGCTCTGGAGCAAATGGAGGGCCATGCGCCGCTCTAACTCTAGTTCTGCCTCCGGGAAGGTGGGCGATCGCAACACCTCCGCCGCCAAATTCAAAACCGTTGGAAAATCTTCCCCCACCGCCTTCAGGCTCATCACCCAATAGTCGTGGGTGACATCAATGCCAAAACCAACCCCCAAACTTTCCACCGCAGTGGCCAAGGCCAAGGCCGATCGCTGCGCCGTCCCCTTCGTTAAAGTTGCGGTCATTAAATGGGCCAAGCCTCGCTCCTCCGGCGCTTCCTCTGCACTCCCGGCCCGCAAAAAAAGCCGTGCCGCCACAATATCCGCACCGAGGTTAGGAGTCACGATCGCCGTAATGCCATTGGCGAGGCGGTGGTATTGGGGGTGGGGGGAGCAGCGGGGAGAGGGGGGAACGGGTTTCAAAGGCGGAACTCTCATGGGCCAAAGGTTGCTGGGCAACCTCGATGGATGGGGGCAAGCACGGCCCGTTGTGGTGGGCAGGGGCAGGACAACGGGAAACGGGCTAGATCGATCGAGGCACCCTACGTTAAGCCTAACGTTCTTTGTCCCCCTACGGGGCATGAACAGGCCATGAACTGGGTCTGAACTTCTGTGGATCCCGTTGGAGAGGGGAGCACGATCGCCCCTGATCCTTGGGAGATTGCCCGGTGCAGATGCCCCGATGGGGGACGGGTGAAGACACAACCCCTACCCCTGATTGACTGACAAAAGTGGGTCAAACCAATGCGCAGCGGGCGGGTCAGGAAACCTGACCCCTACGGTTCCAAAGGTCTGGTAGGGGCGGTGAGAGCCTGCTGACCTAAACCACTCCTTAAAAACCCCAGAAATGGGTATCCCCCCTGCCCGATCGGGCCAGACCTGAATAAGGTAACCCAGTGATATCAAGCCACAGGATAACCGAACCTAATCTTAGTGGAGGTTATACCCACGACTTTGCAAAAATCCCGTGGACTGTATCCGAGGTCTAGCCTTTATTTCCTGCATTCTCAAATGATCCCCGTGGGTCTCTTGGCTAGTCCTTATCCATAACAATAGAGTAACGGTCATGTTGCTAAATGTTAAAATCAAGTTGTGTTGGCGACTTTCATTTGATTCAGAATCTTAATACTTTATTTATATTCACCCAAAGTGCGTTGTGATCTTGATCAACATTGCTGGACATCCAGTCAAAAGATATTGATTTTTATTGCATCAGCTTTACGGTGTTAGAATAAAGATCTAGAGTAACGATATTAGATTCATGACAGTTCAGTAGTAACGCAGCGGCAATGCACCAGCAATGCAGCAGCAACCGCACAGCCGTAAGGGTTCCACCAAAAATCAGCCTGTTCCCTTGCCGCCTTGCTCTTCAAATCCACAACTTTACCAACCCACGATTTTACCAACCCACAGTCCTCGAACCACCCTTGGTTTCTCTGCTTCCCCTTACCCCCTAGATCTCCGCCTTTCTGAATCAACGTTCATCACACCCTTTCGTTCCCAATCCTGACCTCCGATTCCTGCCTCTCTCTGCGCGCTTCCTGCCTTGCTCTTGTCTCCCCGCCTCCGGCTTGATCCTTGATCCCAATGCTGCTTTCGTAGTCTGGACTACTCCCACTTTTAAGGATGTATGTCACCCTAACTAAGGCCATGGATTGGAGTCCTGCACGGGTTCATCCCTTTCCCCAAAGCCAACCTCTATCACAGTCCTGCTGTGATTGGGAACCTTTACATCAGGATCACCTTCACGGTTTCCTGGTTCTAGGGACACAACTGCCGGTTTGGCAATGTTTCAACCTCTAACATTTCCCTCTTAATATCCACTCTTTCAGAACACTCGAATTAGGCGACACCGCATCTTAGATTGATAAAATCCAAACTTTTCTGCCTTTTCCTGTCTGGATATCGCCTGCTTACTCCCTCCTCCACTATATATAAGGTAATATCATGCTTGCTCCTCAGACCTGCCCTTACTGCTCCCACCGCCTTCTGCGTCACATCAGTGCCAAAGGACTGTACTGGCGCTGTGGCCACTGCCGCGAAGAGCTAACCTCCCTCAGCACTTCCCTAGAGTCCCATTTCCAAGCTAGAAAAACGCTCCTCAATGCCACGGCTGCCCTTGAAGAGCCGGTTCTGGAAGCAGTGTCATAGGTCTAGGGCTGATATCACGGCTTGTAATCTCCCCTAAAACCGAACCCAAGGGAAGGTCTCGCTATATGATGATCGAATAGGCAGGGTCTCGCCCCCGTTTTCAAGTTGCTGTTCAAGTTGCTGTTGGAGCGGCTTGAGCGTTGCCTGAAGCGTTGTCTGACGCTAGGCGCTCTAGGCAAGCGAAGGGTGGGGTTTACCCTGTCTGGGTTTTGTCGTGCCGTGTATGATCCACTCCTATGTTTGATGCCCTTGCCGATCGTCTTGAAGATGCCTGGAAGAAGCTCCGGGGCCAGGACAAAATCTCTGATGCCAACATCCAAGATGCCCTACGGGAAGTGCGGCGGGCACTCTTAGAAGCGGATGTAAACCTTCAGGTGGTGAAAACCTTTACGGCTCAGGTCCAGAGCCGTGCCCAGGGTGCTGAGGTGGTGAAGGGGGTCAATCCGGGTGAGCAGTTTATCAAGATTGTCCATGATGAGCTAGTCGCCTTGATGGGGGAGAGTAATGTTCCCCTGGCCCAGGCTGCGGAAGCGCCTACGGTTATTTTGATGGCGGGTTTGCAGGGGACCGGCAAGACGACTGCTACCGCTAAGCTGGCCCTACATTTGCGCAAGGCCGATCGCAGCACGTTATTGGTGGCTACGGACGTGTATCGTCCAGCGGCGATCGATCAGTTGGTGACCCTCGGTAAGCAGATCGATATCCCCGTTTTTGAAATGGGTACCGAGGCTAACCCGGTAGACATTGCGCGGGAAGGGATTGCCAAGGCCAAGGCTGAGGGCATTGATACGGTGATTGTGGATACTGCCGGTCGTCTCCAAATTGATGCGGGGATGATGGCGGAGTTGAAGCAAATTAAGGACACCGTGCAGCCCCATGAGGTGCTGTTGGTGGTGGATGCTATGACGGGGCAGGAGGCCGCTAACCTGACCCTGACCTTCCATGAGCAGATTGGCATTACCGGGGCGATCCTCACCAAGATGGATGGGGATACGCGGGGGGGCGCGGCGCTGTCGGTGCGCCAAATTTCGGGCCAACCGATTAAATTCATTGGGGTTGGCGAAAAAGTAGAGGCGTTGCAGCCGTTTTATCCCGATCGGATGGCTTCCCGGATTCTGGGGATGGGCGATGTCATCACCTTGGTGGAAAAGGCCCAGGAAGCGGTGAGCTTTGCTGATGCTGAGGCGATGGCCAACAAGATTATGGAGGCCAAGTTTAATTTTGATGATTTCATCAAGCAAATGCGGGTGATTAAGAGCATGGGATCCTTTAGCAGTATGCTCAAAATGCTGCCGGGGATGGGCAAGCTCAGTGAGGATCAGATGGAGCAGGGCGAGGGCCAGCTTAAGCGCATTGAGGCCATGATTAGCTCAATGACGATGGAAGAGCGCCAGGATCCGGACTTGCTGTCCCAGTCCCCCAGTCGGCGGCGGCGCATTGCCAAGGGTTCAGGCCACCAAGAAAAGGATGTGCAGAACTTGATTCGCAATTTCCAGCAAATGCGAACGATGATGAAGCAGATGAACATGGGGGGTGGTTTCCCCGGTATGGGGGGTGGTTTCCCTGGTATGGGGGGCGGATTCCCCGGTATGGGCGGATTCCCCGGTATGGGGGGCGGGCAACCAATGCCCGGTTGGCGCGGTGCGGGGGGCGGCCAAAAGAAAAAGGGCAAGGGCAAAAAGAAGAAGGGCTTTGGTCAGCTTTAAATGGTCCAGCGTCTGTTTCTACAACCGGGCGATCGCCTCCTTGCCATTGCCCCTAGTGGTGCCCTGCGGCACACGGAGACCATTCGCCCAGGTTTGCAGATTTGGCGCGATCGGGGCTATGGCGTTGATTTAGTCAACGGCTACGATCGGGGCTGGGGCTATTTAGCGGGAACCGATGCCCACCGGCGGCAGCAGTTAACGGAGGCGATCGCGGCGGGCCAGTACCAGGGCATTCTTGCTGTCCGAGGCGGCTGGGGTGCTGCGCGGGTGCTGGAGGATTGGCAGTGGCCCCAGTTGACGGAACCTTCGAGTTTTCCCCAGTTTCTGCTGGGATTCTCTGATATTACGGCGCTGCTGTGGAGTTTGGTCGCAGCGGAGCAGAAGACCCCGCACCCCCCGCTCTTGCACGGTCTCCATGGTCCGGTTTTGACCACCCTGGCCCAGGAACCCGACTGGAGCCTCGATCGCCTCTTTAACTACCTCCAAGGCCAACCCCTAGCTCCCCTGCATGGCACGGGCTGGGGGGGTGGCACCGTGACGGGTCGCCTTTTGCCGGGAAACTTGACCGTTGCGACCCGTCTGCTGGGGACGGCGGTGCAGCCTGACCTCAAGGGGGTGATTCTGGCCCTGGAAGATGTGGGGGAGGTGCCCTATCGCCTCGATCGGGATCTAACCCAATGGCGGATGATGGGCCTTCTGCAACGGGTGGGGGGGATTGCCTTGGGCCGCTTTAGCCGCTGCGATCCCCCTGCTGCTGTGCCCAGCTTGACCTTGGAGCAGGTTTTGCGCGATCGCCTGGGGGATTTGGGCCTCCCGATCGTGGCCGATCTGCCCTTTGGCCATGAGGGGGTTAATGCTCTGTTGCCGGTGGGGGGTGTGGTGAGGCTGGATGGCGATCGGGGGACTTTAAGCTGGCCCTAAGGTTATCCCTAAACGGGTGCATGGCACTACGGACTAAAGTCCGTACTACGGGCTGTTTGGGGACGGACTAAAGTCCGTACTACGGGCTGTTTGGGACGGACTAAAGTCCGTACTACTAAGCTGCATAACTCTAGAGTGCGTAGCCCGCTTCTTCACAGAGGGGCTGACAGTAAGCTGTAAGCCGTTCTAGGCTTTCAGGGTCGAGGATCTTCTTCCAACCGTCAATTTTGCCGCTTTTGAAAGTACGGGCTGTGGGATCGTAGATTTTATCGAGTTTTGCGGTTAAATCTGCGTTATCTTCCAAGCCCATATGGGCGGCAATCTGCTCGATCGTTTGCCGTTGGGCCTCATCGCTGCCCCCGCCCCGACTGCCCACTAAGTCCTCAAAGCGGATCAGCAAACAGCGATCGTCTTGGTTCCAGGCTAGGGCCGATCGATAGGCATCGGCATAGCTGCGAATGGGCACCCCCGCCCCCTCCGCTTGCCCCCCCTGGAGCAAAAACTCAATGCGATCGGCGGGAGTCATGGCGGTGAGGGCATCCTCTAGGAAATGCTTGCGATCGTCATAGAGATCCCGCGCCGCCCCCGGATCCAAGATATAGCGCAGCCGCGAAACAAACACCGCACGGGGATCCCGAATAATAAAAATATGGTAGTAATCCTGACTAGCCAGCAATTCCCCCAAGCCCGCTGACCAGGGAATATGGCCCAACACATAGCGCTGGTAAGGCACCGCTGCTAGCCACTGCTGCAAAGTCTCCACTGCCACAGGATAGGCTGCTACGGGGCCAATACAGAACTTCTCACCTGGGTTAGCCTCGTTTGCTGCCTGTCCCTCCGCCCCCAGGGCGCGTTTTACCTCCCGCGCCGTAAAAAAGCGTGGATTCTGGGGGTCATAGCCCTCACTGCTGAAATAGTCTACATACCCCAACAACTCCATGGTGTTAGAGAGAAGATGGGTGCCGCTTTTCGGCAGAGAATTGACAAGAACGCGGCTGGTTTGAACTTGGGGATAGGTCATGGGGATGCAAAGGGACTGTAGGTAACGAGTAAAGGGGCAGCGGTTTGCGATCGCCGTAGTAGGGTGGGCAAAGCAATTCACACCCCACGCTCAACCATCATGACATCTCTGCTACAGATCTGGGACTCCTACCGGTACCAAGTCACATGGTCCTTTGAAGAAGAAGCATTTATTGCCACCTGTGTTGAACTTCCCAGCTTAAGCGCCCTAGCACCCAATGCAGTTACGGCGCTTCAGAGTCTCCTTCAGCTTGTTGTCTTGCGCATTGCTCAGCTTCAGCAGGCTGGGGACTCTCTTCCCGCCCCAATTGCTCAAATCTCGATCGCCCCAGAAGCCCCGGTGTCGAGAACCCCGGTTTCTTGGGCAGGAACCGTCGATCTGTTGGCTTCGGTTGAGAAGAAACCGGGGTTCAAGCCTGAAGATCCCCGGTTTCTCATGGGGAGAAAGCCAGCATTTAGCGGGAAAAGGGACAGAAACCGGGGATCTGTGCCCCAGGGACAATCTTGCTGTGTGTCGAGAACCCCGGTTTCTTGGGCAGGAACCGTCGATCGGTTGGATTTCATTGAGAAGAAACCGGGGTTCTAACGCGAAGATTTCCACTTTCTCATGGGAGAAAAGCCAGAATCATCTACGGGGTTCTCAAACTGACTGTACAATGGCAATCATGTTTATTTTTGGTTACAGGGCGAATGCCACGCCGATCGATTCAGTTCCAATCTGGTTATTGCTACCATCTCTATAATCGAGGTAATAATCGTCAAAAGATCTTCTTTGAGGCGGAGAACTACAGTTACTTTCTACGTTTACTGCGCTATCGACTGCTTACCGCAAAAATTGACCTTCTAGCTTATTGTCTCATGCCCAATCACTACCATTTGCTAGTGCAATGTCAGGGAGGCGATGTTTCTAAGGCTATGCAGTCCCTCACCCTAGCCTACACCAAAGCTATTAACCAACGGTTTAATCGAGTCGGATCACTATTCCAGGGGCCATTTAAGGCGATCGAAGTGGATACTTCCGCCTATTTACAGCATTTGGTACGCTACATCCACCTCAATCCTGTTAAGGCAGGTTTGGTCGATCGATCGGAGGAATGGGCATTTTCTAGCTATTGTGAGTACGCAGGGCTGCGGGCAGGCACCCTACCACAGATGGGACTGGTGCGATCGGGCTTTGGGTCAGCAGCGGAGTATCGATCGTGGTTGGATGATACCCAACTTCCTACCTTAACCGAGGTTCGTGCTTTGATGCTAGACGAGTAGGAACGATTGTAAGATCCCCGGTTTCTTGTCGGGGAAAAGCCAGGATTTAGCAGAAAAAGGGACAGAAACCGGGGATCTGTGCCCTAGCCGGGAAGTTGCGGCGGGGCGATCGAGACCCCCGGTTTCTCTGGTGGAGACTGTTAATGGGCTGTCTTCGGTTGAGAAGAAACCGGGGTTCTAACCCGAAGATCCCCGGTTTCTTGTGGGGGAAAAGCCAGAATTTAGCAGAAAAAGGGACAGAAACCGGGGATCTGTGCCCCAGCCGGGAGATTGCGGCGGGGTGTCGAGAACCCCGGTTTCTCTGGCGGGGGTTGTGAGATGGTTGGATTCCCTCAAGAAGAAACCGGGGTTCTAGCCTGAAGTCCTCACGCGAGGAAAGAGACAGGCAGCAAAACCACGCGAAAGCCCCGGTTGTCGCCGCTGTTGCCCGGAATGTAGTGGATGCGGTGACCAGAACGGCAGTTATCTGCACTGTTGCGCCAAGACCCGCCCCGAACGGCGCGATAGGTGTCGCTACCCCCCTTTAACAAAGGTTTACCATCCTGGGGTAGTACATTTGAGCTACTAGACCAGTTGTCCCAACACCACTCCCAAACATTGCCGCTCATGTCATGAATCCCTAACTTTTTAGTCGGATTCTTTTGCCCCACCGGATGGGTTTTTCCGCCCGCGTTGCCGTCGTACCAGCCCACCTGATTGAGGTCATTGCTGCCCGCATGGGTGGCGTTCGTGGTCTTGCCACCAGCGTTGTAGGTCTTCCCGCTTGCGCTGGGCCGTGGGGGAACCTTTTTCCTGGGCCTGGTTATAGGCAGTAATGGCAAGCTGAATTTCTCCCTGCTGGCGCAAAATATCCCCCCGCAGTTCAAATACCTCCGCGAGGCGGTGTTGCAACACGGCGACTTGGTTGAGATCCACCAGGGCGTTGTCCCAGTCCTGTAGTCCAAAGTAGGCCCGCGCCCGCTGCCAGTACGCCTCCACCGTCGCATTTAGCTCCAGCTTCGTACTCAACTCCTGCACGGCCTGGGCAAAATCCCCCCGTTGCAAACAGGCTACGCCGCGATCGAAATAGGCCCGATCGATCTCAATTCGCTCCGAATGGTTCAACGCCACCAAACAGCCATTGATGCGGTGGACTAAATCCCGATCCTCCTTAAAAATCGCCGCCTCCAGGGGCCGCACCCCCTCTAGGCTCACCTCTACCCCTAAATTGCGCAGTCCGGCCAAGGTTTTCAGGCTAAACTCCGTTAATAGGCTGGTTAACTCATTGTTTTCAATCCCTGCCAACTCCTGGGCAATTTCCAGCACTAAATCGGGGATCAGAGCTTGGAGTTGGAGCTTTTGCAGGGCTTGCACATAGGCTTGGACAATGGTGCTGACCAACTGGCGCAAAATAGCCGTCAGGCCGCTGGCGATCAGGGTTTGGAACAGTTGGGGCAACAGACGCGGCAGGGCCGGAGTCAGCAACGTTCCCCGCTGCACATCCATCGCTGAAGCCAAATAGTGCAAATCCACCGCCAGCAACTGGCCCACCAACTCACACACCGCGATCAGCGTTCCCGCTTGGCCCCCTAGATGTCCCCGCTGGTAGGGATAGTCTTCTGAACTCAGGTGGCGATCGGCGGCGAGATCCTCCTGTTCTTCTAGCCAAAGTTGACGGTTTTGCTCATTAATGCCGCCTCGTGCATTAATTTCGGCTTCCGATCGGGTTTGCTTCGCCAACAATTGCTGCCGTTTCTCTTCCCACCGCAGCGCTTCATTGATTGCCAAACCCCGCAGCAACTCCCCAAAGGGCAGCGCCAACAGTTGCTGACAAAAGGACTCCTGAATGCCCACATAACTGAGCAGCACCACCAACTGATCCCCGCTCACCTTCACCTCCGAGGCCACCATGGGCACCACTCCTCGCCCTAAGGCATGGAGGTTGAGGTGGGCTGCTTCATCGGCGCAGTGGTCTGACCAAACCCCCCAGAGCAACAGGGCCGATCGTTGACCGTCCCCTGCCCCATAGGCTCCCAGGAACTGCCGCAGCAATTGGAGGCGCTGGTTGTTGAGTTGGTCAAGAAACTTAGTGAATTTCTGGGGCCAGTCCGGAACATCGCCAAATAGCTCCAAACCGTAGTAGTCGGCAATCTTGAAACTGGAGGGGATGACATACAGGGGCGTAGCGCGGCCATAGTCGATCGCTTCGGTGCATTTGTCCCCCATGCCTTTGAGGGAGAGGTTGGGGAACAGTTGCCGCGCCATTTTGTATTCATGGCTGTCTTGGGCGAGTTTATACTGCTCGATCGCCGCTTCCTTGGCTGCTTGGGTGCTGAGGTAGTGCAAGCCCAGTTGTAGCTCCCGCTGTTGCTGAAACATGGCCCCATCATGGGCAAATTGCCGCTGTTGCAGGGCGTTTTGCTGCCCATGCTCTAGGTATTGCAGCCCCAGTTGCAGGGCTTTGTTTTCTTGGAACATCGCCCGATCGTGGGCAAACTGATTTTCCTGTAAACCTACTTGAAGGGTCGCATTTTGCTGAAACATCGCCCGATCGTGGGCAAACTGATTCCCTTGCATGGTCAAATCATGACCAAACTGGTTTCCCTGCATCGTCAAATCATGGCGATGCTGATTCCCTTGAACCTCTAAATCATGACCAAATTGCCGCGTTTGTAGGCTTTCATCGGCCTTATACTTGGCTAACAGCATAATCTTCTCAAAATCTTCCCGCTTCTGCTGTTGTCGCCGCTGCTGAAAGGGAGCCGTCACCGCATTGACCACAGCACCCCCTACCCCCACCATCGCCGCCGGTAGCAGATTCCGCAGCATTCCCACCAAGGGATTGCCACCGGGACTAGGCACCAAACTCCCCCCCCAGTCACTGCCAAAACTGTCGCTAGACTCGGAATTAAAACCTGAAAAAGACATAATTGTATTCTCCTGAGTGATTTAAATCAAGATTCCCGGCTTCTTCTCCGGCGTAGTCTAGAATTTTCCAGTTTAAGCGACAGAAGCCGGGAATCTGTGCCCCTGCTGGGGAGTTGC
>JAYKJG010000113.1:0-5176 GCA_035286285.1 Prochlorothrix sp.
AGGCGATTCTGACGCTGGCCCATGCCCTGGACCTCAAAGTGGTGGCGGAAGGCATTGAAAGTGCTGAAGAACAGCATTTTTTGCATGGCCTCGGCTGTGATGCCCTCCAAGGCTATTATATTGCCCGTCCCCTCAGCCGAGCCAAGGCTACCCAGTGGCTGGCCCAGGTGGTCAGTTCTGGGGGCGCTTAGGATGGCGAGAGCTTGGCCCTCGAATTCAATGATGACAGCCCCTAGGGGCTGTGATTCAACCCTCACTCCCACTTTGTACTTGCCATGAAACTACGGTTCTGTGTCTGGGGCGTTGTCACCCTCGCCCTTGTGGGCTGTGCAAATCTGGCGAATTCCCCGGATTCTGCCCCGATCGCGGAGTCCCCTGCCACAACGCTGCCGCCGCCCCCCGACCCAATGGCGGCTAACCCTGGACCGTCCCCTACCCTTGCCCCTGCGATCGAACTGGGGCCACAGCTTAGCCAAGCCGGAGGCGGTCTGGGTGACAGTCCCGCCGTGTTTGACGAAGCCTGGGGACCGGGAACCCTAGAGGAAAACTTTGTGGGCTGGCAGGGTCTTTATGCCAACGGCACCGTGATTGCCTACTTTCGGGACTTTAATGGCACCGAGGCCGAGGGCGATCGGGCTGAACAGGTGGTCTTGAATTTTGGGACTGCCTCAGCCGATTCAACCTCAACCGATGCAGCCGTAACCGCAACCGCAGCCGCAACCCCCGCCAACCCCTCGGCCAGTCAACCCGCCGCAACCCCAGCCCCTGGCGGTGGACCCATTACCGCCGCCGCTGCCCTCGCCCAAGCCCTGACCCTTGCCCCTGCCGATGCCCAACCCGATCGCATCTGGCAGCCCAGCCCCGATACCTTTGCCTACCTGTACAACAGCGCCACCCTCGCCCAAGCGCTCCCGGAGTATCAGGGGGACTTTGTGGTCTGGTTTCAGCTTGATGCGGTCGCTAGTCCCGCCGCCCCGCCGTCCCCGCCTGTCCCCACTGCTGACGCGGCCCCCCAACCCGACTCACTGCCCCCCGGTACCCTGCCGCCGGAACGGGTTTTACAGGTTCAACTCATCAGTGGGAGCGGCGACAATTTATAGGGGTTGCTGGAGCGGGGTCGCTGGATTCATGAATCTTTCCGTGCCTCATTCCGCCTTTTCCCCAGAATGCGATAATTGGAATCTTTAGCTCTTTTTCGCGCTCTTTGTTCCTGCACTCTGTCAATTGTCATGGCTGCCCCGACGATCGTCCTCTGGATTTGCATGAGTCCGTCCCTGAAACGGTTTAATCAGCCCCTTTTGGCCCAACTGACTGCCCACTTCACCGTTTTGGAGTGGGAGTATCAGCAGGACGACGATCGGGGGGCTGACTTAGAAGAAGCCGTGGAAACGCTCCAAGGCTTTATGTATAAATTTCTCCAAACCCGTCGCCAACCCCGCTACGTTCACCTGGCGGGCCATGGCAGCAGCGGCCTGGTGGGTCTCCTCTACGCCCGTCGCTATCCCCAATGGGTCCGATCGCTGGCCCTCCTTGGCGTAGGCAGTCAGCCCAGCCTCACCTGGCACTCTCACTACTACCTGCGGCGACAACTGACCCACTGGAGCCGCCCCGTCATCCTAAGCCAAATGGTCCACAGCCTCTTTGGCCAACAAAGCCTCTCGAACCACCGCTGTCTGCGCCAACGCCTGCAACAGGACTTAGACCACTCCCTCACGCCCCACTCCCTGTTTCGGGCGGCCACCATTGCGCCCGGTAGCCCCGCTGCCCCCCTGATGGTCCTGGGGGCTGCTGATGATGCCCTGATCGACCCCCAGCACCTGCACAGTTGGCAGGAGTATCTGAAGCCCAGCGATCGGCTGTGGATTGCCCCCCAGGGTCGCCACTTCTTCCACGCCCACCACCCCCAACTCGTCGCCCAACAACTCACCCAGTTTTGGGCCAGCTTCCCCAAGGCCAGCCCCCTGCGCCAACCCGTTGCCCCGCTGCCCTCCCAGTACCAAACAGAGCAGTATGAAACGGGGCAATATTAAACAGAGCGGAACCCGCTAGCCGGGGGGCCACAGAAACAGACTTTCGGACAATGCTAAGTTTTGTTAAAATTCTGATATTGAATTTTTCATAAAAATCTCAACCCTTGCCATTATGTCCGAAACCGTAGACGCACTGAAATATTGGAGTCAGTTTGGCCACCCCATCCTGATGTGGATTCTCTTCGCCCTCACCCTCTACGCCATGTATCTGGGCTTCCAAATCCGCCGGACCCGTAGCGCCGAGGGAGAAGAGAAAAAAGCCTTGATTAAGGGCCAATTCAACCAGAAACACCACAAAATGGGGTCGTTGCTCCTGGCCCTGATGGTGTTGGGGAATATGGGCGGCATGGCCGTGACCTACATCAACAACCAAAAACTGTTCTTTGGTCCCCACCTGCTGGCGGGTCTCGGTATGACCGGGATGATTGCCCTGTCTGCGGCCTTAACTCCCTTTATGCAAAAAGGGGAAGACTGGGCGCGGAATGGCCATATTTTCTTGAATGTGGCGATCGTCGCCCTCTTTGGCTGGCAAGCGCTGACGGGCATGGAAATTGTCCAGAAGATCCTCAGCAACTAGTACAGCAAGGCAGAAATTTCCGGCCCTCTCTCGTTCCCATGCTCTGCGTGGGAACTAGTGATTACGGCCCCTGAGCGCCGTCGAAGGGAAACCAAGAGAGCCTGATTGACGGACAAAAAATCTTGCCTGGAGCGCGGTTTTCGCGCCCCTACAAGACCTTTGGGCGCGTAGGGGTCAGGTTTTCTGACCCGCCCTCGGCTTTAGTTGCTCTGGCCGACCTCTGGCCTACCTCTGGCTGGGTCTTGGTTCCTCAGCCTCCCCCAAGGGATTCTCCAAGGACCATTGATAATCCACCTTTAACCCCGCTTGGCGACAGCTTTCCTCTAGCCGTCGCTGTTGGGCGAGCGCCTTGCGCAGGGTAATCACCAACTCATGGACGAGTTCCCGCTGGGGGTTGTAGTGGGAGGCGGCAAAGCTGGTCTTCTGTTCTAGGATCCGCAGCGGGACTTCATAGTGAATGCTGGAGGGTAGGGGGATGGAGCGATCGAAACGGTCGTTAGTGGACATGGACAGCAGCACCAATGAGATGGGAGAGAGCAAGACCGGGATCGGGTTGGCGAATTAAGGATTCCCCAACTAGCACCCCTTGGGCACCTGCTTGGGCTACCCGTTGCAGATCGGCAGTGGTGTACATACCAGACTCGCTGATCAGGATAACGTCTCGCTGGCGCAGGGTTTCCCCATAGGTGGCCAGTAAATCGCAGGTGACATCAAGGGTGGTGTGAAAGGTTTTAAGGTCGCGGTTGTTAATGCCCACCAGTTGCACCCCCTCTAGGGCCAAAACTCGCTCTAGTTCAGGGGCAGAGTGGACTTCAATTAAGGCAACTAAGCCTAAGGTTTGCACAATTTTGAGGCAGTAGTGCAGATCCTGATCCGAGAGCACTGCTGCAATGAGCAGCACGGCATCTGCACCACGGGCACGGGCGAGGTAGATTTGGTAGGGGTAGAGAATAAAGTCTTTGCAGAGAAGCGGCAGGTCTACGGCTTGGCGAATGTTGCTGAGATTGTCGAAACTGCCCTGAAAAAAGCGTTCATCCGTTAAAACCGAAAGACAGGCTGCGCCGTTGCGTTCGTAGCTCTGGGCGATGGCCACGGGGTCAAAATCTTCCCG
The DNA here is from genome assembly GCA_035286285.1 of Prochlorothrix sp. GTDB lineage: Bacteria > Cyanobacteriota > Cyanobacteriia > Prochlorotrichales > Prochlorotrichaceae > Prochlorothrix. The sequence continues at coordinate 3,719 of JAYKJG010000113.1, forward strand.
GAACACGCCTTTGCTGGGGGAAGCTTTTTTGACCTCTGCAATGACCGCAGGGGGGTGGGGAGCATGGCGTAGGGCACCGAGGAAGTCTTTGGTGGGGGGGGCTTGCTCTACCTGTTTCCGGAGGTCGAGGAGAGAGACCCGATCGCGCATCCGCGTTACCTCCCGGTCCTTGTGCCAAATAATTTTTTCGAGAATGTTGACGGGTTCAGCGTCGGGGGTGGAGACCTGGAAGCTTAGGCTTTGGACTTTGACCTTGGGACTGGGGGAATAGCGACGAATTTCCATGGAATCGAGGAGTTATGCGGGGGCGGAGGGGGCAACAAAACCGATCGGCGGGGAGCGGTGTCCAGCCAGAGGGGCCAGGGTGCCTAGCCAGAGGGGGATGCTGAGCAGGGGTGAGGCTGAGCCGGAACAGGGGGCCAGTGCAAAGGCAGGATTTAATTTTAGGCTACAAACGGTTTTGCTCCAAGCGATCGGATGCTCCTTTGGTGGGGGGCATTTCACTTTGGAGCAACCCAGCCCCTAACCTGGCTCACAAGGCTCGTAGTGCAGACTTTAGTCCGTCCCGTGGCAAACGTGAAAGGCATCCCTTTGGTGGGCTTGGTGGTCTAACAGGGCACCGGTTGACCGCACTGACCTGGGCATTGCCACGGGCACTCGAAAAAAAATCGCACAAAACCTTGACAAAGCCCAGCGGGTTAGACATAATGAATTTCGCTGCTGAAACACAGACAGCGCCTGAGACAACCGAAGCGGCTTGGAGCTATCCAAAAGTATCGCTAAGACTCTCACTGTAAGGGACTGTAGTTCAATTGGTTAGAGCACCGCCCTGTCACGGCGGAAGTTGCGGGTTCGAACCCCGTCAGTCCCGTTTAACCCTTACTTTCAATGAACCTCAAGGGTGAGTTTCACTTTGAAACGACACAGACTCTAACTCGGCTCAAACGGCTCGTAGTGCGGACTTTAGTCCGCCCCGTGGCAAATGTGAAATGCATCCAACCTCAACCTAACCTGGACTCAGTGTCACGGCTTTAGTTGACTGAATATAAGGATCCTGCCGGGGGCGCGAAAACCACGCCCCTACAGGAATGGGGGCGCGAAAACCACGCCCCTACAGGAATGGGGGCACGAAAACCACGCCCCTACAGGAATGGGGGCACGAAAACCACGCCCCTACAGGAATGGGGGCGCGAAAACCACGCCCCTACAGGAACGGGGGCGCGAAAACCACGCCCCTACAGGAACGGGGGCGCGAAAACCACGCCCCTACAAGACGTTGGGGATTGTAGGGGTCAGGTTTCCTGACCCGCCCTTTGCGCCTCGGCTTGACCCCCTTTTGTCAGTCAATCAGGTCATGGCTTGCGGCGCTTGCGGAGAAGTGCCAATATTTTACCCGTGATGCCCTGTGGCGCGAGGAACCCTGTGACGTGGGCGGAGAGGCCCATGGTGATTGGGTGT
>JAYKJG010000114.1:0-7536 GCA_035286285.1 Prochlorothrix sp.
GCTTTTTTGTGGAGATTGAGGATTTGCTGGTGGAGGGGCTGGTCCATGTCAGTTCCCTGAAGGATGATTGGTATGAGTACCGATCGCGGCAGCAACGCCTCGTGGGCCGCAAGAACCGCCAACAGTACCGCCTGGGCGATCGGGTGGAGGTCCAGGTTAAGAATGTGGACTACTACCGCCAGCAAATTGATTTAGCGGTGGTGAGTGGGGGCAGTAAGCGGGCCGATGATGACGATGATGATGAGGGGGAGACCTATAACTACAACGAAGAGGAGGACTAACGGTTCCTCCGCTCAACCGATTTGGGTAGGGGCAATCCCCCCGTGGTTGCCCCGGTTGTGCCTCTGAAGAGGGTCGGCACGGGGGCGCGACCCCTACCCGATGCGAAGGTTCCAAAATAAAATTCACCCGTACTGATTGCATTCAACAGACGATCGCAGATCTCTCAGCTTGAGGGGGGAGAAAATCAGCACGGCAAGAGGCTTAACCGTGGTCATAAAGCTTGAAATTTCTGTCGAGCCAGATGAGGTGAAAAATATTGCCCTCTCGATACCCCACAATGGGCGCCTTGCCATAAAAGCGAAAGGCAATGAAATTTACCTCTTCCGTGATGTGTGCTGGAATGGCAGACCTGATGCTATTCCTCTTAATTTTCTCGCATCCTAAGCCATGCCTAGGAGCACTGATAATTTCAGTCCAGGAAAGCTGACTTAAGTGATACAAAGTGTCGGCAAAGGCCGCCTTCTCTTCTTGAGTACAAGCAGATAGGCCATACTCTTGGTTCAAAAACTGTAAGGAGAAAAGAGGCTTTGGCTGGCCGGGTGGAATGGCTGGAGTCGTTGCGGGTGTAACGATATGTTTACCTTGTTCCACGCGGCCTTTTGCACTAAGGCGCTTCTGTTTCCTGTCCTTTGCCACAGCAGTTCTCGCTCCATTAGCCTCTATTCATCCCCATCCACTAGCTGAGTCTTGAAAAACTCCTTGAGGGATGTGTGGGTAATAGTCTCATTGGGGTCACGCAATGCCCAAGGTGCTTCCTCATGGGTCATATTTCGCAGCTTCCAAGCTGAAAACTGACCATAAACGGTATAAACCTCATCAAGTAGCTCCTTCTGCTCATCCGTGTAGATCGCCAAATCTATCTCTTTGGGACTTGGAATGCCCCCTGATCCATACTCTTTGTAGGCACGGTAGAGGTCAGGCACAACGGGGCCATGGGTCCAGGCTTCGATCGGCTCTGCAAACAAAGGTTCATCAAAAAGGGCCAAATGGAAGCCCTGGGCGTAGTAAACCAGCTTCTGTAACTTCAGATTCGAGATTAAGTCCCCAGCATCCTCATCTGCTAAGGATAGAAAATATTCTGCTACTTCCCGACAACTCAGCATGGATCCTACCTCCGAAAAGTAGTTCAAGAGTTCTTATCTATAATCCCGTATCTATCTTGGCATATTTAAGGGAGGTTGGAGGAGTAGGGAAACTAGCACCAACCAACCCTATCCTACTGCCTTGGGCAGATTATCGAGGGAAAAGCGGCGTAAGGGTATTTTTTAGCCCATACAGCCCTAAAATCGCCGCCATATCCCTCACCCGTGTTCAGGAACTGGAGACCCCGATCGCCCGCTGGAGCGCTTGCAAATAACCATTCTCCCCAGGCATGAGATGACTCTCTAGACTCTGGAAATCAGGCTGAGCCACATAGCGTAACCATTCCCCAAACGCCTTAAGGCGCGACGGAGGTGGGGGAGCGCTCTCTAGAACTTCGCCCTTCACATTAATCGTAATCGCTTGGCCCCCATGGCGAAAGCCCATATAGCGACGGGGCAACTGGGGCACCGGGTCGCCAAAATTCAAGACCCGAAAGATACGATTTTCCAGCAAGGGACAGGCTTCTAGGGACTGGGCAAAGCGCCGATCGCCCACGCGGGGCGCACCAAAGGTATAGAGACCCCCAAAGCTAAAATCCACCAGCCCCGCACAGTCTCCATCCGCCACCGTCAACAGCGCCATAAACAGCGTCGCCAACGCACCCCCCAAGCTGTGCCCCGTTACCCACAGGGTTTTAGACGGGCCGGAGGCTGAGGACTTGTGCTCCTGGCCCAAAATTGCCCCTAGTTCCAGCAAAACCGGAAACAGCGCATCCCGGAAGCCACTATGCACTTCGGAGGACTGGAATCCGCCCGGATCGGTATTGGCTTGGAGGTTAGTGAGCCAGTCTGCCTTGGATTCCGATCCCCGAAAGGCTACGAGAATTTCAGTGTCACCAATGCCGACAAAGCCTTGGGTGTCGATCGTCTTGCCCCGTGTCCTACTAAAGATGTGGGTACGGGAGAAGCCCCAACTGCGGAGAATCTCATCGACTTTGGCGGGGTCTTTTTCATAGCTGAGGGTGCTAGCAAGGCCCATTGCATAGGCATCCTGGGCATGGTAACCCGGTGTTTTGTAGACGGGGGCAAAGGTGCTGTAGTTTGGCTCAAATGCTGTTACCATTGAGGTTTCCTGTATGAGATAGACGCTTTAGATTTTAGCGCCTAGGGGAACTTCTTCGGTAGTATGGCTCCTTCTAAACTAGTGGCAAAACATCTGCGTAACACTTTGTAATAAGGACTTTAGTCCTTGTAATAAGGACTTTAGTCCTTAACCTAACAATTGAGGCTGATTGACTGACAAAAGTGGGTCAAACCAATACGCAGCGGGCGGGTCAGGAAACCTGACCCCTACGATTCCAAAGGTCTTGTAGGGGCGCGGTTTTCGCGCCCAAGGCAGCATTTTTTGTCAGTCAACCAGCAATTGAGGACTAAAGTCTTTATTACGATGCAAGGTCAGGGTTTCAGTGCTCTTAAGTGCTTTTTACTTTGCTTGAATGCCTGGGGTGCCACTTTTAAGTAACTGAACCGCTTAATCATGGGTGAGCATGGTTGGTAACCCCCTGGTTGATTGACGCAAAATTCGAGAGCATCTCACTTTGCAACCCTTACCCTAACGTAGGGGTTGCGCCTCCATATCAATCCCCAAAGACGCAACACCAGCGGCCAACAACCGGGGGCGCGAAAACCACGCCCCTACGAGAGTTGGGGGACTGGAATGAAGCCGTTAGGCGCGGCCAAAGGCTTTGGTCAGTTGGCCGAGGCGATCGCCCAAGTCATCGGTTAAATGCTCCGATCGGTAGCGCCAGCCCCAGTTACCCGCCGCACGGCTGGGGAAATTCATTCGGGCTTCCGTCCCCAGGCCCAAAACATCCTGAAGCGGCGTAATCGCCTGATTCGCCACACTGCCCAGGGCCACGGTAATCAAATCCCAGTGGATGCCGTGGAAACTGCGGTGACCCAGATATTGCCCCACCTGCCACTGTTGCTGGAGCGATCGCTCACTGAACCAGCCCGCCGTTGTATCGTTGTCGTGGGTGCCGGTATAGACCACACAGTTAGCATGGGCAAAGTTAAAGGGCAAATAGGGATTGGCATTGCCGGAATCAAAGGCAAATTGCAGGATTTTCATCCCCGGAAAGTCAAAGGTATCCCGCAGGGCATCCACCTCCGGCGTAATAATGCCCAAGTCCTCAGCAATAATCGGTAACTTACCAAAATGCTCCCGGATCCGGTTAAAAAAGGCATAACCGGGCGCTTCCACCCACCAGCCATTCATAGCCGTGGTTTCCCCCTCCGGTACCACCCAGTAGGCTTGTAATCCCCGGAAGTGATCAATGCGGATAATATCCACATATTCCAATAAACACTCAAAGCGCTGCACCCACCAGGCAAAGCCATAGTGCTGGAGATAGTCCCAGTTATAGACCGGGTTGCCCCAGAGTTGGCCCGTGGCGCTGAAGTAGTCCGGCGGAACGCCAGCCATGAGGGCTGCATAGCCCGTTTCTGGGTTTAAGCAGAAGTTTTCCGGATGCGCCCAGACATCGACGCTATCGTGGGCGACATAAATGGGAATATCGCCAATAATCTGCACCCCCCGATCGTTGGCGTAGGTGCGCAGGGCCGACCACTGACTAAAGAATTCGTACTGCAAGTATTTTTGGAACAGCACCGCATCCTGAAGCCGCTCTTGCCACTGGCCCAAAACTGCGGGATCCCGCTTCGCCAGTCCCGTTTCCCAGGCCGTCCAGCCAGAGCCGTTGTGGGCCTCCTTAATCGCCATAAAGAGGGCGTAGTCATCTAGCCAGCCCGCTTTCTGCTGACAGAACTGCTCAAAGGCAGCTTTTTGCTCTGCGGTTGCCTGACTCTGAAATTGGGTAAAGGCTTTCCGGAAGAGGGGCCATTTAATGGCCGTAGCTTCGTCGAAGGCGGCTTGATCGAGGGGCAAGTCTGGCAGATTGTCCAGGTCCGTGGGGTCCAGTAGTCCTTGGGCCAGGAGACGATCGGGGCTGATCAGCATCGGGTTCCCGGCCATGGCGGAGTAGGCCAGGTAGGGGGAGTTGCCAAAACCCGGTGCCCCCAGGGGTAAAACTTGCCAAAGTTTCTGGTGACTGGTCTCCAGAAAGTCAATGAAGCGGTAGGCTTCTGGGCCTAAGTCACCGATGCCAAAGCGACCGGGCAGGGACGTGGGATGCAGGAGGATGCCACTGGTTCTGGGGAAAGACATAAATTCAGGGGGGAACTAAAATCTGGGACTGCCGACCGCTTGCCAGCGGAGCCACGGCCTGAGACATTTTGACATAACTCTCGTAGAATCTGGTGTTCCCTGTGACCTATCGTAATCCCACCCCCACCGTTGATCTAATTATTGAGTTAGTCGATCGGCCCCAACGGCCCATTATTCTGATTGAGCGCCTCAATCCGCCCTATGGTTGGGCCTTGCCCGGAGGCTTTGTGGATGAGGGGGAGGCCATGGAACGGGCGGCGATTCGAGAGGCAGAGGAAGAAATTGGCCTAACAGTGGCGCTAATTGAGCAATTCCAGGTCTATTCAGCCCCCGATCGCGATCCCCGCCAGCATACGGTCAGCTTGGTCTTTATCGCCGCCGCCACAGGGCTACCCCAGGCCGGGGATGATGCCAAAAAGGTGCAGGTTTTTGACCTCCATGCCCTGCCCCAGCCCCTCTGTTTTGACCACGATCGCATTCTCGCAGACTACCGCGCTTACCGCTTCCATGGCCACCGCCCCCGCCTACAACCCTTTTAAGAAGGGAAAAACAGGACTGGTTGACTGACAAAAATTCTGCCTTGGGCGCGAAAACCGCGCCCCTACAAACATTGGGCGCGAAAACCACGCCCCTACAAACATTGGGCGCGAAAACCGCGCCCCTACAAACATTGGGCGCGAAAACCACGCCCCTACAAACATTGGGCGCGAAAACCACGCCCCTACAAATATTGGGCGCGAAAACCGCGCCCCTACAAATATTGGGCGCGAAAACCGCGCCCCTACAAAATGTTTGGAATCGTAGGGGTCAGGTTGCCTGACCCGTCCGTCAATCAGGAGCTAGGGTTAGGCGCTGGCATCGCCGACTTGGGTTTCCTCCGTTGCCCCAAAAACGGCCTCTGGGTGGCAGTAAAACTTAAATTCCAGCAGATTATAGAAGGGATCTTCTAAAAAGAAGGTGCGATGCTCTAGGACGGTTTCAGGAAAGCGGGTGCGGGGTTCTTGGTAAAACTTGAGGTTGTGTTCCCTAGCCCGATCGGCGAGGGTTTGCCAGTCTTCTGCGCGATCGAAGATTAAGCCAAAGTGGCGGGGGTAAATGCTGCCCTGGGGTTCGAGGGGGTCGCGGCTGACGTGGGCAACAATTTGGTGGCCGTACAGGCTCAAAATTAAGGAACTGGGGCTTTCCCGCCCCACCTCGCAGCCTAGGCCGTCGCCATAGAAGGCTTTGGTCTTGGCAATATCGGTGACAGGAAAGGCAAGGTGAAAACAAGGGGCCATAGTGAAGTTCATCCGTTTTAGATTCTGCTTTAGGTATAGAGCGCTCACATCCCACTCTTTTACACACTAACATTTTGTACACTAACCCCCCAGCCGTCAGGTGAAGTAAGGCGGAATACAGCAATTATGAAGCTGCGATGAAGCGCTGCACAGTCGCAGAGTCCCCTCGTTCAGGTATTACTGCATTGGTGTCTTCCTCGATCGCCTATGGGGCCAGGGCAACAGCAGCTTACGTATATTTATGAGGAATGTTTTGTGAAGATTCAGTGAAGTTACGCCATTAATATATTGCCTGAACTGGCTAGCTTTTGTTATATTGATACTTATACTTATACTCAGCAATCGGCCACTCCCTTTCACAAAATCATCGGGTTGCAAAGCAAAGCTATCCACCTCAAACTTCTCCTTTTCTACCCGCATCACGGCACTATTCCTACCCACATCGCTATTCCTATCTCCAAACCCCACGTTTTATTTGTTGGAGTTATTATGAAAACTCATCTCTTCAGCCATTTGACAGCTCTCTTAGCGACCGTAGTTACACTGGGAACAGTCGCAAATCCCGCATCCGCCGCTCATGTTAGTAATCCTGCTCTGAACTCAACCTATGCTACTAATCTTGTACCTCAAACAGAAGGTGAGATTGATGTTGGCCTTGGCTGTTACGACGGTTGCATTGGACTACACCCCCTGATCTCCAAAATTGAGTCTTTGGTGGATTCAACAACAGGCTATACCAGCCGTCTTTTCGTGGATAGCTTCAGCACTAAAAGTCTCTACAATAGCGGCGGTGCTAACAAAATTGTGTTTGAGAAAAAGGATAAAGGTACCACTCCCACTGGTTTCTGGTTCCGTCCCTCCGAGTATGACGGGACTTCCTCAGAGGAGAATGGCCAACTAGAAGTTGGAACTTATCGGTTTACCTTTGCCCAAACCTTGCCAGAATTGATCATTACCTTTTTTGATACGGAGTCCAAGAACTCAACGGGTATTTTGGCCATTAATGGCAATCCTGTGACTGAATGGGTTGCAAAGGGACCAAACGCGAACATTGCGTATCATGCCTTCCGTGATGTTAATTCAGTGGTGTTGAAGCTGGGTCAAGACACAAAATCTGGCACAGGAGATGGGGTTAACTTCCGCCTGACCGCTGTACCTGAGCCGCTGACGCTGCTGGGTTCTGCTGCTGCACTAGGTCTCGGTGCTGCTATGCGCCGCCGCAACCAGGAAGCCTAAAGTCCTTACTGCTCACCATTTGGATGTGAGTGCAATCTGTAAAAATAGCCGCCTCATAATAGGGGTGGCTATTTTTTTTGTGTTGCTGATTAACGGGATGGTTCACGTAGGAGCAGTTTCCCGTGGTTGCCCCGGCTGTGATCCTCAGAAGGTCGGCACAGGGGCACGACCCCTACCCAGTTTCATTTCAGGATTCAGCAACACCTAGTTTTTGTGTTCGGCGTTGGCTGTCTGCACTACTGTATTTTAGGCAGCGGAAGCTCAGTACCACAGACGCGGCAGAAGGGGGAGTATTGGTAGGTTTGACTGTGGCAGTGGGGACAGTCTTGGAACTGGTTAAAGCCGCAGTGGGGACAGAAGGGATCGTCGGAGTGGAGTTGGGCGTTGCATTGAATGCAGCGATGGCTTTGGATGCGTTTTTTAGCTTGAACGC
>JAYKJG010000115.1:0-15361 GCA_035286285.1 Prochlorothrix sp.
TATGGAAATGGAAAATGTTTTTTGGGCGCTAGGCCGAAAAGTCTATCCCCTCTACCCGGAGTTTGTCGCCGCTGTGACAGCGTACCAGCAAGACATTGCACCCGATCGCAGCGGTTGGCATCCAGAGCAGAAAATTGCAGAGACCCCCATTCAGATCACCTATGAAGCCCTCTGGAAAAACGAAGACGATCTCTTGAACCTCAGCATCGGGACACCGGGCCATGGGGTGACCATGGGTGAGATTCTCTTTACCCTCAACAATGAAAGCTACAGCTTCTTTAGAGAGGTTGACACTTGCTTTTTTGAAGGGTTGACCTGGGTCAGCGGCAACACCTATCGACTAAGGGTCGGCAGTTAAGGCATAAACCCATCACGACAACCCATCCCCACCAATATGAAAATTGTTTTTTTTGGTACCCCCGCCTTTGCCGTCTCCTCCCTCCAGGCTTTACTCGATCGGCCCAACCTTGAAGTCATCGCCATCGTCACCCAACCCGACAAGCGCCGAGGGCGCGGCTCCCAACTCATTCCCTCCCCCGTCAAAGCCCTCGCCCTAGAGCATCAGTTACCGGTTTGGCAACCCGATCGCCTGCGCAAAGACCCCAACACCCTAGCCCAACTGGAAGCCACCCCAGCCGATGTTTTTGTCGTCGTCGCCTATGGTCAGCTTTTACCCCCAGCCGTATTAGCCATGCCGCGCCTGGGTTGCATCAACGTCCACGGTTCCCTGTTGCCCGCCTACCGAGGAGCCGCCCCGATTCAGTGGTGTTTGTACCGAGGGGAGACAGAAACAGGAATTACAACCATGCTGATGGATGAGGGCATGGATACGGGGGCAATGCTCCAGAAAGCAACGGTACAGATTCCCTTGCTGATGCAAGCCCAAGAACTGGGGGAGCAGTTAGCCCAGGTGGGAGCCGATCTGTTGGTGCAAACCCTGGCGGAGTTGGAGGCCGGATCGATCGCCCCAGAACCCCAAAATCCCGACTTGGCCACCTACGCCCCCCTGATTAAGAAGGAAGACTATCAACTCGACTGGAGCCGATCGGCCCTGGACCTCCACAACCAAATTCGCGGCTTCTATCCCCACTGCAACACCACCGTTCGAGACCAAAACCTCAAACTCAAAGCAACCGTTCCCCTAGGGTTGGGCCTCGCCCTACCCGATCCCTATCAAACCCTCCAAAATTGGCAAGCCCCCACGGATACGGGCAATTCCAGCCTAGAACAGCCGCAACCGGGCACGATCGTCGCCCTGCTCAAAAACCAAGGGGTCGCCGTCCAAACCGGAGCCGGAGTCCTATTGCTCACCCAAGTGCAACTGGCCGGAAAGCGGGAACAATCCGGTTGGGACTTCGCCAATGGCCTGCGGCTAGAACCGGGCGAAAAACTGGGTTAGGAGGTGGGATAGACCCACCTTAGACGGGCCGGAAAGGGCTACATTCCGCCCAAGCCGTGGGGGCTAGCCAAACCGGCTGTCGGCACAAGGGGGATACACCCCCCTAGGAGGTCTCATCCCAGGGGGTTTGTTCCTGTCGCCGTTGGCGCTTTTGTAAGCGCCGGATAATCTTCCGCAACACCCACAGGCTCAGACCGAGCACAATCACCAGCGCTAAACCGGGAACCGCGATCGCCGTCAGCGACAACACCACCGAACTGCCCAACTCCGCCGTAGACACCACCGGATTGCCCAAGCCCCCCGTCGTCGCCGTAGAAGCCAGCCGCGTCATCACCGTTAGGGTCTCCGTTGCTCCCGCCGCCGTCCCCCCCAGCACCGCCGCCAAAACCCAGCGCAGTTCCGGGGCCATATCCCCCAAAAACGTCTCGGTCACCAAAACCCCCGCCACCACTGCCACCGGCCCCTCGATCGAATCCAAAACATTATCCAGCCAGGGAATGTAGTACGCGCCCACCTCCACCAACGCTGCCAGGGCAAAAATGACTAGGGCACGATCGGAGCCAAAGAGGCTATCCTCCGGGAGGGCAAGATAGCCCGATCGATCGGCGATCGCCATAATCAAGGGCGGAACGAAAATCCGAAAGCCACAGGCCGCACTGAGGCTCACACCCAGGCATAACCCCATAATCAGTTCCATGTTTCAGTCCCGGCAACGACAACTATTGGCCACGATAGGCGCTAGGAGGGGAAATGACCAGGCTACAGAGGCAGGCTACCGGCGATCGTCGCTAGGCCACCTTCACCAACAACGCCACCGCATAGGCCGCAATGCCCTCCTCGCGCCCCGTTGGCCCCAGTTGCTCATTCGTCGTCGCCTTAACCCCCACCTGATCCGGCGCAATCCCCAAGGTCGTCGCCAAGCGATCGCGCATCGCCTCAATGTGGGGCTTAAGCTTTGGCTGCTCCGCCACAACAACGGAATCAATATTGCTCACCTGCCAGCCCTGGGCTTGAATCAGTTGATTCACCTGCTCCAGCAACTTCAGGCTATCCGCCCCCGCCCATTGGGGATCCGTCGGCGGAAAATAGTGGCCAATATCCCCCAGACTCAGCGCCCCCAACAGGGCATCCATAATCGCATGGGTTAGCACATCGGCATCGCTATGGCCCTCCAGCCCCAAGCGGTGGGGAATTTTAACCCCCCCCAAAATCAGATCCCGATCGACCCCCAAACGGTGAATATCGTAGCCATTGCCAATGCGAATTCCAGTCATAAAACCTCCTACTCCAACAAACGGAAATCAGCCCTGATCGAGCCGCTCTCAGAATACTAGAAATGCCGATCGCAAAGTACCTAAACTTGGGGTCCATTTCACTTTGGCGGGTTCACCGATTGCGGTAGGGGCAATCCCCCTGTGGTTGCCCTGGTTGTGCGTCTGAAGAGGGTCGGCACGGGGGCACGACCCCTACGGTTGATTGTTCCAAAGTGAAATGCACCCTAAAATTGGGGCTTAGCAGTGACTGGCAATGCGGTTTCGGCCTTGGTTTTTGGCGCAGTACAGGCAGCGATCGGCCTGGTTAATCAAACTTTGGGGAGAAGCCTGGGCATCTGGCACCCAACTGGCAATCCCAAGACTCAACGTAATATAGTCGCCAACCTCCGATCGCAGGTGGGGGATTTTTTGCTGCACCACCGCATGGCGCATCCGTTCCGCCACCACCTCCGCCTGCACCAATCCCGTATTGGGCAACACCACCACAAACTCTTCCCCCCCATACCGGGCCAACAAATCACCCGCCCGTTTCAGACTCGCCCTTAAAATCTGAGCAACCCGCTTCAGGCAATCATCCCCCTGAAGGTGCCCATAAAAATCATTAAATTGCTTGAAATAGTCAATATCACACAAAATCAGGGCTAGGGGATGCTGAAGCTGCCCCATATCCCGCCATTGGAGCGCAAGATATTGATCAAACTTACGACGGTTGGCCAGTTGAGTCAGGCCGTCCACCTCTGCGGCCCTGCGAAGCCGATCGTTGGTGGCCTGTAGCTCCCGCTCGATCGCATCCCCATGCTCCGTAATCGCCTCCAGCGTCAGGTGTAAATCTTGATTCTCCCGCCGTAAGCGATCGACTTCCTGCCGCAACGTCATTAATTCTGCATTCTGTTGCCGCAGCCGCACCACTTCCCGGTACAGTATTTCTAGCTCATGGGAAAAGTCGGATGAAGTCACCGGCGATACGGCAGGGGCAGAGACCGTAGGCTGAGATGGAAGAGCTACAAGAAGATGAGAAAGAAGTTGGGAAGAAGAAAGAGACATAGCGCACAACGAAAGTAAACTGCACAACGGCCCAGGCAGTGAAGGGTCTTACAGTCAACCCCAAAACCGCTGTAACAATCAAGTGTTGTCCTCAGACGCTGGCACAAAGGCCGCCCGATCAACAGACCTTAGTCCATCCCATCGTAGTGCGGACCCTAGTCCATCCCATCGTAGTGCGGACCTTAGTCCGTCCCATCGTAGTGCGGACCTTAGTCCGTCCCATCGTAGTGCGGACTTTAGTCCGTCCCGTGGCAAACGCAAAACTCACCCGTCTCATCTTGGCACAAGCGCAATTTTTGAGAACGGCTATTACAGATATAACAGTTCCCCCTGGGTTGGAGGACTAATTTAAGTGCTAGCGCAAAGAAAATACGTCTTCCTACCCCCTAGGACTGCAACCCATCGTAAACTTTTGTAAACAGCGCCCCTTCACCCTTCCCGCTGCCAACAACGGCCCTACAGCCCCCCTTGCGCCCCCCAGCGCCGCCCTTCAGCGCTCACCAAGTGCCCCTGTCCCGCCTCCTCCAGCGCCCGATCGCGGATCCGGCAAGAATCACACACCCCACAGGGTTCCGCCCCCCCCCCATAGCACGACCAAGTTTTGGCGATCGGCACCCCCAAAGCCACCGCACGGCGCACAATATCCACCTTGGAGTCCAGCACCAACGGCGCAACCAAACGCGGCGCATTCCCCTCCAGCCCCACCCGAGAAGACACCTGTGCAAGGCGCTGAAACGCCTCCAAATAGGGCGGGCGGCAGTCAGGATAGCCGGAGTAATCCACCGCATTAATGCCTAGATAGATAGCCTCTGCGCCTTGGGCTTCCGCTAGGGACAGGGCAAGGGCAATAAAAACCGTATTGCGACCGGGAACATAGGTTGACGGAATCAGATCGGGCTGGGGGCCGTCCTGGGGCAGATCCTGCTGTAAATCCGTCAGGGAAGAGCCGCCCCACTGGGCCAAGTTGACCGCAACGGTGTAGTGCTGGGCAATGCCGAGGTGTTGGGCAACGGCTTGGGCGGCTTGGAGTTCGCGGTTGTGGCGTTGGCCATAGTCTAAAGACAGGGCGATCGGGGTGTAGCCGTCGGCGATCGCCTGGGCTGCCGCCGTGGCAGAGTCAAGACCACCGGACAGCAGGACAACCGCCTTGGGACGATCGGGGCCGGGGGGGACAGCAGCAGAAACAGCAGTCATGATCATGATCACATCAGGGACAGTTTTACGGGAAAGTCCCTCTCCCCCCTTTGGGAAAGGGATTTAGGGTGAGGGCTTCCCCAGTGAACGACATCGGCTAGGCAAACTGCTGGCTCAGGGCAACGGGATTATGCACCGTAATTTTTTTCTTTTGGATTGAAATCATGCGATCTTCCCGCAAATCCCCCAGCAGGCGCGTCACCGTGACCCGTGTAGACCCGATCGCCTCCGCGATCGCCTGGTGGGAGAGCTTGAGATCGATCGTAATCCCCTCCGGACTTGGCACCCCAAAATCCCGACACAAAATCAACAAAAAGCTCACCAGCCGCGATCCCATATCCCGGTGGGCTAGGGTCTCAATCATCATCTCCGTCTGCAAAATGCGCGACGACAACCCCTGAAGCATCACCACCGCCAATTCTGGATTGTCCTTGAGGGTTTTTTGCATTTGCTCGATCGGCACCGACATCAACTCCACAGGGGTAAAAGCCACGGCATGGTAGAAACGATCGGACCGATGCCCCGTAATCAGCGACAAAACCCCAAAAACACTGTTCTCTCGCAACAGTGCTACCGTAATCTCATCCCCTGCCTCATAGACCCGCGACAGCTTCACAGCCCCCTTCAGCAAAAAATAAACCCGCTCCGCCGGGTCGCCAGGGAAAAAAACCGTTTTGCCGCGATCGAAGGTTTCAGTCACAGGGAGGAACGAGGAGCCTGCCGTTTGCCGGAAAATTTCCGCTAAAGGTTGTTCTGGCAAAGCAATCATTGATTCCCACCCTAAAGGTATAAAATTTGGATCGGTTTACTTGGACTGGTGTGCTGCCCTCTCCCCTGGCCAAAAATGCCAGGAAGCGACAACAGCGGTTAATCAGCCTACATCTTAACCCGTTGTTTACCCCAACCGCAGAACCCACACCCAAGAATTTCTGGAAATGGGGAAGGGGCTAGGCACGCCGAATCCTGTGCCCTTGTTCAAGGAGGTTTTCCCATTGTTAGATTTAGCCGGAAAGAATGCCCTCGTGACCGGGATCGCCAACGATCGCTCGATCGCCTGGGCCATTGCCCAACAGTTGCACCAAGCCGGGGCAAACCTGGGGGTGACCTATCTCCCCGACGATCGGGGTCGTTTCAAGGAAAAAGTCGGCAGTTTAGTGGCCCCGCTTAACCCCACGCTGTTTTTGCCCTGCAATGTCCAAGATGATGCCCAAGTCAGCGAGACCTTTGCCGCTATCCAGGAGCAGTGGGGCAAACTCGACATTTTGATCCACTGTTTAGCGTTTACGGAAAAGGAAAATCTCCAAAACGACTTTAACCTCACCCCCCGCGACGGCTTCAAAACCGCCCTCGACATTAGCGCCTACTCCCTCATTCACCTCTGCCGAGAAGCCAAGCCCCTCATGACCGAAGGCGGCAGTGTGGTCACCCTCAGCTACCTCGGCGGGGTTCGGGTGGTGCCTAACTACAACGTCATGGGCATTGCTAAGGCGGCTTTGGAAATGAATGTGCGCTACCTGGCGGCGGATCTGGGTCCAGCCAATATTCGGGTTAATGCCATCTCGGCGGGTCCGATTAAAACCTTGGCTTCGGCGGCGATCGGCGGCTTTAAAGATATGCTCCACCATGTGGAAGAAACCGCGCCCCTGCGCCGCAATGTCACCCAAGCCGAAGTCGGCAATGCCACCGCTTTCCTCTGTAGCGACCTCTCCAGCGGCATCACCGGCCAAGTGCTCTATGTCGATTCCGGCTACTCGATCATGGGGATGTAAACCGCTCCAAATCCCGCCGGATTGCTTCGGGTCCATTTCACCGGGTGCATTTCACTTGGGCGGATAGACCCTCATTCTCGTTCCCACGCGATCGCGTTTCTCGTTCCCACGCTCCGGCGTGGGAATGCCTGTCCCGACGCTCCCGCGTCGCCCGAACCCATAGTCCTCAGCAAGGCCAACGGCAAGTCAGCGATCCCAGGTTCCCGACGCTCTCGCGTCGCCCTTTCTAGCCGGGAGGACGAAGGGGGGTTTTGGCTTGGGCAATCCACAGCAGACAAACCCCCACAGCCCCGAAGGTTCCCCCCCCCGCCAGCACCGTCAGCAGCAAGGGCGAAGGCACCAAATCCCAAAAGGTAAAGGACTCCTGGGTTGGGTCGCTGAGAAACCGATTAATACGATCGCTGGCTTGACGGCAGGTCTCCCAGGTCGTGCCATAAACCGAAAAGGGCACCAACTGCCCCTGGGTAGACGACAACAACACCCGCGTCCCATAGCCCGCAATTTCCTCCGCCGGTTGGGACTGCGCCCCCTGGAGGGGATCTAACTTCAGATTCCGGACCGGCAAACCCACCAAGCTAAAGCCCCGCACCCAACACACTGAGTGATATTGGGCCTGTCGATCGCAGTGCAACCGGTTCACCGTCGGCACCAGCGCCACCACCGCCACGATCGACCCCGCCCCCAGCCCCACCAAGAGTTTCCCTAAGCCCTGTTCCAGGCTCGTCGCCTCTAACTGGAGGAAGGGGGGCAAAAACCGCTGCCAAGGACTGCGATCGCGGCGGGGAGCTTGGCGAGAGGCCGATCGGTCCGCCTGCTGGGTGCGGGGATTGGCACGCGGATTGGCGCGGGAAGTACCGCGAGGACGACCTGGGGGATTTTGGCCCGAAGGCGAGGGTTGGGTCGATCGGGGCCGGGAAGGCGGCTGAGGCATAGTATGGGGGAGTGGGTTAGTTCCTGCGGATATTAAAGCAACACCAGTCCTTGCGTCGCCACAGGGTCGCCACGGTCCAGCCATTTTGCTCCAGAGTATCGGCGATCGGCTTGGCTTGGTCCAACAAAATCCCGCTGAGCACCCCCCAGGCTTGGGGCTTGGCGATCGCCGTCATCGCCGGAATTAAATCCACAATCACCTCCGCCAGGATATTACAGACCAAGCCGTCAAAATAGAGGGATTGATCGGATAAAGCCGCCAATTGCTCCACGCTGCCCAGCCCTAGAACCAACTGCTGTGCCGTAAGCTGGTTGAAGTCGCGGTTACTGCGGCTCGCCTTAACCGCCATGGGATCCACATCAACCCCATAGACCTGCTTCGCCCCCAACATCACCGCCCCGATCGACAAAATCCCTGACCCACAGCCAATATCAGCAATCACCGCCTCGCTGTCCTTCGACACCCGCATTTCCAGGGATTCCAGGCAAAGCTGGGTGGTGGGGTGGGTGCCGGTCCCAAAGGCAACCCCCGGATCCAGGCGCATCACCAGCCGATCGGTGTCCGGCGGCTCTAGCCAGGATGGACAAATCAAAAAGCGATCGCCAATATTCTGGGGTTGCCAATAGCTTTTCCAGCTACTGGCCCAGTCTTCTTCATCAATGAGTCCCCACTGGGTTTGGGGCGCACCAAAGCCCAAAGTCAGCGCATCTTGGCGTAGGAGCAAAGCCAAGGCAGCTAAGTCGAGGCTATGGGCCTGTTCCTGGGGCATATAGCTATGGACCAAATAGGAGGATCCTTTGGCCTCCCGTGCCATACCCCGACAGCCGAAGTCGTCTAAGCGCCAAAAAATTAAATCCTCCAGGATGGGATCCCCCACAACCTGGATATGCCACCAACTGTTGACCACAACAGAACCTCAAAAAAACCACAATGGAACTTCGATCGGTCCGCAGTTGATGATCTTGCGATCGCTCAGTCCAATCACCGGCAACCCATGACCCGTAACCCATCCCCTGCAACCAACCACCAGCAACAACCTACAACAACCTACAGCAACATCAGCCCGATCGTAGAGGTTTCCCCGGTTCTTGGCCACCTTTGCCCGATCGGGCGACCCCAACCCAAGGGCAACCCCCAAGAGATTGCCCCGACCCTTCGCGCTGTTGACCCCATTACAGGAGCATCTCCCTGGGGAAGAATCGCAATCTCAGCAGAGGTCGCACCCCCCTGGCTCCCCTGTGCAAGCAAAACCGGGACAACCCCAGAGAGATTGCCCCGACTGGCCGTTTAGGCCCAATTACGACGTAAAGAGCTTGGCTTCCGCCTCACGGCGACGACGCAGACCCGCCTCCGCAGAGGTGCCAGGGTTGCGGTACTTGACAAACTGCTCCGTGATCCAGGCCCAATCGCCCCAGCGATCGACGGAATCACAAACCCGCGTAATCGACTCAAAACCAGGACTCTTATAGAAGCCTGACCCCAAATTATAGGCAAAGCTGTAAATTGCGCCCCGCTGGTTATCATTCATGCGGCTCCAGGTGGGAATGCGCTCCAAATCTGGGCGAGCCGTCGCTTCAATGTGGTGAATCAGATACTCCTCAGCTTGGGTTGGGTTGGTGGTGTCCCCTTGGCGCACCTTTTGGCCATTGGGATAGACCGTGGTGCCATAGCCGATCGTCGGCACCTCCCACCCATAGATGGGGTCTGCATAAGCCTTGCTTTCGTAGCCCTCAAACTGCTTAATTAGCTCAACCCCACACGGGGGCACCCCACCGCCAGAGGTTGCCGCCGCCCCCGTGGGCAGCCCTGCTACCCCTCGGTTCGACAAAGAAATGGCCTCCCCATCCCGCAGCACATCCACCGCTGGACGGTACACATACCAATTGGTGCGGGCCTTGACAAAAGCCTGTTGTCCCTGCTGGTCCTTACCCAGGGTCACCAACAGATGGTCCCCTTCCGACTTATAGGCCGAGATGGGATAAGTAGTCTGAGCCTTGACGAATTCCTTGTCGTTATCACTCAGATTGTTACTTTGCTCTGGCTTAGCCTTAAAGAACGTGTCAACCTTCAAGCGAACTTCAAACACGGTCTCGGAGGTTGCCCCCCCCTTGGCGCTGGAGGTTCCCCCGGTCGAGAGGGAGATCGGCTGACCATCCCGCAACAGTTCCACCGCCGGACGGTACACATACCAGTTGGTGCGCCCATTGATAAACATTTGCTGGCCGTCGCTGGTCACGCCCAGGGTCACCAACAGGTGATCCCCTTCGGACTTATAGGCCACGATCGGGAGGCAGGTTGGAGCATCGAAGAAAGATTTCTCGTTTTCAGCAAGGGCAGAACCCTGGACATTGCGGGCTTTGAGCCAGGTGTCAACTTTGGCGCGAATTTCGTATCCCATGGTGAACCGGTACAGTAGTGCGATCGGGAATAGGTTGCAGTTGCAACAGCGCTGTGACTGGGCGGCGGCAAAAAACTGTAGCCATAACAACAACGACAACAGCGACAACAGCGGCCATCACAGCACTACAGCAGCGGCTGCAATGATAAACGTAGCGTTTGGCAACTTATTTTACGGAAGGGACTCCCTTTGCGATCGGCCATCTCTTCGATCCGCCATAAAAATTGACGTTTCCCATACCCCTAAACCACAATCAAAGCCTTGAGTTCTTGGATCAGCTTCTGAGGCGCACCCGCCAAAATCGGCGTGCCCAGATCCTTCAGCTTCGTGCGGAACCACTGATTGACGCTGAAATAGCCCGAACTGGTCATCGCCCCCACTGGGATAAAGTGAACCCCCGAATCCTTAAGGGATTTAATGTAATCAAACAAAACCTGATCACTTCCCCCCTCATAAAAGTCAGAAATCAGCACCACCGCCGTATTTCGGGGAGATTCAACCAATTGCGCCGCCTCCAGTAGCGCTTGGTAAATATAGGTGCCACCCCCCAACTGGGTTCGCAGCAGCACCTCAAAGGGATCGTTGACCCAGGGCGTAAGGTTCAAAACCCGGGTATCAAACGCCAGCAAATGCACATCCACCAGGGGTAAACCGGCAAAAATCGAAGCCAGAATCGTACATTGCACCATGGCATCCACCATCGACCCCGACTGATCCACCACCACGATTAACCGG
Source organism: Prochlorothrix sp. (assembly GCA_035286285.1). Classification (GTDB taxonomy): domain Bacteria; phylum Cyanobacteriota; class Cyanobacteriia; order Prochlorotrichales; family Prochlorotrichaceae; genus Prochlorothrix. The sequence goes on from JAYKJG010000115.1 coordinate 10,745, forward strand.
GTTGGCGTTTTCTTTTTGGCGGAATGCTTGAAATAGAGCCGATCGACCAATAACCGCCGCTGCTGTGGATCCCAATTGGTCAGATTTTTCCACAGCGTTCGCTTCAGGTCCAAATTGCGAAAGACCCGCTTCGGCGGCACCGAATAATCAATCTTGCCCGCCACCGCCTGCACCACTTGCAGCCGCAGCACCTCCGCCAACTCCTGCACATACTGCTGAATCAACGCCTTGGCATTGCGCAGCGCCGTCCCCGACAGATTGGCCTTATCCCGCAGCAGTTGCTCCACCAGCGGCATCGACGGAGAAAGCTGCTGAGCCAGCCGATCGTCGCTCAACACCTCCCGCAGCGCCATCCGCTTCACCAAATCGCCCTCCAACGCCTTCAAGGTCGCCCGCAGTTGCTCATCCGTCACCGTAAAGCCCGTACCCAACCCCGTACCGGCTCCTTCTCCCCCGGTCCCCGATCCGGTCCCCGCACCTTTCCCTGGACTGCCCCCAGCCCCCGCACCAGCCCCCTGCCCAGACCCTTGGCCTGCACCAGCCCCGCCCATCCCCTGGCGCAAAGAACCGGGCGGATACCCCAAAGCCTGCTCTAAATAGCGCACATCCTGGAGCCATTGGGCATATTGGGCCGCGCTGATGTTGGGGGTTTGGGTGTTGGGGCCGAGGGCGTTGAGGAGCAGTTTAGAGATCACCAGGGCGCGACGGAGGGAGGCTTGGGGCGGCTCAGGGCTGGGCCGATCGTCGCCAAGATCCAAAGCGCCATCGACCTCCCCCCGATCGGGTTGAAGCGATGGAGTTGCGGGGGGGCGATCGGAGGCGGCTAGGTCGTCCTTACCCTGGGCAGCCAGTAAGGGTTGGGTAAAGTCCGGCTCCAATTCGGGGTAGCGCTGGAGCAGATGCTCAATACTGATCCGGGGATCGAGCAGCGCAGGGGGTAGATTCAGGTCAGCGGCGATCGCCTGGGCTAGGTTATCTAAATTCGCGGCTTCATGGTTGGCGCTAATCAGCGTGGAGAGCAAACGCCAATAGAGCGCTTGGCGACGGGGGGCAAGGTCGGGCATTGTCATAAGCCGTGGGTGCAGAGGCAGGGAATGAGCCTATGGTGATGGGGTCCGGGAAGAGCGTCAAGCGTCCTCTCCAACTTGCTAGGCATTTCTTCGCCTTCAAGCTTAGAATTCTAAAGTCTGTGTCCACACCTAGCCCGCGCTTCGGTCAAATTTCTGACCCATAGTCTGATCCATAGTCTGACCCGTAGAACGTCAGTAGAACACCCATAGAACCCTAGTAGAATGCGAGTAGTGCTTTGCGGCTATTACGGCAAGGGCAACGGCGGCGACGAAGCCCTTCTGGCCACCCTCCTCCAGATGCTGCCCCCCACGGCCATTCCCGTTGTCCTATCCGGTAACCCCGTTGAAACCCGCAGTCGCTATAACGTCGAAGCGATCGATCGCTTTTCCGCCTTTGCCGTTTTCAAAACCCTGCGATCGGCAGAAGCCTTTATTTTCGGGGGCGGGAGCCTGATGCAGGACAGCACCAGCCTGATAAGCCTCCTTTACTACGGCGGCCTCATGGCACTGGCCCAACGCTTGAATTTACGCACCATTGCTTGGGCACAGGGTATCGGTCCCCTGCACCGATCCTGGAGTCGCTGGCTCACCCGCCAAGTCTTCCGCCGCTGCCACGGGGTCAGTGTCCGGGATGGGGGATCCGCCCAACTGCTGACCCAGTGGCAAGTGCCCTATATCGAAGCACCGGATCCCGTCTGGGCCTTAACCTCGGAAACCGTCACCGGCCTGGGTAACCTCCCCGCCCCCCGCATTGCCCTGAACCTGCGCCCCCATCCCCTGCTGACGGAGGCCCGACTACGCACCTTAGCGCAAGCCGTCGCCGATCTCCAAACCGCAACCGGAGCCTGCATTTTACTTGTCCCCTTCCAGCCCCAGGCCGATCGCCAACCCCTCGAAGTCGTTGCCCAAACCCTCAGCGGCGAGTATCACTGGGTTGAACCCACCCACCCCCAACACCTTAAGGGCATTTTCCAGGGCGTAGAAATGACGATCGCCATGCGGCTCCATGGCTTGATTATGGCCCTCGCCGAAGGCTGTCGCTGTGTGGGCCTCAGCTACGACCCTAAGGTCACCCACCTCATGCAAAGCCTCGACATACCGGGCTACCCCCTCTCCCAGCTTCCCCCGGCATCACGGGATATTAGCTGGCTTTTGCTGCAAACCTATGCTAATGGTCAGGCTCTCTCCCGCGATCGCATCTATTCTCTGCGCGATCGCGCCCTGATGCACCAAGACGTATTGACTCAAGTCCTACTCAAACCCCGTTAGCCTCAAGTTCAGCCCTGAAGCCACCGCAAATGTTCCGGCAACAACTTGGCTAAATCATAGCGATCGCCAATGGTCTCCCGCGCCCGCTGCCGCACTGGCCCTAGCTCCCCCTGTCGATCGAGCAAATCCTCAAGGCGATCGGCGATCGCCTCCACGTCAAAAAAGTCCACCAAAAAGCCATTGACCCCCTCCTCAATCACCTCCTCCACCGGAGCCGTCCGCGACCCCAGCACCACCGCCCCACAGGCCATCGCCTCCAACATCGACCAAGACAGCACAAAGGGCCGAGTCAAGTAGACATGGACCGCAGAGGCTTGATAAACCTGCCGCAGCCGATCGTAGGGAATGCGTCCCGTAAAATGAAGACGATTTTGCACTGTTTCCGGCAAATTCAGCGTTTCTAGGCTCTGCTGGGCATAGGTTTTGCCGTTGGCTAGGCTTTTCCCGTAGGCAACACGATCTTCCCCAACAATTAAGACTTGGGCCGTCGATCGCCGCTGAAGCACCTGGGCTACTGCTGCCATAAACTGAGGAAAACCGCGATAGGGTTCCATTCCCCGCGCCACATAGGTAATAAGCTCGTCACAATCGCGCAAATCTAAGGACCGGCTCCAAAAATAGGGCATATTCTCGATCGTGGGGGTCAGCGCCACACCAGAGGGCGGCGGAGTCACCGGAGGCGCAACCAACCCCTCCCACCGTAACCGCAAACCCGGTTGAGGCTGAAAAAAGCCCGTATCAATGCCATCATGCAGAATCTTAAGCTTAGGCCAAAATTCCGCCGGAAATTGCTGATGTTGCCACTGGGTTGGCACAACTCCCCCAGCACAGTGGGCTAGTTCCAGCAAAATCGGCGCATTTTTCACCCGAATCCGCGCCACCCCATCCTCATCTAACGGATCCGCCGGATCAAAATCGGCATCGCTGCCCCGTGCATGGTAATACCACTCAAAAAAGCCCAAATATCGCGCCTTGGGGAATAAATCTAACAAAAACAACCCCGGACCCCAGCCAATATGGGCATAAATCACATCTGGCTCAAATCCCCCCTGCTGTCGGAGTTGGTGAGCAACGCGCCAAGCGGCCTGTCCATCGTTGACGGCTTCTTCCAAGGGCCGCACATAGCGATGGGTTTGGGGGCTAACGCTACGGGTCACTTGATAGAGATATTTCTCAACGCCTTTGAGTTGGTCTTCCGATCGGGCTGTGAGGAAAACGACGCGATTTTGGGGATTCTGGGCGAGTTGGGCGGCAAGGTGGCGAAATTGGGCGGGAAAGTTGCGATGGAGGAAGAGGATATTCATGGGAGGACAGAAGTTTAGGGAAGGTGCCCAGCTTGGGATCAACAGTTGGCTATGACTATACCTGGAATTGAGCCAGCGCTGCATTGTTACAAGGGTTCGATCGAAACTTTAACAACACCAATGTTGCAAAAGTTGTAAAATACCCCCAAGGAAACCGGACATCGCTCCCCATCCTGAAGACGCAGCTTTGACCCAAACCATTGACACCGGGCGATCGGGTAACCCCCGAACCCCCTTCACCGAGGTATCCCCCCCATGACCACCCCCCCGCCCTTTTGCGACGGCATCCTCCACTTTGGCAACGATCGACCCAGCTTTGCCAGCCACGGCCACACCCCCGCGATCGGCCCCGACCAAACCGCCATCAGCAGCCCCAGCGACCCCGCCGCCATCTTCCAAACCCTCCTCACCGCCGATGCCCTCCGCTACCTAACCCTTCAAGTCACCGCCAGCAAAGAATCCGGCCACCCCGGCGGTTTTGCCAGCTCCGCCGAAGCGATCGCCGCCCTCGTGATGCTGGGCCACAAGAACTTAATCACCGAAGTCGGCCACCATGCCCCCGGCTTTTATAGCCATGTCTTTTTGGATCGCTCCCTAGAGCAAATGGGAATTAATACCGTAGCGCAATTTTGCGATCGCTTTCGGGAAACCCACGGCCTCCTCGGCCACCTCTCCGGCTTTATCCCCGGTTTGCTCAATCCCGCCGGTCCCCTGGGCCAGGGTCAGCATTTCGCCATGGCAGGCGCTTTTCTCAACCCCGGCAAGCTCTTCCCCGTGACCATCGGCGATGGTGGCCTCGGAGAACCCTACATCACCAGCAGTATGGCCCACTTCCACACGGCCTACCCCACCGTCACCAACTTCCTCCCCATCCTGATCTGGAACGGCTACTCCCAGGAGCACCACAGCATGGTCTCCACCCAAAGCAACGCAGCCATGACCGCCTACTGGAGCGGAAACGGCTTTGAAAAGGT
>JAYKJG010000116.1:0-2798 GCA_035286285.1 Prochlorothrix sp.
CCCCTGGCCTTGGATATGCAGGTGCAACGGCTCACGGCTCAGCTTACCGCTGCCTATAACCGCATTGCGGCCCTAGAGGAGCGTTTGCTGTCCCAACGCATTTACCCCAGCCGGGACGAGTAATCGCCTGCAATTGTTAGGATTTTGCAACCCAAAGGGAAGCCCAGCATCAGTAACCAAATCCTTATCGGGTAGGGGTCGTGCCCCCGTGCCGACCCTCCTGGCGACCAATAGCCGGGGCAACCACGGGGGGATTGCCCCTACCGGGTGGGTGCATTTACTTTGGAGCAATCAACCGTAGGGGTCGCGCCCCCGTGCCGACCCTCCTGGCGACCAATAACTGGGGCAATCACGGGGGGATTGCGCCAACCAGGTTAATTACGGGGGGATTGCGCCAACCGGGGCAACCACGGGGGGATTGCCCCTACCGAAGTCGGCCATCCCAGGTTTTTTTCAGGGCTTACCGTTCCTCACCGGGTTCTACAATCCGCTGAAAGAGGTAGCCTGTGCCCCGTGCGGTGAGAATGAGTTCTGGGTTGCTGGGGTCGTCCTCTAATTTGGCCCGTAGGCGGGAAATATGGACATCGACCACCCGTGTATCGACATGGCGCTCTGGGGTGTAGCCCCAAACCTCTTGGAGAATTTCCGCCCGTGAGAATGCCTCTCCCGATCGGCTCACCAACAGTTCCAACAAACTAAACTCCATCCCTGTCAGCCGAATGCGCTCATCTCCCTTGTAAACTTGGCGCTTATTGGTATCAATCCGCAGGGCGTTGACCTGAATCACCCCAGAGCTGGGAATTCCAGAAGTACTGGTTTTCTCAACCCGGCGCAACACCGATCGAATCCGCGCTTCCAACTCCTTGGGCGAGAAGGGCTTGACCACATAGTCATCGGCCCCCAGTTCCAAGCCTGTGATCCGATCGGCCACGTCTCCCAGGGCCGTCAGCATAATAATCGGCACATCGGACTCTTTACGCAGTTCTTGGCAAACCCCATAGCCATCCAGCTTGGGCATCATCACATCCAACACCACCAAGTCTGGCACCGCTTGATGGAAAGTTTCCAAGGCTTCCTCACCATCAGCCGCAGTGACCACATCGTAGCCAATCATTGACAGGCGTGTTTCTAGGATGCGCCGAATACTGGCTTCATCATCGACGACTAGGATTCTTTCCTTATGGCTTTCCAATTTGTCCTGTCCTCCTCATATCACAGGTTAAAATCACCAGGAGCGCAAACCGCAATCCCCCTTGGCAACTATAGTATTGTTTTTGTCGAGAGTTATGATTTTTATCTTCAAAGGTGAGCGTGGGGACACGGCCCACAAACCCGCAGTTACCGTAGCATTGTTGGGGGCTGGGAGAGCTAGAACTAAGGAAAGGCTTAAAGTTCTGTGACAGAAGTCCTTGCGGCAAATTTGTCCAAAAGTCGCGATAATGGGGGCCAATCTGCTACGTTCCCCTCAGCCCTCTTAAGCCCTGTTCAGCCCCAAGCCCATGACCCTTGACCTGCGATCGACCTGGCTCCAGGCCCACAGCCTCTTGGTTTATGCCGAAATCCTGCACCAGCCCTTGGGGCAGCTTTGGTTGGATTTGGGCCGATCGCTGTGCTTAACCGAGCCGGATCCAGCGGCGATCGGGCTGCTCTATGGCCAGTGGTTTCGGGAGTTGGCGGCGATCGATCGATCCTGGGGCGATTGGCTCATTGCGGCCATTCTCCAGGCCGATAACCCCTGGAGCCGTGCGGTCCAATTTCAGGATCCCGCCGCCCTTCCCCCCGCCCTGGTCCAAGCCGCCGCCCAGGATTTGCAAACCCTCCAGGCGATCGCCTGCTGGGATCCCGTCGCCCTCAGTGCCCACTGCCAAAGCCTCCAACTTTGCCCCCAGCCCCTTTTGCCCTGGCAGCGCGATGCCCAGCCCCTCCCCCCCGCTGGGGAACACCTCCGCCAAGCCCCTGATTGGGGCACCGCCCTAGACTCCCTTGCCCAGCACTACCGCCGCCAAGGGGTTGGCATTTGGGGCCAGTTTTGGGCCTTCCGCTGGGGCCAGGGCACCGCAGCAGGGGCAGGGAGCGGCGAAGGCTGGCAGGGGGTGGCCCACCCCGATCGGGTGCGGTTGGCGCAATTGGTGGGCTATGACCATGCCAAGGCGCAATTGGTGCAAAATACGGAATTTTTACTGGCGGGGCAACCGGCTCTCAATGTGCTGCTCTATGGCAGTCGCGGGGCCGGGAAATCATCGTTGGTGAAGGCGTTGGTGCCGGAGTATGGGGCGCGGGGATTGCGGTTGTTGGAGGTGATGAAACAGCAGTTGGGGGCACTGCCTCGCATGATCGATCGCCTGCGGGACTTACCCCAGAAATTCATTGTTTTTGTCGATGATCTTTCCTTTGAGGAGGATGACGAAGCCTTTAAGGCGCTGAAGGTGGTTCTAGAGGGCAATATCGTCGCCCGTCCGCCTAATGTGGTGGTTTATGCCACTTCTAACCGTCGCCATTTGGTGCGGGAATATTTTGAAGAGCGGCCCCGCGCCCAGGATGCGGACGAGATCCACCGCTGGGATACGGTCCAGGAAAAGCTCTCCTTTAGCGATCGCTTCGGCCTTACCCTCACCTTTGAACCCCCGGACCAGGACACCTATTTGGCGATCGTCCACCACCGCGCCCACCTCGCCGGACTGACCCTTTCCCCCGATGACCTCAGCTTCCGCGCCCTGCAATGGGCCACCCGCCACAATGGCCGATCGGGCCGCACCGCCCAGCAATTCATCGACTGGCTCACCGCCGAACAAGCCCAA
>JAYKJG010000117.1:0-3564 GCA_035286285.1 Prochlorothrix sp.
CGATCGACCAAAACCTGGCGATCGAAGCGTCCTGGACGTTGCAGCGCCGCATCCAGCGTTTCAGGGCGGTTTGTTGCCGCTAGGACGATCACAGTCCCATCTCCGACGCTAAAACCATCCATTTCTGTTAAAAGCTGGTTCAAGGTCTGCTCGCGCTCATCATTGCCGCCATACATACCCCCACTGGCGCGGGACTTGCCGATCGCATCCAACTCATCAATAAAAATGATGCAGGGCGCTTTCTGCTTTGCTTGGGCGAAGAGATCCCGCACCCGCGCAGCACCTGCCCCCACAAATAGCTCCACAAACTCAGAACCGGAGATACTGAAGAAAGACACCCCCGCCTCACCGGCTACAGCCTTCGCCAGCAGCGTTTTACCCGTTCCCGGAGGACCAACTAAAAGCACTCCACGGGGGATGCGGGCACCGATATCAATGAAACGCTGGGGATTCTTGAGGAATTCCACCACTTCCTGCAATTCTGCCTTGGCTTCCTGGACTCCAGCCACATCATCAAAGCCGACTTTGGTCGATTCTCCCTCCACATAGACCTTGGCCTTACTGCGGGTAAAGGACATAGCACCCTGGGCACCCCCTCCTTGACGCGCCGAAAAAAGCTGGAAAATCCCCACAAAAATCAAGGGTGGAATCACCCAGCCGAGGAGCGTTGTAAACCAGTTACTTTTCGGTGGGGGTGCTGCTGCAAACTCAACGCCCTTGTCTTCAAGGCGCTGGGGTAGCTCTAGGTCAAAAATCGGCGTAGTTCGCAGAATTTGGGTCTGATTTTCATCTAAATCAACATCCTTGAGCTGATAGCGGATCTCATCTTGGCCCACATAGGCCCGCGCCACCTTGCCATCTTCCACTTGGTCGATGAAGAAGCTGTAGGGCACTTGGGGGATAGAAGGATTCAGGAACAAGGGAGAGAGGGCATTGAGCAGGAAAAAGACCCCCGCTAATAGAAACAGAATACTAGAGATTGAAAAGCGGCGAGGAGTGTTATTTTTGTCACGAATTGCCATAATACTGGGGGTGTAAGGGGTAAACTGGTGCAGGCACTGCGATCGTGTCCGCCTTTTGTGTGCTGGTTATGTGATGGTTATGTGGTGGCTATGTGCTGGTTACGTGCTGGTTATGTGCTAACTCTGGGCTGAAGCGTCACAGACACAGGACGACATCACAGGGAACTGTGTTCTATTAGACCGATTTTTCGAGCGGGGGGGGAGGGCGGTTGTTGGGATTTTCTCGACGGTTTTCTACCCTTGCCGGGAACCCCGATCGGGGATTCTTTTAGGACTCAAACCCAGACCACCAGCGGCGATCGGCCAAGTGGGAAGGCACCACATTTTGCAAGCTGCGGAAAATCGTTTCAATGCGTCCGGGGTGCTCCCGTTCCCAGGCTTGGAGCATTGCCTTGATCTGGACCCGTTGCAGATTGTCCTGGGAGCCGCACAGGTTGCAGGGAATAACCGGAAACCGGCACAGTTCGGCATAGTGGGCAATATCGGCCTCTGCACAGTAAATTAGGGGCCGAATTACCGTATTTTGACCGTCATCGCTGTGGAGTTTGGGCGGCATGGCCTTGAGTTGGCCCGTATAGAACAGGTTCAAAAACAGGGTTTCCACGCTGTCATCTCGGTGGTGACCCAGGGCAATTTTGGTCATGCCTTCCTCCTGGGCCACCCGGTACAAAATCCCCCGCCGAAACCGAGAACACAGGCTACAGTAGGTTTTTCCAGGGGGAATCTGGGCTGTGACGCGGCTGTAGGTGTCCTCTTCAATAATGCGATAGGCTACGCCACGTTGCTGAAAATACTGGGGTAAAACCTCCGCCGGAAATCCGGGCTGCTTTTGGTCTAGGTTCACGGCGAACAGTTCAAAATCGATCGGAGCCTGCCGCTGCAATTGCAGCAAGAGATCCAGCAGAACATGGGAATCTTTGCCGCCGGACACACAGACCATCACCCGATCGCCCGCTGCAATCAAGCCATAATCGGCGATCGCCTGCCCCACTTGGTGCCGCAACCGCTTGGCCCAGCGTCGCTGTTCCTGACGGGGCCGTGTCCCCCTCTGGGTCGTGCTAAACCGGTGACTGGCCATAGAACGGCAGTGCGGTAGACCAATGGGGCCGATCGCCCTGGAGCCATGCCAAGCGGGCCAGGGCAAAGACAGCCGTCACTGCATTGGCTTCGGGGTCTGGTTGGGGAGGGGGATCGATCGCGGTTGGGGGAGAGGCTGGGGCTAGAGACGGGGAAACTGGGGCTGAGGCTGGATGGGCGCGATCGAGATTAACAGGCCGATCGATCGCCACGGCATCGGGATACGCTAAGCAAACCGCCTGCCACTGCTTCGGCGTAAAAACCCGATCGCTCACCCGCCCTTGGGGCAACTGCCCCCGCCCCCGCCCCTGGTACACCGCCCCATACACCTGCCCCCGCCGCGCCGGTAACGTCACGGCAACCGGCTGACTCCAATCCCCCCGCTGCTCCCAATACTCCCACGCCAGTGCCGCCAGCGTAGACACTGGAAAGAGCGGCACCTCCAGCGCCTGGGCCAAAGTCCGAGCCGTCACCATCCCCAGCCGTGTCCCCGTAAAGCCCCCCGGCCCCTGGGCCACTGCCACCCAAGCCACCGTCGCCCAAGTTTGTGGCCCCAAAAAATCCCCCAAAACCTGCTGCAACTGCGTTGACAACTCCCGCCCCAACTCCCACACCTGCCACCGACAGGGCACCTCAGCCGACCCCACCCCCCCCAGGGCCAACCCCAAAGCCGGGGTCGTTGTATGGAGGGCAAGGCCATAGGCGGAGTGCAAAGGGGAGGGCGCGATCGTAGGCTCTACCGCCACCGCCGTGGAGGTGCGATCGGGGGAGTGGACAAGCATAGGGTTAAGAACTGGCTCAGCAGATAAAGCCGCAATTTCTGGGGAATCCAGCAGCATAGCAACACACGACGGGGAGCAAGACAGGGGGAGCATCGCGGGGATGAAACCCGTTGCCCGTGCCCATCATCCTAGGTGGGAATCAGTTCACCGGGGCGTAGGCGTGCCCATTTTCCCATGTCCGCCGCAAAACTATCGCATCCCACCACATCCCACTCCATTTCAATTTCTAGGGGATCGGAACCCGTGCGAATATTGACATTAATGCTGGGATTCACCGGCTCAAAAGTCGGGGCTGCTGTTAGGTGAGGCTGTTGGTGTTGGTGTTCAACGGCGTGGTAGGTGGTGCAGCGATCGACATAGGTACAGTTAATACAAATACACATAGGTCAAGGCTCCAGCAAAGGGCATCGGGGAGTTCCGGGCCAGACCCCAAATCCCCTCACTCTGGTGTAGCAAATATTCGCCACAAATGCTGTCGCTCTGAGCCACTGCTGTCCCTCTGAGCCACAACGCCTGTCGCGCAACCCAAGCTTGTCTTGGTTCGCTCGTTGACTGACAAACAATTCTGCCTGGGGCGCGAAAACCACGACCCTACAAGACTTGTGGGATCGTAGGGGTCAGGTTTCCTGACCTGCCCTCTGCGCCTAGGCTTGACCCACTTTTGCCAGTCAATCAGCTTGGTT
>JAYKJG010000118.1:0-8358 GCA_035286285.1 Prochlorothrix sp.
GGAACCCTCGGCCTAGGGTAGGGGTCGCGCCCCCGTGCCGACCCTCTTAGCGGCCCAAAACCGGGGCAACCACGGGGGGATTGCCCCTACCGACTGGGTGAATCTGCCAAAGTGAAATGGACCCCCCAAGATACTCTAAGCCCAAGATACTCTAGGGCACCTCGAAAAATCCACATTTTTGCCCAGTGACCCACGAAAGAATCTGGTTTGTGGCGGGGGGCTTCGCCGCCCGCCACAATTAATCGAGGTGCCTTCTAAGCAACAATACCTCTGTGGGAGCCTTGCTATGACGATCGCCATACCCCAGCCCCTGCTGACCCTACCGGATCATACCCAACTTCCTGAAAGCGATGGCAGCTTTGTGAAAAACTTCCAAGAACACCCCCAGAGCCTCCTGCTCACCGACTCTATCCGCCCCACCCTGGATGTGCTCCATCCCGATCGCCAGTATGCCATTGGCCAAGACTGCGGCATTTACTGGCGACTGGCCGATCCTCTAGAGCGCGGGGCCGAGGCTCCCGACTGGTTCTACGTGCCCAATGTGCCTCCCCTGCTGGCAGGTCAACGGCGACGCTCCTATGTCATGTGGCAAGAAATTGTCGCGCCTTTGATTGTGATTGAATTTGTGTCTGGGACCGGTGCCGAAGAACGGGATAGAACCTCGCCATTAGCGGCAGAAAATACAAAAGCAGGCAAGTTTTGGGTCTATGAACAGGCGATTCGGGTACCGTTTTATGCAATTTATGAGGTAGACCATGCTTCAGTGGAAGTCTACGAACTCAGTGGCAATCACTATCAACGCTGTACACCCAACGATCGGGACCATTTCCCCATTCCCCCGATCGGCGTAGAGTTGGGCATCTGGCACGGCTCTTACCTCAACCAAACCCTACCCTGGCTGCGCTGGTGGGACTCCCACGGCAATCTCCTGCCCCATGGGGATGAACGGGTTGCCCAGGAACGCCAACGCACTGCCCACGCCCAGTACCAAGCCGAACAGGCCCAGCACCAAGCCGAACAAGCTCAACAACAGGCCGAACAGGCCCAACAACAGGCCGAACAGGAACGCCAACGGGCCGAGCAAGAACGCCAACGGGCCGATCGGCTAGCCGCCAAGTTAAGGGAGTTGGGCCTTGATCCCAATAGCCTCTAGCTGCGGGATCCTATCCCATTCACCCTAGCTCCATTGCATGGTTCCCATTCCCCGCCGGAGCGGGGGAATACCTCCCTCGACGCAACCGTGTCACTCCTAACCCTCCTCTCCTCAATACGCCTTTCCTAACCGAAAACTATGGCAACCTATCTCATTACCGGCGCAAACAGCGGCATTGGCCTTGAATATTGCCGCCAACTCCAGAAACGGGGCGAAACAGTCATTGCAGTCTGTCGCCGATCGTCGCCAGAACTGGACGCACTGGGCGTGCGGGTCGAAACCGGGGTGGACATTACCGAAGATGCAGCGGTGAATACCCTGGCCGATCGGCTCCAAGGCAACACGATCGACGTACTGATTAACAATGCCGGTCTTCTAGAGCGAGTGACCCTCAAAGACCTCGATTTTGAGAGCATTCGGCGGCAATTTGAAGTCAATGCCCTAGGGCCGCTGCGGGTCACCCATCGCTTGCTGGGAAACCTACGATCGGGCAGCAAAGTCATCCTGATGACCAGCCGCATGGGATCGATCGGCGACAACACCTCTGGTAGCTCCTATGGCTACCGCATGTCCAAAGTTGCCCTCTCCATGGCCGGAAAATCCCTCGCCCACGACCTCAAACCCCAGGGCATCGCCGTAGCCATCCTCCACCCCGGCCTCGTCAGCACCCCCATGACCCATTTCATCCCCAGCGGCATCAGCCCCCAGGAATCCGTCCGGGGACTCCTCGCCCGCATTGATACCCTCGACCTCAGTAATTCCGGCACCTTTTGGCACGCCAACGGCGAAATCCTGCCCTGGTAGCTTCTTGAGACGAGATCATGACTCAAACAGCAACCCAAGCTCAGACTCTCAACGAACTGCGACAACTTAGCCTAGAACAGGCCCAATCGGTAAGTTAACCCTAACCAACTGTCTGCCAGTAGTCGCCACCGTACCTGAGCCGAGAAGCCGCGCAACGCCCAAGATGGAGAAGAATTTGCTAGCATGGAAGGTGCCTTTTGCCCGTTTTTTGTCCACCTTGCCTTGTCTACCCGTACCCCCCATGGTCCTTCCCACCCCTCGCCGCTACCACATCACCACCTTCGGCTGCCAAATGAACAAAGCCGACTCCGAGCGTATGGCCGGAATTTTGGAAAATATGGGCTTTGAGTGGACTGAAGAACCCCTAGAAGCCAATTTAGTGCTGTACAACACCTGTACAATCCGCGACAACGCCGAACAAAAGGTTTACTCCTATCTGGGGCGGCAGGCCAAGCGAAAACAGCAGGATCCCAACTTGACGCTCATTGTGGCGGGATGTGTCGCCCAGCAGGAGGGGGAGCAACTGTTGCGGCGGGTACCAGAGTTGGACTTGGTGATGGGGCCACAGCACGCCAACCGCCTCCAGGACTTGCTAGAGCAGGTTTTTAACGGTAGCCAACTGGTAGCAACAGAGCCAGTCCATATTATGGAGGATATTACCCAGCCCCGGCGGGATAGTGAGGTTACGGCCTGGGTTAATGTGATTTATGGCTGTAATGAGCGCTGTACCTATTGTGTGGTGCCAGGGGTGCGAGGGGTAGAGCAGTCGCGGACTCCGGCGGCAATTCGGGCAGAAATGGAGGAATTAGGTCGTCGGGGTTACCGGGAAGTGACGCTACTGGGGCAAAATATTGACGCTTACGGGCGGGATTTACCGGGCAGTACGCCGGAAGGTCGCCATTTGCACACCCTGACGGACTTGCTCTACTTTGTCCATGATATTCCGGGAATCGATCGCATTCGCTTTGCCACCAGCCACCCCCGCTACTTCACCGAGCGTCTGATCCGGGCCTGTGCTGAGTTACCCAAGGTTTGCGAACATTTCCATATTCCCTTCCAGTCCGGCAATAACGAGATCCTTAAGGCCATGGGCCGGGGCTATACCCAAGAGCGCTACCGCCAGATTATCGACAAGGTACGCCAGTATCTGCCCGATGCGGCCATTAGTGCCGATGCGATCGTGGGCTTTCCCGGCGAAACAGAAGCCCAATTTGAAGATACCCTGCGTTTAGTTGAAGATATTGGCTTCGATCAGCTTAATACTGCCGCTTACTCCCCCCGCCCCAATACTCCGGCTGCAACCTGGGACGCTCAACTTTCAGAAGAAGTCAAGGCCGATCGGCTTCAGCGGCTGAATCATTTGGTGGCGACTAAGGCGGCGGAACGATCGCAGCGCTACGGCGATCGCATCGAAGAAATCCTCGTCGAAGCGGTGAATCCCAGAACCCCAAACCAAGTCATGGGCCGCACCCGTACCAACCGCCTGACCTTCTGCGAGGGGGATATTAACGCACTCAAAGGCCAACTGGTTCCAGTCAAAATCACCGAAGTCCGAGCCTTTAGCTTGTCTGGCACGGCACTCACTCCCGCTTTGGTCTAGCCGAAAGTCGTCCGTTACAGTGCGGCGATCGATCGCGCTCAGGGCTGATTGAACGGCGTGTTGGGGGCAACGCCCCCTTGGGTCTCCTTGCCCTAGGGCCACGATCGCGCCTGGAACCCCTCCGGTACATCCAAAGCAAAAACCTCATCCTCAATCCGAGCCACATACAGCCCTTCCGCTAAAAACTGCTCCCGCACCGCCGCCGACACATCCACTGCCGCTAGAATGCCATAGAGAGCTTTATCGTGATGTTCGGGGAAAAATTCCGGGAATCGCTGTAACAAACGCCGCATTTGCTCGATCGACTCTTCCCTAGGATGACTTTTGACTTCTACCACATAGACAGCCTGTCGATCGCTGTTGGCATAGGCCAAAACATCAAGCTCGATTTCTTGACCATTGCGCCGCCGCCGCACCCTTGGCCCCACGCAGTCCATGCCAAATTGCTCCTGCAAAATCCGTGCCATGGAGGGGTAAGCCATCCCCTCCGTAAAGCTCCCAAATTTGGCCCCCAAGCCCCCCACTTGTCTACCCAACTCCTTCATTTGCTTGCCTAATTCTTTAACTTGCTCATCTAGCTCCCGTAGCTGACGATCGGTCTCCCGTAGCTGACGATCGGTCTCCCGTAACTGGCGAGCGGTCTCCTGTAACTGACGATCGGTCTCCTGTAACTGACGATCGGTCTCTTGGCTGCGGCGATCGGCCTCTTGGCTGCGGCGATCGGCCTCTTGGCTGCGGCGATCGGCCTCTTGGGCAAATTCCTTGAATTTACGATCGGTCTCTTGGCTGCGGCGATCGGCCTCTTGGGCAAATTCCTTGAATTTACGATCGGTCTCTTCGCCTAGCTCTTTTAGTCGGCGATCGGTTTCTTCGCCCAATTCCTTCAACCGACGATCGGTTTCTTTCTGGGCTTGCACCAATTCTCCCAATAATTGCCAAACTTCTTCTGGGGTAGTTGCCATCCGATAGCTCCTCTAATGTCAAAGATAAGGTAAAGGATAGATTGCGCTTCGTGGGTACTCTCTAGTGTATGCCATTGAGCGGTAAACCGCTAAGCACCGAGAACCAAAGACCTGAGCGGTACCCAGGTTTTGAGGTATTCTCGCCATGGATACAGCTTTATAGACCCTATCTACCAAAATCTATCCTATGCTAACTCCACAACATCGAGTCGCACTGTTTCTACCCCAGGGCACCCAAAGCACCGATGGTAAAACGGGTCTTGCTTTGTTGCGATACCGGGAAGGGCCGATCGTCGCCGTGATTGATGCCGACAGTGCAGGACAAAACCTGCGGGAGATTACGGGGATCGATCGGGAGGTACCGATCGTCGCCTCCGTGACCGAAGCCTTGCCGTACCAACCCGATGTCTTGCTCATTGGCATTGCACCGCTGGGGGGACAATTGCCGGAAGCGTGGCTAGAAGAAGTACGGCAGGGGGTCAAAGCAGGGCTGTCGGTTGTGAACGGATTGCACCAGAAATTAGGGGTAGATCCGACAATTGCCGCCCATCTACAAACCGTCAATCCCGCCCAGCAATGGGTTTGGGATCTGCGACAGGAACCCACAGGCTTAACCACCGCCAACGGCTCCGCCCGTAACCTCACCTGTCGGCGGGTGCTCATGGTGGGGACCGATATGGGGGTGGGCAAAATGTCCACCGGGTTGACTTTGGAGCGCTTAGCGCGGGATCGGGGACTAAAATCGGCCTTTGTGGCCACGGGGCAGGCCGGGATTATGATTCAAGGCAGCGGCATTCCCTTGGATGCGATTCGGGTCGATTTTGCTGCCGGAGCCGTACAGCAGCAGGTGCTAAACCACGGCAATAACGCTGATATTATCTTTGTGGAAGGCCAAGGTTCCCTATTTCACCCCAGTTCTACCGCTCCCTTGCCCTTACTGCGCGGATCCCAAGCAACCCATTTGATCCTCGTTCACCGCCCCAGCCAAACCCATATCCACAAACTTCCCGATTTCTGGATTCCACCCTTACCAGCAGCGATCGCCCTCTACGAAACCCTTGCCACCGCTGCCGGTCTCTTTACCCCCGCCCGTGTCGTTGGTGTTGCCCTTAATACCTTTGGCTTAAGGGATGCCGAGGCCCAGACCGCGATCGCCCAGGCCCAAGCCGACACCGGCCTCCCCTGCACTGATGTCATTCGCTACGGTGGTGATGTACTCTTGGATGCCCTGCTTCAGTAGGGCTATTTGAACTCAGCCAGCAGCAGATCGTCATAGTCATCGGCAAGGGTTGCCACGATCGTCACTGCACGGGAAATTTCCCCAGGCGACAAATCTGCCACCGTGCGGGAGGTCAGGACCACGATTTGGTTCTGAATAAGGGCAAAACGTGCCTCTAGGGTTTCTCCTCCGTTTAACTGCATCAGTTTGCGCAATAGCTCCAGTTCATTCTTGAAGGGTCCGGGCAAAATTGAAGACCACACCATGAGGGTATCGTCATCGGTCAGGCCCGACAACTGCACCAGCACCTCAACACTGCCATAGTTAAACTTCCACAGATAGCCACCCTCCTGGTTATGGCTAACCATGGCTGATCCCTCTTCCCGCAGACTGGTGATAACCGTCTCGATAATCTCAATATAATTAACGTGCTCTGTATCCGTCATAGCGGTCCTCGTCATATCAGTGCTTGTCATATCGGTCCTCGTCATATCGGTCCTCGTCATATCAGGGGTCGTCATATCAGGGGTCGTCATATCAGTGTCTGTCATGGCGATCGTGTCGGCTAAGGTCGAAGGGCAGAAAGGCAAAGGGTTGGGCTGAGGGTAGAGCCAGGGCGGGAAGCGGTGGGGATTGCCCCAAGGCAATGGAACCCCAGAGGATTAACCCCAAGGCAATGGACCCAACAGAGGCGGGTTAAGGCGGGGTCAGGCTAGCTGACCCCCATGCAGCAATGGGGGGTTGGGGAAGATTATCCGTCTGTCTGGTCTAAACTGCCCGATCGCTCGGCTGCACCGTAGGCTGAACCCTCACGAGGCCCACCGTCACAAGGCTCACCCTCACAAGGCTCACCCTCGCAAGACTCACTTGTCGCTAGGTAAGGCTTTGTTTCACCTCCTCTAGATCATTAAAGATAGCAAAGGCTTGATCTAAGCTTGTTAATTCAAAGATCATCTTAATTTGGGCATTGAGGTGACAAAACAGAAGTTTTTTGCCCTGGGATCGCACCTTTTTTTGGGCTGAAACCAATGCGCCCAAGCCAGAACTGTCAATAAAAGAGGTGTTCCGAAAATCAACCACGATCGCATCGGGGTTTTGGGTCAGAGCCTGGGCGAGATCCCCATGGAAGGACTGGGCTGCCGTTCCGTCAAAGATGCCAGAGGGCTGAATGGTCTGCAAGCTGAGGGTCATAGAGGACTGGATCCTTACTCCAAATGAGGTGCGACGTATAGTAATTGTCCATTGACACAACAGATTGTCAACTTTTGGACCCGTGACGACCCAGGTCAAAAAGACCCAACTTTTGGGGTGATATCACATCTGCACCCTGCGATCGTCACATCCACACCTCCCCAACCTCACAGTTCCCAAACCGTCCCATCACTGCAACTCCCCCAGAGTTCAGCAATGATAATAACAAAGGGTTCAACAGCCCAAAACACTGACCCAAGAACGCTAAATCGGTGGATTCAGCGCTGTCTTCGTTTTAATCTCCCCGTCTCGCTCTGCTTCTGCTTTCCCCTCCAACTCGATCGCGTTGCCCAGGAACAGAATATGCAAAACCTAACCGCCCCAGTTCTAGCACTTCAATCTATCATCTCCTCGGCTGCTAACTCCCTCGCCCTCGTCATTGCAGCCCTAGCCGTTAGCGCTGCTACACCCTATACGAGTTCTGCCCATGCGTCAACCCCCAACTCACCCGTTGATGCTGCCGCGACCATGGCTTTGTCTTCCCCGGTAACCGCAGCCTACCCGGATCATTGGCCCGATGGCACCTATGTCTATGGTCAGTCACCGGAGCGGGATCAAATCGGTCAAGCTTATCTGGTCTTTGAGGCGAATGCAGATACCGTTGTGGGCGGATTTTATATGCCTTCATCTTCCTTTGACTGCTTCCAGGGAGAGGTGAAGGCCGATCGTCTGGCCCTGACCATTACCGATAGCTATACAGCGGAAACCTACGCCTACGGTCTGCCCGTGGACACCACGGCACCGATCGCCGCCCAGGATCCCCAAGTGCCCCTGGGTTTAGAAGGGTTTCAGGCGCTAGCAGGGATGAGTGACCTGGATCAGCAGATTTTGGCAACCTGCAAAGCAGATGCAGGTCTGTAAGCCTGGGATTAGGTGGTAGGGGGTGCAGAGGCGTTAGAGGGGATTAAAAAAGTTTGCAATCCCCCTCACCGACTTGGGCAAACATCTGCTATGATGGCACAACACCTGTGGAGAGGTGGCTGAGTGGTTGAAAGCGGCAGACTGCTAATCTGTTGTACGGTACGTAAGGCCGTACCGAGGGTTCGAATCCCTCTCTCTCCGTTTACTTGAAAGCTAGTCTAAGGACAAACCGGGTCCATTTCACTTTGGCAGATTCACCCAGTCGGTAGGGGCAATCCCCCCGTGGTTGCCCCGGTTTTGGGCCGCTAAGAGGGTCGGCACGGGGGCGCGACCCCTACCCCTACCCTAGGCCGAGGGTTCCAAAGTGAAAGGCACCCGACCAACCAAGCTGATTGACTGGCAAAAGTGGGTCAAGCCTAGGCGCAGAGGGCAGGTCAGGAAACCTGACCCCTACGATCCCACAAGTCTTGTAGGGTCGTGGTTTTCGCGCCCCAGGCAGAATTGTTTG
>JAYKJG010000119.1:0-2658 GCA_035286285.1 Prochlorothrix sp.
CAATAGCCCTGCACCGGATGCGTAAGGCTTCAGCCTAATCCTCTCCCTAAACTCAAAAACCGGGGATTCTCTAAACCACTGCGAGAACCCCGGTTTTTTGCTGCCGTTTAGCCAAAAACTCTGCCTCGTTCCCCCGCGATCGCGTGCCTCGTTCCCACACTCCGGCGTTTCTCGCTCCCACGCTCCGGCGTGGGAATGCCTCCCCGACGCTCCAGCGTCATCCTGAGATCTCCCCCGCTGAAATCGGTCTGAGTCAAGGCGCTTCAGTGACCTTTGGGGGATTCCCACACAGAGCAGGAGACTGAGGGAGAGCTTATACCAAATCCGTTGAGCCTGAAACAGAATAAACGGGTAGGGGTCGTGCCCCTGCCTGTCCTGAGCGGTGCCGAAGGGTGCCGACCCTCGACCAGCCAAATCCAGGGGCAACCACGGGGGGATTGCCCCTACCAAAACGAATCGAGATTAGTCGGATTTGGTATTAAAGGTAAAACCTAACCAGAATAGACCGGATAATCGGTGTAGCCTACGGCCTCACCTGCATACCATGTCTCCACCGTCCCTTCCGCTAAGGGCCAACCCTGGGCGAAGCGCTCCACTAAATCGGGGTTGCTGATATAGGGCCGACCGAAGGCGATGCAGTCTGCTTGACCGGCAACGATCGCCGCCTCCGCAGTCTCCTGGGTATAGCCACAATTGCCCACCAGCGGATGGTCATAGACCGCCCGGAAGTCCGCCAAGGTCATCGGTTCCCCCAGTTCATGGAAGCCAAAGCCAAGGCCATCCATAATATGCAGATAGGCTAAGCCGTAGGAATTGAGCTTCTGGGCTACGGTGGTGAAGGTTTCGCGGTAATCCGGCGATCCCATGTCGTTAAAGACCCCATTGGGCGACAAACGCACCCCCACTCGCCCCACAGGCCACTCCGTCAGGACTGCTTCTAGGACTTCTTGCAAAAAGCGATAGCGCTTCTCGATGCTGCCGCCGTACTCGTCTTCCCGCTGGTTGGTTTTGGACTGTAAAAACTCATCAATCAAGTAGCCGTTAGCCCCATGGACTTCTACCCCATCAAACCCTGCGGCCTTGGCAAGGGCTGCGCCTTGGCGATAGTCCTCGATCGTTTGCTGAATCTCGGCGATCGTCAGGGCATGGGGCACTTCATGGGGCAATTTCCCTGCTGGGGTATGGACTCCATCGCCGTTGATGGCGATCGCGGACGGTGCGACGGGGGGCTGGTTGCCTTCCTGGAAGTAGCTGTGGGAAGCGCGGCCACAGTGCCACAGTTGCAGGACCATTAAGCCCCCCGCACGATGGACGGCATCAGTGACGGTTTTCCAGGCTTCTGCCTGCTCTTCGCTGTAAATTCCCGGTGTATTGGGCCAGCCAATCCCTTGTTTGGAGACTACGGTTGCTTCACTGATTAACAAACCCGCTGAGGCCCGCTGTTGGTAATACTCTGCCATGAGGGCGTTGGGGAGGCGTTCAACTCCGGCACGGGCGCGGGTGAGGGGGGCAAGGATAACGCGGTTTTTGAGGGAGAGGTCGCCGAGGGTGACGGCGCTCAGGAGTTGCGGTGAGAGGGTCATGGTGAGAGGTAATTGAAGGGATCAGGAGAGAGTGTACAGGGTTTTTGCGGTGGAGGGGTGTGGCGATCGTCGGAAATCAGAGATCCCAGGGTTCTCTGGTGGGGCTGTTCAGGGGCTGGCTTCGGTTGAGGGGAAACCTGGGATCTGAGGGAGTTTCCGGTGTAGGGGCAGGTTTCTGGCATAATTTTGGATGCCTAGCGCATTCTACGCTTGAGGGAGAGCAGTAGCTTGACGTGGTTGGATTTGCTCGTAGATCGCTTGGCGAGTATTCAGGGTTTTGAGGTCATAGGTGGCCTGGAGGACAAGCCATGAGGTGGCATCTCCGCCAAAGTAGCGGGTGAGGCGCTCGGCGATGTCGGCAGTGATCGATCGCTGTTCGTTCAAAATCTCTTGAATTTGCATTGTGGGGAGGTGCAAGGCGAGGGCTAGCGCTTCCGCACCCATCCCTAGGGGCACTAAAAAGTCTTCCCGCAAGATTTCACCGGGATGTACGGGTCGCATTTGGTTAGTGGGTCGGTCCATCGGGGTCTAGCTTCCTTTAGTGATAATCAACAATTTCAACATCGACGGGGCCACGGTCTGTCCAGCCAAAGCAGAGGCGAAACTGGCGATTAATACGAATGCTGTATTGCCCTTTACGATCGCCCTTCAGGGCTTCCAGTTGGTTACCGGGGGGCGATTGTAGAAACGCTAGGGTTTGGGCAGCATCCAGTTGGGTCAGCTTTCGGATCGCAATCTCTTTGAAAGCCCGAAATTTCGGCGGATCGCCTCCCTCAAACAAGAGACGGGTCTGCTTACAGGCAAAGGATCGGATCATAAACTATCAGTTATTTTGCGTATAGAAATTGTTCAGAATCGCCGGAAAGCCTTATAGGTTACACTTCACAAGTCTCGAGGCAAAAGAAGAGACACATAAGTAAAACCCAGTTGCAAACAAACCAGAACCATCGGCTCCTACCCAGAGGTGCAGGGAGGTGCCCAGGTACACTCGTACTACCCCAATCCAGATCTGAATACGATACCCACGAATTATTCACACGCCAACCGACTTCCTCGCAGAACTTATACCAAATTG
>JAYKJG010000120.1:0-12887 GCA_035286285.1 Prochlorothrix sp.
ATTTGGATCTTCCTGTTCTCGTAAGAGCCAGCGCAGCAAAACATAATATAGCTCCAGTGGCCTCCTTGCCGATCGGGCTAAATCATACAAACAGTCATCCTTTTTCTGGAGACTAGCCACTACTATAGCAAGCTCACCGATACATCGTAAACGGTCTAAAACCGTTTCAGCAGTCACAGCAGTCTGCCGTTCCGTTGCGGATAACTGTCCATCGCGGTGATACAGTCCTGTCCCCAGCAAAGGTTGCAGAGCCGAGGGAATTCCCTCAACAGAACCAAACCTATCCCAGCTTGGCTCAATCTCCAAATTCGCACTTAGCACAAAGGGGAAGCCAATATCCAAAGCTAAAGCCATCTCTAGGGCCAATCTTAAGGACTTGAGCAACGCCAAGGAGTTGTTGACATCCCCCCATAGAATCGGGATCGTCACAGTTGTATGCATAAACTCAGCCCGCTTTGGCAAAGCTAGGCCCACAACTTTATTGGCCTTAAAGATGACTTGGCAATTCCGGTAAAGTTGAAGCTCATCAACAGCAACAGTACCCTCTTCATGAACCGCAGCAGTCTGCTGAAGGAACTGCCGCCAAGTCCGCTGTAGTTCAAGGCTCGACCCCTTGGGGAGGGCGAAATGTAAATATAAAGGAGGCTGCTTGGTTGCCTTGGGAAAATTAGCCCCGACATTCAGTAACTGGTAGCCCAAGGCCGACAGGATATCGCTACGACGCTTAGGCTCTGCACTCATCCCCCCTGGCAATCGGTTAGAAAAAGCCTGAACCTTGGTTTCTGGTGGCATTTTCGCCGAAATCATCTCTTCTACAGGTGCTGTGGAAGTGGGACCGAGGGAAGACCGTAACCGTGGATTCGCTTCAATATAGCTGCTTAGCTCCTTAAAGCCTTGCCAAGTACGGGATGAACCAAAACCTTGACCAAGACCTTGACCAAAACCTTGACCAAAATTAAGGAACTGAGCCACTGCGTCAACCAATTCCTGGGGAACTGAGGTTTTTTCAGTTTGCCTCAACTGAAAAGAATCCCGTAGCAACGGTGCGATCGCCCCTTGGCCCCCTGCCACTGCCTTGGCAGCAAACAGGCATCGTCCATACTGGGCATTGAACGGCTCCAAGGCAACCCTTTGCTCTGGCCGCAGTGCCACCTGCTCCGCAATCCGATCCCAAGCTTGTTGGGGACTGAGGTTTGCTTCTCGGTAGCTGAGATAAGCGGCCTTCAAACCTTCTGAGAGCGCAAATTCCTCAGCATTAGAGAGGGGAACTAAGCCAACTTTAGCTGCTGCTGCGAGGGCTTCTGCACCAGCCTCGTTACCATATTTTTGAATATCCTTGGCAACTTTTTCAGCTTTATAGCTGCTGAATTTCTTAACCAGTAGGGCATCGACTTGATCGATCGCAGCCTCAGGGTTTTGCTGAACGGCCTGTGGATCAACTTTAATGCCATCTTTGCTGGCCTGAACAAGCTGTTCAACGTTGCCACTGAAGACCCGATTAATCCTAGCATCCCATTGTTGGGCAATGGGTAAAATCAAATCCTCCTCAGGAAAATTCTCCCCGATAAAGATTTGTCCATCGGGGTCGATCGAGAGGGTCACCAACCCCTTTTGGTGTAGCACCGCTTCACAGGCAGCGAGGAGAAGAGCCGTTAAGTAACCCCGGTTCTCAGACAGCCGCACTTTGAATAGGTGGATATCCCGCTGCAAGGCAACGGTTAGTTCAGTTTCAACCTTACGAATCCGTTGGTCCTCCGGAATGCCAAGATCATAAAGATCGCCCCCAATTAGCATAGCCGCCCAGCGTTTGATATTGGGATCTTCCGGCAGAAACCGCATTCCATCACTCGCACTGTGACCAGAGTGACGTTCGATCAGGCGACGCACTAATTCTAGATCTTCATCCGTCTTTACCCAGTCCGAAACTCCAGCCTGTTCAAGTTGCTCCTTCAGAAAACTCCGATCGCGGGCTAAGGTCTTAACCTTTCTCTTCCCTGGGTCCAATTTATTCAGATCATGGACAGCCGTTGCCGCCAGAATGCAGGCTCTTGTCTCATCTGGAACTTGAGCCAGTTTACTCACGGTCAAGACAAACTGACAGGCAGAGTCAAGATGCTCCGCAAGGCTGCGTCCTTCACGACTTCCACTTTGGTCATGCGTACCATATCGTTCATAGAGCCGGGGCCGAATTTCATGGAAGTACTGATCTTCCAAGGATTGTGGTTGCGATTTTTGCAATAGTCTACCCTTTTGGGTCATGGTATCTACCCTTAGTGGTGCAAAAAGGTCGGTATAACTCGTTCCCACGTAGAGCATGGGAACGAGGGCAGTGATAGGCTTCCCTAAAGCCTAGGGAATAACCTGCTTATGACTACTCAGAAGCCGATATTCATACTTTTGTCCATGAATACGACGTTTTTCAACATGGTAGCCTTGCTTTTTGAGCACATGTACAGTGGCTGAGAAGCGAAAGTGGCTAGGTGGCCCTAAGTCGCTAGCCCAAAAGCTGATCAACCTGAAATTGAAGATCAGGCAAGACTTGGAAAGCCACCCCTTGGCCTCGCCGCAAGGTTTGCACCTGCTGATAACCCGCCTCACTCGGTTCTCGGTAAACCTGGACTGACTCAGCCTTAAGGTCCAGGATCCAAACCTCGGTAATTCCATTTTGGGCATAAAGCGGAACCTTAATCGTCCGGTCAAACTCAACAGTCGTATCAGATACCTCAATTAAGGCAAAGATATCGTCAGCTTGAGGGTGACCTTCGCTGTAGAAGTCAGATCTCCGCCGCAGAATCGCAAAATCTGGCTGAGGTTCAGACTTGTCATTGAGTTGAATGGGATTCTGGACTCGGACGATCGCCCTCGATCGTAGTTCTCGAACCCATAGCTCGGTGAGGCGATCGACACAGGCGGCATGTTGTCTACCAATGGGTGACATCTCAATAATCTCTCCCTGAAGTAGCTCAACCCGATCGTGATCCGTAAACACACCCGTCTCAATCATCTGGTGGTACTGCCCCACCGTAAATTTCTTGCGCAGAATTTGGACCGTCATAGCGCTTCCCTTTTTGCTGAAACGGAGTCCATCACAACATCTCCTGACGAACGTAGCAGAATCCAGAGTACAGACATCCCTCGAAATACGACTAAAGTGTCATCACAGCGCTCCTGAGAGGTGATAAATGTAATTAGTACAGGCTACTATGACACAGATGTTCAACAAGTGCAAGTACATTAATAAGTTTTAACGAGTTTTATAAAAATGCCTAGAAAAAAGGAAACCCTGACCTTATCTGTCCCCCCTGGAACCAAGGCCCAGCTAGAAGCCATCGCCGATCGGCTGGATATCCGTTGGGGCAAGCATCCCAGTCCCTCCGGCCTTGTGGGCGCGATCGCTCAGCAGCAGGTTGAGGTGGGTCTACCCTTTCGGCTTACCTCAGGTCAAGTCCAAGCACTCCGGCAGAGTGTTAAGGACTTAATGGATGCTGGTCACGTCGAGGAGGCCAAAAGTGTAATTACACTTTTACTAGACAGAGGGACGCTAACACCTCCCTTACGCCAAAGCTTAATGCAGCAGGTCAGCCAGCCCTTAGAGGGGTGGCGCATCCAGTTAGAGCAATTGATCGAGCAACGCCAACCCTTTCGCCTGGTTTACCAAAACTCCCAGGAGACCACGTTAGAGTTCACCGTGCGCCACGCCGAAACCATCTTTTACGAGAAACGGTTTTATTTACAGATCTGGTGCGATGAAACCGATGACAGTACCGATCTGCCAGAACTTCAGCATAACCGTTGCTTACGGTTAGATAGAATTCAGGCGCTCCTCCCCACGGAAGGAGAGTGGCGGAGCTGCTTTGATGCGATCGAGGTCAAACTACAGATAACCGGACGGCTCGTCCGTGCCTATGAGGCCAAAGAAAATGACCTAGAGGATCAGCTTGTCCATAACAACCTCCGGCTGATTACCAAGAAGGTGATAAATCCCTTTTGGTTTCTCCGAGAAATTCAGCGTTATGGATCCGATTGCCTTGTCATTAGCCCTGATGCAATGCGAGAGCGCCATATTACAGCCGTAAAGGCAACATTAGACGGTTATGACCGCCTCGCCCTAAACCCCTCACCCTAAACCCCTCGCCTAGGGACGCACATAAACAGGCGTTCCCACCGTGACTTTCTCAAATAAAGCCCGCACATCGTTATTTTTCATCCGGATACAGCCGTGGGAAACAGCTTGTCCCACCAGTTCTTCGGCGGGAGTGCCATGGAACCCGATCGCATTGGTCCCATCGCTCCAGAAACCAATCCAGCGATCGCCCAAGGGATTCCCCGGACCAGGGGGAATAATGCTCCCATTCCAAGGATGTTCCCAAGCTGGGTTCTCAATCATCTGAAAAACCGCAAAATCCCCCGTTGGGGTTTCCCAGCCGCTTTTACCCACGGCGATCGGGTAGCTATAGAGCAAAGTCTCAGCATCATAGGCATAAACCCGCCGATCGCCCAAGCGAATTTCCAAATGGGAAATCCTAGGGACTGCGGCAGCGCTATCCTCCGCTTCCCCTTCTGAACCCATTTCAGGCTGTATAACCGAATTTTCAGCCAATTTTTCCGTTTCCAGTCCTGGAATGGGCGCAAAAGAAGGGGGTCGTGCCACGGTGCCGACCCTTTTTTTCGCGCAAACTAGCTCAAATTAGCTCAAACCCAGCCTAAAATAGCTTAATTCAGCCTAAAAAAGCAATAAACCCAGAAAATTACCCCTGGGGCACAGATAGCAAAGGTGCATTTCACTTTAGAGCAACCCAGACCCTAACTTGGCCCACAAAGCTCGTCATGCGGACTTTAGTCCGCACCTTGGCAAACGTGAAACACACCCGATAGCAGCCTGACTAACCGACAACAGTGGGTCCAACCGAGGCGCAGAGGGCGGGTCAGGAAACCTGACCCCTACAATCCCAGAGATCTGCTAGGATCGCGGTTTTCGCGCCCCCGCGCTCCCAGAGGTCTTGTAGAGGCGCGGTTTTCGCACCCCAGGCAGGATTTTTTGTCCGTCAACCAGAATAGCAACAGATTCCCGACAGATTTCAGCCCTAGGCAAGAGCAACCTCCTAAACCCAGAACAACTGGTACAGGGTTAGGAGAATCTCAATGACAATGAGAATGACGATATACCACTCCACCCGCTGGCTGCTGTCATGTTGCATTAAATCCAAAGCAGTCTCTGCGGTGCGGGAAATCAGGGCTAGCTTACGATCGAGGGCGCGAAGCCGATCGCGTAGCTCATATTCCTCCTCTAGGCGGGTATAAAGCCGATCCAATTCGGGTAACTCCCACAGCGTTTCCGGCTTCTCACCAATTTCAACCAGACCCACCATGCGATGCTGGATCAGCAGTGTTCCGCCAATATGGTGCAATAAATCCCGATTGCGGGGCCGTTTTTGGCCCTCTCCTTGAATTGAAGTCGCCAAAGGCTCTATTCGGACAAAGACACTCGAAATTTCTGTTTCATAGTGGTCTAGCACCACACTTTTCGCTAGGATTTCAGAAATAATTTGCAGCCGCTCCAGACTCATGGTTTGAATATGAATTTCGTCACTGTCGAGGCGCTCTGGATCGTGGGCACGCACCATCACTTTGACGGTTTCTGTTTTGGGATTACTGAAGGGCTGCGACACAAACGGCTCTAGGCTCGCCAGAAAGGCAGCCTCTTCGATCGCCTCCAAATTAAACAGCACCACTGCCCCATACCGAAACAACATCACACAGCCCGCCTGACCTGCTCGAAGGGTAAAGGGACTCTTGCTGAGGGGTTCCGTTGTGGAAAGGGCGCGAAGATCAATACGCTCACAGATAAAGAGCGCATGGGCCTTCACGGTTTGACAGGTGTCCCACTGCAACTGATCAGGGGAAGGGTAAGAAAGAGTCATGACACGAGAGATTCAGAACAGGAATGTCTAGGCTTATCATAGCTGCGACCGTCTACAATTTGCTCTGACCCCGCTCAGCATTGTCACAATCAACACCTAAGCGGGAAAATCAGACAGCCCATGGCCAATGGGCGCTCCCCGCAAGGTCGCCCAGGTCGCCAGCCGTTCAAGTAGTACAAGGACTCTACAATCCCGCAGCGACAACTCCATACCCCCTGCAAGGCTGCAACGTTTCTTAAACAATACTATTGTTGCCCTAAAGTAAGATAATTTTCGGATTGAGACCATCAATTTTTCTAGATTCTTGCGATTCCATCGTTAAATAGCGAGATTTTAAGAAGTGTAATCAGATATATACCTTGGCAGCAACCTTATAAGCTAAGCTAGATAGATGAAATAGCTTACTGAAAATTTTATCGGGCCAAGCTCCTATCTCCGTGAAATCATTGAGACAGCCCGACTCCTAACACCGTGGAAATACGGAAACTCTGCAAGCTCAGTTGTCCGTACTATCCCGTAGTCAACCCCTTGATTGCTAGTTGATCATCCATACTGTGCTACTCCCTTTTTGACCATGCCCAAGATCCTTTTAGTCGGGATTCAGCCCGAACGTTGTCCTGTTGTTCGGCATCTTCTAACGGACACCTCCCATGAACTCCTGATCGCAAACTCCTACGCAGCCGCTGTAAAGTTTCTAGCCCACCCCACGATCGAGCTAGTCCTCTCAGAAGTACACTTCAAGCAAGATCACGAGGGCTACGATGGTCTGGATTTGTGTCGTTCTCTGCGCGGTCGCCGATCGACCGCCTTGGTGCCCTTCCTGCTGTGGTCGCCCGACTTAGACCTAGAAGTCCGGATTCGAGGCTATAACCTGGGGGCAGACGACTGCCTTGACTCCAGCCTAAATCCCCTGGAACTGGGGGTCATTATAGACTTGCACCTCAAAAAGAGACAAAAGGTGCAGAAAACTATCCAAGGCTTTAGTTTTCAAGTCCTACCTCCCGTTGCCAGCATCCAACAAAGCTGGAAAACCGCGCCAGCTATTTCTGAATTGCCCCTAACTCCCGCTGAACAAAAGGTCTTTAAAGAAGTCGCCCAAGGACTGACCAACCACGACATTGGCGAGCATCTGGGCATTAGCCCCCGCACCGTACAAACCCACATCACCAATATGTTGCGCAAACTCCAGCTTGAAAACCGGGCGCAAATTGTGCGCCTTGCCTTTGAGGGAGGGTATGTATCTGCCGCACTCGCCGCATCCAGCCCCCTTGATCTCGATCTAGATTAGGCGATTTGAGAGGGTCCAGTTGACTTTGGCAGATTCCCCGATTCTGGTAGGGGCAATCCCCCCGTGGTTGCCCCGATTATTGGTCGCCAAGAGAGTTGACTTTGGCAGATTCCCCGATTCTGGTAGGGGCAATCCCCCCGTGGTTGCCCCGATTATTGGTCGCCAAGAGAAGAGCCACGGGGGCGCGACCCCAACCCGATGTCAAGGGGGTAGTCCATCAAGGGTCAGGATCTTAGTACGACAGCATAGGGGATCTGGCCGCTACGATTTTGACTGGTGAGGCAATACCGTCGAGGGCTACCCAGCAGGATTACCCTACCCCCCAACGGCTAACCCTATGGTTAACCCTGGAGTTAACCCCAAGGCTAACCCCGCTGAACCTGGGTTAACCCCGCTGAACCTGGTGGAGCACAGTCCCCGTGGAACTCAGTAATTCCACGGAGAGCGGCATCTGACCCGCCGCATGGGTCGAGCAGGACAGACAGGGATCAAAACACCGGATCCCCGCTTCGACCCGGTTCAAAAAGCCCTCTGGGATTTCTGGTCCCTGAATATAATGTTGGGCAATTTGGGTCACGGTCTTATTCATAGCCAAATTATTTTGGCCCGTCGCAATAATCAGGTTCACCTTTTGGATTAACCCCGTTTCATCCACCTTGTAGTGATGGAACAGCGTCCCCCGTGGCGCTTCGCTCACCCCCACGGCCTCCAATTCATTAACCGCACCCTTGGCACGGCAACGATCGGACAGAATATCCGGATCCGCCATCAGTTCCTGGATTTTCTCTAAACAGGCCAAAATTTCAATCAACCGGGCATAGTGGTACAGAAAAGACGATGTAACCGTAATTTTAAAGCGCTGACGCATCTCCCGCAGTTCTGCATCAGCTAGGGGAGTTCCCATATGACTACAGGTATTCAGACGAGCCAAGGGACCAACCCGGTAAATCCCATCCGGGTAGCCCAGGGGACGGTAGTAGGGGAACTTGAGATAGGACCATTTCTCCACCCCTTCCCCTAAAAAGTCGAGATAATCATCTTCACTGAGGTTATCAGCCACGATATTGCCCTGGCCGTCCACAAAGCGCAGATGCCCGCCGTAATGCTCCCAAGCCCCATCAGCAGCCACCAAGCTCATGAACAGAGAGGGAAACTCGCCGAAAATATCCACCTCCGACTTTAGCGCCTCATCTAACATCCCCTTAAAGAGGCTGAGAGCCAATTGGGTGGTTTCAAAGGCTTCCGGCAGGCGATCGAGAATCCACTGCCGACTTTCTTCAGACAAGGGCGATCGAACCCCACCAGGCACCGTCCAAGCCGCATGAATTTTCCGCGCCCCCAGCAGTTCAATAACCGTCTGGCCAAACTGCCGCAACCGAATCCCCGCCCGCGCTAAGTCCGGATTAGACTCAATCAAACCAAACACATTGCGCTTCGCCGGGTCACTATCCCAACCCAGCAAGAAATCCGGGCTGCTGAGGTGGAAAAAGGAGAGCGCATGGGACTGGGTAAGCTGGGCGAGGTTCATCAGCCGCCGTAACTTCTCCGCTGCCACAGGGATCTTGACCCCTAAAATCTTATCCCCCGTCTTCGCCGCCGCTAACAGGTGGCTGACGGGGCAAATGCCACAAATTCGGGCCGTAATCCCTGCCATTTCCGTAAAAGGTCGCCCTTCACAGAATTTTTCAAACCCCCGATACTCCACAACATGGAAGCGGGCATCATCAACCTTTCCGGCATCATCCAGAAAAATCGAGATTTTGGCATGACCCTCAATGCGAGTGACGGGATCAATAACGACTGTCTTACCCATGGTTTTTAGCTCCTGTAGCGGCTGGTTTGGCATAATTAGGTATTATGCAGAGTAATTGGGAATACGTTGGAATGCGTTGAGATAGGTGAAATACGTTGAGATACGTTGAAATGCGTTGGAATTATAACGAGGGGGACTTCGTGGCGAGTAAACTCTGTTCGCACTGCTGAAACAGCGATCGCAGTTGTCCCAGGAGAAACTCTAGATTTCCCGTCGAGTAGGGCGGCGTTTCGTAAACCCGATGACCGGGCTGCTCTGGATCCCAGGCCGCTAGGCGGTAAAACTGCCAGACCTGGCCATTGCTGACAATGCCGCACACCTCGATCGATCGGTCCAAACGCTGATTCACCTCCTGGCACACCTTCAATTCAATCAAACACTGGGCTAAACCCTGCTCAAAATCATCCTTTCTTGCCTCAATCACACACAAAAAAGGCGCTTCTAGATAGCGTTTGCGTTCAGCCCCTAAATAGTCCACATAACCGCCCGCTATCTCCCCCTGCAAGGAAGCCCCTTTCCACAGTTTGAGATGGTGACAAGGCAGCAGTGCCTCTTCACAGATCGCATCGATCAGCAGCTTCTTAGACTCCTCATAACTTTGCAAGTCAAAGGTCTGTTCCAAGCGCTGAAGCCGTTCTTGAAAAAAGGCCGTAGGCTCCACCGGTTCCGCATCCAAAGACCAAGGAATAAGATCTGTGAGATCCAGAGCCAGAAAAGCCTCCCGAAGGCTGAATTTGGAGAAATTTCGCTTTTTAGAGGATGAGAGAGCCATGGGTTAAGGCTATAGGCTTAAAGTCAGGGGCAGGAATTGCTAGGGGCCATTTGATCCTAGAATGCTTGGAGTGTCAGGGTTACAGCCCCTAGCCGATAAAACTGGGGCGGGCGTGTAATGTGGATACCCCAAGGTCTTTACGGTGAATTGATGACACGCCCTAGGCAGCGCTTCACCATTGAAGCAGATCTGTAGGGGTCGCGTGCCCCTGTGCCGACCTGCTTGCGGCTACACCGGAGACCACAGGGCCGACCCGCTTGCAGCTACACCAAAGAGCCACACAGGAGGGTTCTAACCGCCAGCCCTCAAGGGCTAAACATCATAAACCCGTGCCTCCAGAGCTTCTGGATTTTCCGCCAAATATTCCTCAAAAGCCGTGTGGGGGAGGCCAGAAGCTGCTTGATGTGCCGCCTCTGCCTGTAATTCCTCGACCACATCCCAGGCTGCGGCGGCTTCCTTGGAACTAGGGCCATTGACCTTACTCACTGCCCGCGCTTCTTCGATCGCCGTTTGAATTAGTTGATCGAGCCGCTTGAGCTTGGGTTCTTCCACAAAATTACTCTTTTGGAGAATATCCGCTGTCGAGATCATCCCCAATAACTGGCCCTGAATGACCGGAGCGCGGCGAATTCCCGTCATCGCAAACAGACGCGCCACATATTCCACTTCTAAGTCTGGATTCACCGTAATACAGGGCTTTGTCATCACTTCATAGACCCGTACTGCCTGGGGATCTTTACCATAGGCCGTTACCTGATAGACAATATCGGTTTCCGTCAAAATTCCATAGGCATCGGACTCAGTACGACGCTCCACAATCAGACAGTGAACCCCCTTATCCCGCATTAACTTCACCGCATCCGCCACACTGGCAGAACCGCGAATGGTCACAATTTGGGTCGTCATCACATCAGTGGCTTTCATGGTGACCTCCTTCAGGTCCGCTAGGGGAAGGGCTGAGTGCCTTCCTAAAACTTGGGTGACAAACATCTAGGGACAAACATCTGGTGACAAACATCTAGGGACTCTCGGCGCGTTTGGCGTTCTCTATTACTGTGCCGCAGCAGGGGAAAGGTAGGCATAGCCCAGTCCCCAAACTTACACCAACTGTAATAGCTGTTAACCAAACTTCAGAAGTTCACGGCCTTCGAGTTTGGGCAGTTCACCCCGCAGCAGGGGTTCGATCGCCGCCCGAATCCGATCGGCAGGGGGCGGACACCCCGGCAGGTAAATATCCACCGGGATCACCTGGTGCAACGGCAACACCTGCTCCAGTAAGGGCGGCACAATTCCCGGCTCCTCTGGCAGTTGGGGGTTTGCATCCCCCAGTTCCAAATAGGACCGCTTTAAGACCTCTTCCCCACTGCCCAACATATTGCGCATCGCCGGGACATTGGCTGTAACCGCGCAATCCCCAAAGGAAATCACTATTTTGGTGCGCCGACGGATTAAATAGGCCAATTCCAGGTTCTCCTCATTGGCTACGGCCCCTTCCACTAGGCACACATCCACATTTTCGGGATACTCCTTCAGGTCACAGCCCACGGGACTAAACACCACCTCAATCAGGGGGGCAAGGTCAATCAAAAACTCATCTAAGTCTAAAAACGACATGTGGCACCCAGAACAGCCCGCTAGCCAAGCCGTTGCAAATTTGATTTTCGCCATAGGGGAAGTCTCCTCAAAATAAAAACGGAATCAACTAGCGAGTCCACTGTTTATTCTGGCGGGCATTAACCAAGAATTCCAGTTTCTCGCGATCGCGGCCCTTTTCGCCCGTGGTTTCACCTTTGCGGAAGATTGCCCCCGTTGGACAGGCATCCACACACTTCCCACAGGAGGTGCAGGCATCCACCGCGCCCCAGGGCTGATCCATCCCAGCCACAATGTAGCAATGTTCGCCCCGCTGAGCCACATCCCAAACATGGGCACCTTCAATCTCATCACAAACCCGAACACAGCGAGTGCAGAGAATACAGCGGTTGTGGTCAATGCCAAAGCGATCGTGGGAAAGGTCTACCGGACGCTTGGGGAAGCGATAATCAAAGCGACTGTGATCCATACCGACTTGAATCGCCACATCTTGCAATTCACAGTTCGTATTGGCGACACAGAAGGAACAGACGTGGTTACCCTCCGCAAAGAGTAGCTCCACAATCATACGGCGATAGTCCTGCAATTTCTCCGTATTGGTTTCAATTTCCATCCCTTCAGATACCTGAGTGACGCAGGACGGCACCATCCGGTTGCTTCCTTTAATTTCCACCATACAGAGGCGGCAGGCTCCCACGGGGGACAGTCCTTCTAAGTGACAGAGCTTGGGGATGGGAACTCCCACTTGTTCAGCGGCCTGAAGCAGGGTTGCCCCTTCTTCGATCGCCACATCTTTGCCATCAATAACCAGGGTGACTACAGACATAGGGGGGTTACTCCTGAGGTGAGACAAGGGCTAGGATTTCGGCTTCTAACTCCCGAAGGGCTAAACCGCTACCCACAGCGCGAGAGCGTTCTAGTAAAGTGGGAATTAGGCGCTGGACCGCTATATTGGGGAAAATCTGACTGTCAGAGGTTTCAAGATACTGATTCTCCTGAAACTGATAAATTTTCAGAACTTTTTGATCAAAAATCCACAGTTCTGGAACCTTAAGCTGAGTATAGGCTTCCAGTTGGGTTTTGGAGGTGAGGTCAGACTCGATCGCTAGATCAGGAGGCGGATCAGTCTCTAAGTCCAGTTGAGTTTTCCCTAAAACTGCTTCGTAGCGGTCAATATAGAAGCAATCATCCGGTTCAATGCCAACGGTTTGGGGTTTACGGCGAAAAGTCGTGGAACCGTAGGAAATCCAATTACGATTTTGGAGGCGTAGGATGGCCTTCACAAAGTCAGCAATCACGACTTTACTTAGCTCGTGTTCTGGGAGGGGGACCATGAGTTCTAGGAGTCCATTACAGTAAACCAAGCGACTAGAGCGCTTCTCACCCAGGGCTGCAAGCACCGCCTCAAACTCCAGCCAGGTGAGGTTATTCAGGGTCAGACAACTGCCCGGTTGGAGTTGGATCCGATCGATCGCCACCAAAAACGAGCCAGCGACTGGG
>JAYKJG010000121.1:0-5088 GCA_035286285.1 Prochlorothrix sp.
GCGCTTCTCACCCAGGGCTGCAAGCACCGCCTCAAACTCCAGCCAGGTGAGGTTATTCAGGGTCAGACAACTGCCCGGTTGGAGTTGGATCCGATCGATCGCCACCAAAAACGAGCCAGCGACTGGGGCCGAGGAAGCAGCCGTTGGGGTTGGTTCTGGGGCAGTTTCCGAGGTTGGGGGCGTAAGGGTGGGGGAAGTCATAGGACAGAAGGGGTAAGGAGCGCGATCGATCGCTGCGGTAAAACCCGCGATCGATCGTTCGTCGTCAGGGAGTGGCCAATAAAAGACCTAGAACCGGTTCCTAAGCCAAGCAGGCCGCTA
The DNA here is from genome assembly GCA_035286285.1 of Prochlorothrix sp. GTDB lineage: Bacteria > Cyanobacteriota > Cyanobacteriia > Prochlorotrichales > Prochlorotrichaceae > Prochlorothrix. The sequence goes on from JAYKJG010000121.1 coordinate 322, forward strand.
GATCAGCCTCTGGGGTCGTGATCCCTTGGAGTTTGTACTGCTGGGAGAGGAGATTGAGGACATTCGGGGACAGGAAGGCGGGAATGGTGGGACCAAGGCGGATATTTTGGATACCCAGGTAGAGGAGCGTCAGTAGCACGGCGACGGCCTTTTGTTCATACCAGGACAAAATCATCGACAGCGGCAGGTCATTCACCCCCACCTCAAAGGCTTGGGCCAGTCCCACCGCGATTTGAATGGCAGAATAGGCATCATTGCACTGCCCCACATCCATTAAACGGGGTAAGTCACCGATCTTGCCCAGATTTTTGTCAAAAAATCGGAACTTACCACAGGCAAGGGTCAGCACCACGCAGTCTTCGGGCACTTGCTCCACAAATTCTGTATAGTAAGTCCGGCCCGGTTTCGCTCCATCACAGCCGCCCACCAAGAAAAAGTGGCGAATTTTACCCGTTTTCACCGCATCAATCACCGTATCAGCCACACTCATGACGGCATTATGGGCAAAGCCCGTCAGCACCGATCGTTCCGGCTCATCGGCTATAAATCCCGGTAGAGCCAACGCCTTGTCAATAACCGGGCTAAAATCGGGGTTTTCGCCCTCTAGATAGCTCAAACCCTGGTATCCAACAGCACCCACCGTAAACAGCTTATGGCTATACTCCCCATGGGGCGGCATGAGGCAATTCGTCGTCATGACGATCGCCCCTGGGAACTTCGCAAAGTCATGGACTTGATTCTGCCATGCCGTGCCATAGTGGCCATAAAGGTGGGGATTCTCAGCTTTTAGCTTGGGGTAACCATGGGCAGGCAGTAATTCGCCATGGGTGTAGACCGTAATACCCCGATCGCGGGTTTGCTCCAGCAGGGCCGCTAAATGCTTAATGTCATGGCCTGAAACAAGAATCGCCTTGCCCGCTTTAGCATTGAGGGGGACCGGGGTCGGGGTGGGGTGACCGTAGCGGCTGGTATGGCCCCGATCGAGGATTTCCATGGCCCGAAAGTTAAATTCACCGACCTTCAGCGCTAAGGCAACCCAATCCTCCACGCTAAGCTGAGTTTCCCCTAGTTTGACCAAGACTTCCTGAACAAACTGGAAAATCCCTGCATCGGACTGACCCAACTCCCAAGCATGGGAGGTATAGGCACACAGCCCCTTAAGGCCATAGAGGGTGGTCAGTTTCAGTGAAAAAATATCTGGATCGCCCTCAGCGCTCGTCAGTAGCTCCAAGCTGGCATCTTGACCCTGCAAGACTAAGCTTTGGTCCCAATCAGGGGTGTAATTGGCCAGGGAAGGCCAATCTACCGCCACATTTTGAGCAGCAATTTGAGCCTTGAGGGTTTCACGCCGATCGATCGCTTGGTGAATATAGGTCTTGAAGCGATCGACCTCAAAATTGACATTGGTCATCGTGGCAAAGATCGCCTCGCAGGTAAAAGCATGGATATCATCCACGGCAATCCCCGCAGATTCTGCCCGTAACACCACAGGAGCCAGACCTCGCAGGACGTAAATTAACAGATCCTGGGCTGTATTGACCTCTGGGGCTTTGCCACAGGCTCCCCACTGGTGACAGCCCTGGCCACTGGCCGTTTGTTCACATTGTTCGCAAAACATAGTCTCTAATCCCGATTGTATTAACTCAGTTAAACTAAGGCATGGGCCGGGGTGAGCAAGGCTCACCCTGAAACAACCCACAACCCCTGACGAAGCGCCTTACCAGCTAAAGAATCTGCTAATGAATCGCCAGTTCCTGGAGGTAAGCAGGAATTTGGAGCAATGACTCGTATTCATGGCGGAAATAGCGCAGGGTACTAATCACAGGGTTGGGCGCAGACATCCCTAGACCACAGAGGCTAGTATCCCGAACCACCAAGCAAAGCTGCTCTAGTTTCTCCAAATCAGCGGGAGTCGCTTGTTTTTTCACCAGCTTTGTCAGTAGCTCATGCAATTGCACCGTTCCCGCCCGACAGGGAATACACTTACCACAGCTTTCCTCCCGACAGAAATCCATATAGAAACGGGCAATTTCCACCATATTAGTCGTTTCATCCATGACAATCATGCCACCCGACCCCATCATCGTCCCCAACTGCCGGAGGGAATCATAATCTACCGGCGTATCCAGGAGATTTGCAGGGATACAGCCCCCAGATGGCCCTCCGGTCTGGACTGCCTTGACTTTACCGCCATCGGGCACCCCTCCCCCCATTTCCTCGACAATTTGACGCACCGTTGTCCCCATGGGCACTTCCACGAGGCCCGCATTGGCAATCTGACCCGTCAGGGCAAAGACCTTAGTCCCCTTACTATTGGCCGTGCCAATGTTGGCATACCACTCCCCGCCCTTGCGAATAATGGGGGCGATGTTGGCATAGGTTTCCACGTTGTTAATGAGCGTGGGGCAGTTCCAGGCTCCCGATTGAGCCGGATAGGGTGGACGCGGGCGGGGATTGCCCCGTTTGCCTTCCACAGAGGCAATTAAGGCCGTTTCTTCCCCACAGACAAAGGCTCCCGCCCCCACTCGGATATCCACCTTAAAGTCAAAGTGAGAGTCGAAAACCTGACTTCCCATCAAGTTTTTGGCCTTAGCCTGTTGGATTGCTTTCTTGAGGTGGGCGATCGCCAGGGGATACTCCGCCCGAATATAAATGTAGCCATGGTCCGCCCCGATCGCATAGGCCGCGATCGCCATCCCCTCCAGAACCCGGTGGGGATCACTTTCTAGGACACTACGGTCCATAAATGCCCCTGGATCACCTTCATCCGCATTGCAGATAACATATTTTTGGTCTCCCGGCATTTTAGCGACCGTTGCCCACTTCAGTCCCGTAGGATAGCCACCCCCACCACGACCCCGCAGACCGCTCTTCGTCACCTCAGCAATGACTTGCTCTGGGGTCATTTCCAGCAGAGCATGGTGAAGCTGGCTGTAGCCTCCCGTCGCAATATAGTCCTCGATTTTCTCAGGGTCGATATTACCGCTATTTTCCAGCACGATCGGCTGCTGGTAGGCGAAAAAGGGATGTTTCCAGTCCCCTAGGGGCGCGAGGGCGGGTTCTCCCTTGAGGCTAGCCACGATCGACGGTGCCGTTTCCAGGGTGACCCCTTCATAGAGCCGATCGGTCTCCAGGACTTCACCCAGTTGGCGATCGCCCTGGTCCACTGCCACCAGCGGCCCCCGTCCACAGAAGCGCATACAGCCCACACTGCACACCTCTACGGAATCCTCTAATCCCTGCTCACTAACAGCCCGATCCAGTGCTTTTTTAATATTATCCGCCCCGGAAGATGCACAACCTGCCGCCGTACAGCAGCGAATTCGAGTCGGCTTACGGCGATCGCGGGTTTCTGCCGCTAAGCCTTGGAGTTCAACTAAGTCCATAGGGTCTCCTTCGCAATCAATCGTTCGCAGTGAGCAAGTGCTCTACACTTAAAACCGGACTAAACCCAGCCCTATCCCAATTCAAGATAGAAAACAGCAGAATTTAGCCCCTCAGCACTAGGGTGCCGTAGCTACCGGGGTCCAACCCTGAACCACCTTAAGGGTACTGGCTGCATCTTGATTCCCCGCCACGGTACCGTCATAGACATTGGCTGGAGCAATGCCACAGGCTCCCAAACAGCGGGCAGATAGCAGGGAAATTTCACCATCTGGGGTCGTTTCGCCAAGTTTTACGCCAAGTTCTTCTTCTAAGGCCGCAATAATCTTATCTGCCCCTTTGACATAGCACGCAGTGCCTAGGCAGATCACACAGCTATGCTTGCCATTGGGTTTCAGGGAAAAGAGGTGGTAAAACGTAGCCACGCCATAAACGCGACTGAGGGGCAACTTTAACCCCCGCGCAACATACTGCAAAACATCCAACTCCAAAAAGCCAAAGGCTTCCTGGGCGGCATGGAGAACTTCAATTAAGGAATCAGCACGATATTGGTTCCGCTTCATCGCCACATCCAAACGCTTAAAACGCTTATCACCACTGGGATGGGCAGGGGATGTAGCAGGGGATTGAGCAGGTGTAGTGGCAGCAGGCCCTGGCATAGGAGTCCCTCCGGTAATGTGAGTACTGAGGCGGATGGGGAACGGGGGCTAATTCAGCCCCCCATGGACAGAGACGAGGATCGATCGCCCAAACTGGCTATTTATTTCGGTAGGTTTCGGAAAGGATAGACCGAGAGCAACAAGTCAGCCGTTGGAAGACGTAGATACTATCCATTTCTGACTGGCTAGAATCAAGTGATATTCCAAATTTTAAGGGGATAACTTCCCAGAAAACGTTAAAAAAATGTGCTGATATCCGGGGTTTCTATAAACTCGTTAACACAGCAGAAATCTTACTTTAAGTTTTTTATTAGACAACCTAAACCTTGTCTTAGTCCCTGCGTTAGATCCAACACTGTGGAGCAATCAAAAAGCTCGTAGTGCGGACTTTAGTCCGCATCTTGGCAAAAGTGAAATGCACCCGTCTATCTCACGTTCGCCCACGGACAGCCGGTCCAGCTATCCCACAACACCCGCTTGGGTAGAATGTAGCCCTTCAGCCCATCTCAAGGGGTAGTTTTTAATCATAAAGAATACGACTCAGAACACATTCTAGAATTGGGCACCGCAATTAATTGTGGCAGGCGGCGAAGCCGTCCACTACAAAGCCCCAATAAAAATGCCCACGCAAAGCATGGGCATCGACAAGCATTCAGAGATGAGTGACGGGAAAAAGATTAAGCGAAGTTAGTCAAGATATAGAGCAAGACAAACAGAACAATCC
>JAYKJG010000122.1:0-14056 GCA_035286285.1 Prochlorothrix sp.
GCCTGAAACAGAATAAACGGGTAGGGGTCGTGCCCCTGTGCCGACCCTCTGACCGCCAAATACAGGGGCAACCACGGGGGGATTGCCCCTACCAAAACGAATCGAGATTAGTCGGATTTGGTATAAAAGCACTTCTAGAGGCAGGTTGTTGCAATAAACCCAAGCAAACCCTCAACAAAAACGCTAAAATCACCCAAACCTTCCCTCTTTTAAGGTCATCCCACACGAACCGGGCTACAAGCCACCCTGGGCCAACAGCGCCGTACCATAGGCCGCTTCCGTTTGGGGCGATCGCAGCACCGGCACCCCCAGCAACCGCTGCCGAATCGCCATCCAGGCCCCATTTTGGGCACCCCCTCCCGCTGTATAGACCTGCGTTAAGGCATCCGCCCCCCGATCGCCCAGCAAGGCGTAACCTTGGGCCTCAATGCGGGCCATACTCTCCAAAAGGCCCTGCAAAAAGTCACAATCAGCCTCAGGGCGGGGTTCAAGGCGGGGCTGCAACTGGGGGTCATTGAAGGGGAAGCGCTCCCCCGGTTGGGTCAGCGGGTAATAGTCAAGGGGGCTGGGCTGGGCTGGGTTAAGCTGCTGGCTGAGGCGGGTGAGGTCTTCGGGGCTGAAAAATTGCTGCAAAACCGCGCCGCCGGTGTTGGATGCGCCCCCCACTAGCCAAAGATCCCCTAAACGGTGGCTATAGATACCTCTAGCGTTGTCTTCCACAGGCTGACGACTTAGGAGTTTAATCACCAAGGTTGATCCCAAGGAGGTCACCCCTTGACCGGGCGATCGGGCACCGCTAGCCAAAAACGCCGCAATACTGTCCGTCGTTCCGGCACAGATGCGGGTGTGGGGATTGAGGCCATAGGTTTGGGCCAATTCCGATCGTAGGCTCCCCACCATAGCGCCAGGGGCCAAAACCTGGGGGAGTAGGGGCGAAAGCTGGGGATTCTGCGCCAACCAATCCGGATACTCCCGCTTGTCCACGTCATAGCCCAACTTCAGGGCATTATGGTAGTCACTATAGCCCAGCTTGCCATGGAGCAAAAAGGCCAACCAGTCCGCCTGATGGAGTAAATGCAAAGCATTGATCCCACCCCAGCGGGACCAGTCCGGCTGCTGCTGCCACCAGAGCAATTTGGCCAAGGTCGAGGTGCTGCTGTGGACCCGGTGACCGGGGGGGGCGATCGCCGCCAGTTGGCCCAGGACGGCTTTGCCCCGATCGTCGTTGTAAAGCAAGGCATCGGTCACGGGCTGACCCCGATCGTCACAAAGAATCGCCGTCGCCGAGGTGCCATTGAGGGCGATCGCCCCTAGCCGAGGACCAAAATCCGCCGGGATCGCCGCTAAAATCTGCCACAGACTCGTTTCCCAGGTTTTCAGATGATTTTGCGCGGTACCCGCATCCCGTACAGGACCAGAACCGGGCAAGCCCGTAAAATCCCCCCCAGGACCAGCATTCTGCACAGCCCGAAAATCCAGCAAGGCATTAAAACTGAGGTGATAACTCCAGCAGGGCTGGCGATCGCCATCGATCAACACCGCCCGCGCCCCGGAAGTCCCAAAGTCAATCCCCAAGCAGTACAAATCCAGATTTTGGGCCATTTCTGGGTAATTTGCGCCCCCCTCAACCCCTAAGCCCACCGATCGGCCACCTGTTGCAACCACAGCTTGAATTGCACATAACGCGGCACTTGGTAGTACTCCAACACCCCAAAGCCAAACAGTCCCCCATGGATCAGCAAGGTCAGCCCCACCCAGGCCCAGGGGAACCACGCCAACGGCGCACCGGGCAACGGCGGAAAGATATAAGCCCCCAGGGCAACCAAAAGCGTCGGTAAAAGCACCAAACCTCCTCCTAAAGCCCAGAGAGAGGGATTAAGAGCCTCAATGGTCCGCCCCACCACCCGCCACTGCTGCCCCGCCCACAGCCAAGTTAGGGGCTGGGTACTATCCATCACTTGCAGGCATTGACCGTTGTCCTGAATCGTAAAAATATGGCGGCAGAAGTCGCAACCCATCGCCTCCATCAGCGTTAGCGTGGTTAAATGGCCCTGGCGACAGATCGGGCAGGGATAGGTCTCGCCATAGGCCAAGGTGGGCGGTAAGGGGGGCGTTGCGGAAGGGGGAGCCATAGGGATATTACGCGGCTAAATCAACCTAGCTAACCGTGCGGACGATCGTTTTGCCATTTTGCTCCAGGGTGACCTGGGGGTTGCCACTGTCGGGCACTTCAATTTTACGAATGAGAACCCGGCCACCGGAGACCCGATCGCCCACCTGCACCGTCCGGGTCGAAGTCGCGCCCTCCTCCTTAATAATCAGCTTTAACTGCCCGCCAATCTGGAGCAAGCCCTTAATTTCTAGCTGTTCCGCCAGGGCAGTCGGAGACTCAGGGGCCGCCAGGGTTTGGGGAACGGCAATGGGGACCGGGGGTTGGGGGTTGGATGGCTGAGGGATGGATTGCTGGGGCAGCGGTTGCTGAGCCACAGGCTGCTGGGGCTGCGGCGGCGGGGCAAGGGGCTGGGTCGCAACCGGGGGCAGTTGGGCAATGGCTGCGTTAGGGGCGGGGGCCGAGGCGGGGGCAGCCGAACCACTGGCGGTGGTTTCCGGGGTAACGGCACTGGCGGGCACCGTGTTGACCTTGATATTGGCGGGATCAATCACAAACCCTGCAAAGGGATTTTCGCGACCCCGTGGCGCTTCGGCAAGGCGTTGGGCCACCCGCTCAGCAGCAGGATCAGCCGGACCACTGGGAACCGCAACGGAGGGAGTCGTGGGGATGGGGGGCAGACCCTGGGGAGAAAATTGGGGAATAGACTGAAGGAGGGTTGTGGTTTCCGCGTTGGCGGGGTTAGCCCCAGGGGCCGCCATCTCAGCCGTAGGTTCTTCAGCCTCGATCGCCGTATTGGTCGCCGTCTCTGGCGATCGCCCCGATCGACCCAATTGATAGGCCGTCCCCAGCAGCAGCAACCCCACGCCGCCCACCAGGAACCCCCAGCCCCAGCCCGATCGGGGACTACCCAAGGGCACCGCCCCCGGCAACCCCAAGGGTCCGTCGCCATCCTCCGCAGTCGTCTGCTTGCGTCCCGGTCGCCAACGGCTCCAATCCGGGAAATTAACTTGGGGCAGCTTGATGGTTTTGAGGCGTAGCGATCGGGGCAACATAAACTCTTCTCCCAGGGAACCCACAGAATTGCTTGACAGAATAGCCCGAATTGTCTCTCCTGCCTACCCAGGTCATGGGCAATCGGGTTCATTTCACGGTGGCGGTTTCACCGAGGTGGGTCGGGGCAAGCCCCCCGTGGGTGCCCCGGCTGTTGGCTAGTCAAGGGGAGCTACAGGGGAGGGGAGCCACAGGGGCACGCCCCCTACGGTTGGCTGTTTTCCAGTGAACTGCACCCCAGCAATCCCCCCATTGCTCCCGATCGCCGCCGCCCAATTCAGCAGAAACCCAGCCCCCTTTGCCGAACCGCCCCACCCTAAGGATGGGATCTGGATGTGATACCCTAGGGTTGCAAAACTTCATATTCCTTTAAGTTTTCCCCCGTTAGCTTCATCCATCCAGTTTATCCATCCCTACAGCATCCCCGCAGGGGGCAACCCACGGCACCCCCCATCTCCCAGAGCCTAACCGCTGTAAGCTTGTCAAGCTACCCTTTGCTACCCCCTGTTCCTTACTTCACCCTTGGAATCTATGAGCCGCCGTCGCTGGAAAAGTCGGAAAAAAAGCAAAACCCCCTGGGGACCGCTCTTGGCCGGTCTCCTGCTGGGCGTGCCTTTGGCCGCAGAGGTGACAGCACGGGTTTTAGTGGCAACCCAGACGGTCCAACTGACGACCCCCACCGCAACCTCTGAAGAAATAGACCTTGCCGAAGCCTACCAGTTACAGTTTGTTACCCGCGACGGCCAACCCTACGGCCCCAGCGGCTCCCTCCAAGCCCAGCACCATCCCCTCATGGCCTATACCCTGATGCCGGGGCAACAGAGCCAGTTTTGGCGCATTAACGATCAGGGCTTCCGGGATTTGGAGTCCATCCCCCAGGCCAAGCCGGAGGGCGAAGTGCGGATTTTTATCGTCGGTGGGTCGGAAGCCTTTGGACAAATGAGTTCCAGCGATGCTGGCCTGTTTTCCAGCCAACTCCAGCAGCGCCTGAACCAGCGGGTCGAGGAACAGCTTGCCAATCCGGGCCGCTTCCAACCGGATATTTTGCCCTTTCGTGCCGATCAAGTTGAAGCCGCCCTCGCCCTGCCCCCCAAGATTCGCGTTGGTCAATACCGGGTCATTAATGCCGCCGTTCCGGGCTATACCTCCGGCAACGTCCTCGCCCGCCTGATTTACCAAATTTCCGACTACGATCCCGACATCATTATTATGCTGGGCGGCTACGGCGATTTGCTGCTCCCCAGCACCGAGATGGGGTCTGATATCCCCAACCTCAACAGTTTTCTCCAATCTCAGTTTGCAGCGCCCCTTGACCAGGAATCCCAATGGAAACAGTGGGGCAAGCAAGTGGAACAAAGCGCCCACGATCGCCTCTATTTGGCAAAACTCTGGCGCAGCTATACTGAACCCCTACCCCAAGAAGAAGCGCCTGAACCCGTGCGGCTTGTGAACCTCATGGTGGACAATGCCACCGCACCCGTGGTAACACAGCTTGCAGAGGGGCCAGAGTTAACCCAGCGCCTCGATCGCTATGGGCGGAATTTGTTGCAAACGGTGCGTTGGATTTCAGCAACCCAAAAGCGGATGCTGGTGGTGCTGTCCCCGGAAATTACCGGGCGAGATCCGGCACAAGTGACAGCGGCTGAGGCGGCAATTCTCAGCGACTTAGGGGAAACCTACACCCGCCAAATTCCCCCGGCCTATGACCAATTGGAGGCTATCAGCGACACGATCGCCGCTCGATCGGCCAATGTCCAAGTCCTCAATTTTTACCGCCTCAACCCCTCCACCGACTCCCCCCTGGCGAAGGAAACCCTTTTCCACAACCCCAACTCCCTCACCGATGCGGGGCAAACCGTCCTCGCCGATCGGCTCTACCAAGCCATGGTCAACGACCTAGCCCTCACCCCCCGCCCCTTTGGGAGCCGCTAAAAATAAGTGCTAATCAAAACGTTTTGATTAGCGCAAAAAAATGTGGATTAATCCTGCTCTCCTGGGGGCAATCTCGCCTCCCTCTCTCACCCTGGCAGAGGAGCTAGGGGTGAGGGGTCTTCAGATCCTGATTGACTGACAAAACCCTCGAAACCCTGATTCTTGCGTAGGTTGGGTTAGCGATAGCGTAACCCAACAAAGTCAAGGCTAGTGTTGGGTTTCACGTTGTTCAACCCAACCTACAAATAAAGATGTGTCAGTCAACCAGCTTCAGATCTACCAGGGGATCGCTATAGAGCACCTAGATTAATTTTGGCGGGCAGCTTCGCCGCCCGCCGCAACCCTGATTCTTGCGTGGGTCACTAGGCGAAAATGTGAATTTTTCAAGGTGCCCTATATTATTTAGATCGGTTTGATCGTTTGATCTATCAGAATTGTCTGTTGCATCCCCCCTATGCCCACCACACCAACACCCTTAATTTCCCCCCTAGACCTCGCCGATCGGCTCCAGCAAGACCCCGACAACCTTGCCCTGTTCGACTGCCGCTTTAACCTCGCCGAACCCCAGCAAGGCCGCAATCAATACCAATCCGGCCACCTCCCCCAAGCCTACTACCTCGACCTCAACCAAGATCTCGCTAGCCCCGTGCAGCGCTACGGGGGGCGGCATCCCCTCCCAGACTTGGATCAGTTGGCCGCAACGCTAGCCCGTTGTGGGGTGCGCTGGGGCGAAACCTGGGTGGTAGCCTACGATGCCTCGCGGTTTGCCTTTGGGGCGCGGCTGTGGTGGCTGCTGCGCTATATGGGCCACGATCGGGTGCTGCTGCTGGATGGGGGTATCCCAGCCTGGGAAGCGGCAGGGTTAGAGTTAACAACGGAGGTTCCCCCAGCGCGATCGGGGTCGTTTGCCTACCAAGTGCGGCCCGAAATGGCCGTGGATGCAGCCGCCGTCCAAGCCCGCAAAGATCAGCCCGGAGTCGTGGTTGTGGACTCGCGGGAGGCGGGGCGCTATCGGGGGGAGTATGAACCGATCGATCCCATCGCCGGTTGCATTCCAGGGGCAATTAACCGGGTCTGGCAGGAGGTCACCACAGAGACCGGCGCAGCCCAGCCGATCGACTGGCACCGGCAACAGTGGACCCAGGTACAGGATGCCCAAGAGGTCATGGTGTACTGCGGCTCAGGGGTAACGGCCTGTGTCAATCTCCTGTCGATGGAACTGGCAGGGTTAACCACCGGCAAGCTCTATGTGGGTAGTTGGAGCGACTGGTGTGCCTCGGTGTTGAATGCACCGCCCCAAGGATTTGAGTAGGCTGGGCTGCTCTACCCGCACCACAATCGGCTAGTAGACCCAGAGGTCAGTCAGCTTTCCACCCCTGAGTGTGCGCGTCTCGCTCACCGATCGGGCAAGCTGCCCGCCCTAGCAAGGGGATAGGAATCTCTGCCCTGCTGTAGCGATTCGACGTGAAATCTGAATCCTCTTGCTCCCCTCTCCCCGCGTGGGAGAGGGGCTGGGGGTGAGGGGTCTTCCGATCCCCAACGGGTAGCGGGTCGGTATCGACGTGAAATCTGAATCCTCTTGCTCCCCTCTCCCCGCGTGGGAGAGGGGCTGGGGGTGAGGGGTCTTCAGATCCCAAAGGGGATCACTAATAGGCAAAAAAATCGGGGTGGATTTGACCTGCCTCAGCAGAATCCCATCCCCCCACGGCATGACTTGCATTTCCTGAGTTCCATTGTGCGATCGCCGCCCCCAAGTCACCATAGGATTCTGTGGGACGATCGGGGCTAAGCTGACTGCAACAGGCTCTAGCCCTGTGGGAAAGTGTGGGTTTAAATTGGATGGTGCCCAGCCTCTCGATCCTGTTGTCAGCAACAGACAGGCAACAGACAGGCAACAGGCATCCTGCCTGGGCAAAAAGCCCCTGACGATGCCCCAGGGTACTCCTTTGAGCCTAGCCCATCTGCCCCCCAACCCTCAATCACATCCCCATGACCGACCCCCTGCCCCCTCCCCTTGAGTTTGACTGGACCGCAGCGCGAGACTTTGCCAATGCCCTTGTCCAAACCCACACCGGCAAATATTTAACCGATCTCGAAATTAAAGTGCTCCAGGGATCCTGGGAAAACCAAACCTATGAAGCCATGGCGGAGCAGTATGCCTATGGGGCCGGGTATCTCAATCGGGATGTGGGCAATGCGCTGTGGAAGAAGCTGTCCGGTGCCCTAGGGGAAAAAGTGAGTAAAACCAATTTTCGGGAAGCACTGCGGCGAGGATGGAGTCAGGCCCAAGCCCAGAACCCAGCCCCAAACTTAACCCCAAACTTAACCCCAAACTTAGCCCAAACCCAACCCCCAGACCCCCGCCTCAATTCATCCCCCGCGATCGCCGCGATCGATCCCACTTTCCCCGCCGCGATCGATCCCGCTTTCCCCGCCGCGATCGCCTCCACCCTCGACCCAAGCCACTCCCTCCCCCCCAGCGATACCCCCTTCGCCGAAGGGCCAGTCGCACCCCAGTCGCCCTTTTATCTGCCCCGATCGGGCGCAGAAGACCTGGGCCTGCGCTCCCTGCTCAAACCCGGTGCCCTCCTCCGCGTCAAAGCACCCAGCCTCATGGGCAAAACCTCCTTTCTGTACTACCTCCTCCATGGGGTCCAACAGCAGGGTTACCCAACGGTTTACCTGGATATGGGCAGCATCGATCGCGCCACCCTCACGGATTTATCCAAACTGCTGCGCTGGCTCTGTGCCATGGCCAGCCGACAACTGAAGGTCGCCAATCGCCTCGAAGATCTCTGGGATGAGGAGATTTTTGGCAGTAATGATAACTGCACCGCCTATTTTGAAGAATATCTGCTTCCAGAACTGCCCCAGGCTTTAGTTTTAGGGCTAGATAATGTCGATCGGCTCTTCCCCCAAGGAGAAATCGTTGAGGATTTCTTTGGCCTCCTGCGCAGTTGGCACGAAAAAGCTCGTATTTCCCAGCTTTGGCAAAAACTTCGCCTAATTTTGGTCCACTCCACCGAAGTTTACATCCCCCTAGACTATAACCAGTCCCCCTTTAATACCGGTATCCCGATCGAACTCCCGGAGTTCACTGCGGACCAAATTGCAACTTTAGCCCAGTTACAAAGCTCCAATCTAGGCAATACCGAGATTGAGCAATTAATGGCGGCGATCGGCGGCCATCCCTATCTTGTCCGGCGGGCGCTCTATGAATTAAGCCAAGGGCAGGAACTAGGGCCAGTCTTGGCTAAAGCAGCAACGGAAGAAGGCATTTATGGGGATCATCTGCGACGGCAGTGGCTGCTAGTGCAGCAAAGTCCCGATCTTTGGGCTGCACTCACGGCAGTGGTGCGATCGCCGGAGCCGGTCCTCCTCTCGCCGCTGCTGATCTACAAACTCCATAGCATGGGCTTGATCCATCGCCACAACAACCGCGTTACCCCGCGCTGCACGGTTTATCGGGATTATTTTCGATCGATCGCCAGTTAGCATCCTCAATGCTTAAAGGCGAAGAATTTGGTCGGCGCTGGCTTGGCCCGATAAATAGGCACCGTGAACCGTTGCCGGGTAGTCCACACTCGTCGCCTCCCCCGCAAAAAAGACCCGATCGCCCACGGGAGCCGCCAAATCTGCGCGGGTTTGCTCCGTGATGCCCACCACCGGGCTGGAATAGGAACAGCGGGCAAAGGGGTCCGAAAACCAGCGCGTCATCTGCACAGCCACCGGATCCGGCACTTGGCGACCATAAAGCCGCCGCAGCGTTTGCATGGCTTGGTCTACCACCTGCTCTTGCGATCGGGTTTCCAATTCCTGGGCAAAACGCCCCATATTAAACGCCATTAACACCGGCTGACCCGTCGATCGGGCCAAATTCAGCCACACCGCAAACTCCAAAGCCGTTTCCGGGATATGGCTAATCCAATCTGCTTCCTCCTGCCAGAAAACCGACGGAAACCGCAAACAGAGCTTATTTAAGACCCCAACTCCCAACGCCTGAATCGCCGCCGTCTTCGCCGCAGGCAGCGGCGGATCAAACTGCACCGTGCCCTGCTTCAAGACCCCGATCGGCAGCGTCACCACCACCCGATCGGCCTCAAACGTCCCCGAACTCGCCGTCACCGTTACCCCCCCCTCACCCCCATAGCTCACCGCCGTCACCGTCTCCCCTAGCCGAATCTCCAGCCCCTGGGCCAAATATTCCACCAGCGCCCCGTAGCCCTGGGGAAACAGCACATCTTCCCCCCCAAACCCCTCGCCCTCGCTCTCATACCAAGCCGACAGCCGATCGACGTTGGTTGCCCAGTCCTGTTCCAGCAAAAAATGGGCCGTAAAGGCCAAACGCTTGCGGTCCCCTGGGGAGAGTGACTCCCCTTCAAAGTAGCGATCGATCGCCTGCTCAACGGAGATATCCTCCTCTAAATCCCAAGACTCGGCAATGGCATCGGTAATATCCGCCTCAAAGGTCTCAATTTGCTCCCAGTCCCGATCGGACAGCAACCGCCCCTGGGCATCATACAGCGGCCACTCCTCTGAATTGGTCGCCTGTCGGGGGGCTTGGATTGTATCGGCGATCGCACTCAGGGGATTGCCCTGCTCCCCATGGATCCACGACGCACCCAGATCGATCGGCACCTGCTCCCACTGCCGACTTGTCCAAACCCGCCCCCCAATGCGATCGCGCCCCTCCAGCACCGTCACCCGATAGCCCGCCTCCTGCAACTGCCGCGCCGCCGAGATTCCCGCCATTCCCGCCCCAATCACCAAAATCGTTTCCGATCGATCGGATCCGGCAGTTTCTGCACTCGATCGCGACGAGCTAGCTCGACAGCTTGCCAAGCGCGTCAAAACAGCAGTGAGCGTCAGCAGTTGTAAAAAATGACGACGGGGTAGCGAGCGTTGCATGGGATTAAGTGACCTCGGATGACGGTACATCGGATTACGTTACCTTAGATCACAGCTAGATCACAGCAAAACCTCACAGCAAAACCTCACAGCAAAACCCCACAGCAAAACCACTTCAAAACATCTCACAAAAGTTTTGCCTTGGGTGCAGCCACCGCGCCCCTCCCCAGGGTTCAAGGGCCGTAGGAGTCAGGCTGCGTGATCCACTGCCGAAAGCCCGTAGCCGGGGGCGCGAAAACCGTGCCCGCCCCTTGACCCAACACCCCACAGCAGCATCCGGATTCGGTCACAGACACGTTTCAGAACCTGATAGGATTAGGGGTTGCTGAGTGCAATCACCAGTGACCTAACCCTTCGAGCGCTGATCCCCTGTGCGTCTGTCTCCCGCCCCCACCTCCCCCCTCAACCCCGAATCTTGGCCCTTTGACCTGCGGCACCTCCCCCCCACCGCCCATCTCGTCGGCGGCATTGTTCGGGATGCCCTGCTTCAGCGTCAGGGAGATTACCTAGACCTCGATATTGTGCTGCCAACGGCTTCCATAGAAACGGCCCAAGCCTTGGCCAAACATTACCGGGCGGGGTTTGTGGTGCTGGATGCGAAACGCCACATTGCACGGGTTGTGTTCGATCGGGCCACCGTTGACTTTGCCCTGCAAGAAGGCCATGACCTGGAAACCGACCTAGGGCGGCGGGACTTTACCATTAATGCGATCGCCTACAACCCCCACAGCCAGACCCTGATCGACCCCCTCAACGGCTACCATGACCTGCGGGCACAGCGCCTGCGCATGATTAGCCCCCACAACCTCCGGGAAGACCCCCTGCGCCTTCTCCGGGCCTACCGCCAAGCCGCCCAGTTGCAGTTTGAGATTGATCCCGCCACGATTCAAACCATCATCACCCTCGCCCCCCAACTGGCCCAAATCGCCGCCGAGCGCATCCAAAGCGAACTCAACGCCCTGCTCCAACACCCCCAAGGTGTCCCCTGGCTCCAAGCCGCATGGCAAGCCGGTCTTTTCCAAAGTTGGCTCCCCAGCCTAGATGCCCCGGCGATCGCCCACCTCGGCCAACTTGACCACGGCGCAAAAGCCCTCATGGACCACTGGCCCGAACTCATCCCCAGCTTTCAGCACCCCATCCCCCTCACCCGCAAGGAAAGCAGCCCCCGCACCGGCCTCGCCCTCGCCAAGCTAACCACGGTTCTGTCCACCGACAGCGATCGGGCCGAAAAGGAATGGCAAACCCTCAAGGGCAGTCGGGCCGAAATTCGCGCCGTGGGCCTGCTGCGGCGATTGCAACCCCAGCTTCAGCCCAGCACCAACCCCACCCTCTCCATTCGCCAGCAATATTTGCTGTTTCAGACCGCCCAGGGCCTGTTTCCCATCCTGGCGCTGCTAGCCTTAACGGAACCGGGACAGGGCTGCTTTTGCCAGGATTTACGGGGTATTTTGGCGGCTCAGGTCGCCCAGCACGATCGCAGCCGATCGCAGGAGCAACCCCACAGTCAGGGAGCCAACCCCCAGCGCCATGCAGAGCCAACCCCCGCAACGGTCCCAGACCCCAACGGGCGATCGAGCATTTTTAGGCTGATCGATCGCTTCGTCAACCCCCAGGATCCCGTCGCCCACCTCAAACCCCTCATTACCGGCCAAGACCTGATCCAAACCCTCCACCTCAAGCCCGGTCCCCACATTGGCCACCTCCTCACGGAATTGCACATTGCCCAAGCCGAAGGCCGAGTCACCTCCACCGCCACCGCCCTCGCCTTAGCAGAGGACTGGAGCCGATCGCAACCAGAGCCGTCTTAAACAGCACTGTACTGGTGCCAGCGCTGGGCCAAATCCTGGGCCAAAACCCGATCATCGGGCGCTAAACAGTACAGGCGACAGGGCCGCCCTCGCCCCTGGGGCTGTTCCCAACGGCTCTGAATCACGCCCTTTGCCAATAAAAACTCTAAAACCGTCCGTAAAACATGCTCTGACAAGCGATAGCTCGGATAGTGCTGCTCTAGTTGCCGCATCATCATCACACTGGAGCTTTCTCCCTCCAGCAAAATCGCTAGAACATAGGCCGTTGCTAGCTCCTTAGACAGATATTGGGGAGGCGGTTCCTCAAAAAAGTCATATATATCCTGAAAATTCATATTTCATCTAGCCCAGCGTTGATTTATGCCAAGTTTCTAAGAATAACCTCAAGTTTTGCCCTAGAACTCATCTCTGCACAGGTCAGCAACCCGTACTACACAGTAGGCCGACAGATGCCCCAAGGGACTTATAGGACTGAACAACCCTACCCTTAAAAAGCATAGAAGAGGCAGACTGAAGACGGAAGGGAACAACGCCCCGTTTTTCTAAGTCTTGGCTCTATCTTTACCCAATGGCCCACATTGGGTAATTCCACGTATTTTCTTAGTTCCCATCAATAACCCATACGGCAATCATCGGAATAGATCATCAAAATCTCTTACAAAAAGAGGGTGCATTCCACTTTGGAACAATCAACAGCAGCGGGGATCTGTCCGCTACGATCCTGACGGGTGAGGCACTACCGGAGCACAAAGCCGCAACGATCGCCCTTGGGGCCGCAAACTCCAGGGATCAATCCCTTGGCGATCGGCCAGCACATAACCCAGCGCCTCCCAATAGGACTCCACCACCACCGCCGCAATCCCCAAAGCCGACGGCGGCACCGCTAAAGCCGTGGTATTTTCCCGCACCGCAAGGATTGTCTTGCCCTGGCTCGCCCAATGTAACGTTGCCGCACCGCCACAGGCCGACTCTGGCACAATCACCACATCCACCTCCGCCCCCGTGAACGCAGTAGAAGGCAAGGGTTGCGCTGCCGGGAGAGCATGGTAGCGGGGGGCGCGGCTGAGGCCCACCAACACACAGGGCAAAAAGGTATGGCCCAGTTCTTCCGCCGCCGATCGGGGGGAGAGATCCGGATCTAGGGGCAGCGGGGCCAAGGCTGGGGCATGGGCACAGGGAATTCCCAAGGATCGCACCAAAAAATGGCTAATCACCGCCTCTGCTCCGGCGATCGGGTCTACCCCCCGGCCTTGGCGATAGTTTTGCAGCAGCGTGCTCTCCGGCTCCTCATCGGGAAAACGGGCCACCACCGCGATCGCCTCGGCCCCCGCCTCCGTCACCAATTTTTCCGCAGCCCGCCGCAAACTATCCAGCGGCTCGATCGTGCCCCAAGAAGCCCCCGTCTCACTCAAATTCAGCCGCACCGACAGGGGCCGATCGCTCACCACATAGTCCGTCAAATTCAACCCCAAGGTGGCACGGGCCGCTTCCGCCGCCTGGAGATGGCGCAGCCGCAGTTCTGGCTCGATCGCCCCATCCAACAGCAAACCCACCCGATTGTGTCGCACTGGCTCCAACGCCAAGCGCCCCGCCGCAAATTGATCCAGCGCATAGCCCTCCACATAGGCAGCATTGGCGATCGGCCAATAGAGTTGGGCACCGTTGAGGACGTTGGGGTGGGTAATCAGGCGATCGACCGCCCCCGCCAAGGCACGGGCCACCGGTAACGCATCTCCAGCATAGCCCCCGATCGCGCAACCAATCCCCGTCGGGACCAACAGAACAGCCGTATAGGGACGATCGGGCAGAACCATGGCGAATACTACAATAAAAAAACTAGATTACAAACTAAATAGCGCCCGGAGTACCCAGGGAGACAGAACCCCCAGGTAGGGGCAATCCCCCCGTGGTTGCCCCGATTTTCGGCCCCCAGCAGATTAAACCCCCAGGTAGGGGCAATCCCCCCGTGGTTGCCCTGATTTTCAGCCCCCAGCGGGTCAGCATCCCGAACCCCATAGCCCCAGGCATAAATTCTTCCGATTACAGCACCACTATTGCAGCACCACAGCCTCGATCGTCAGTTCCTGGGTTTCGGCATCCACCGCCGTAATCGCCCAACGCAGTAGTTCCCCCCGGTCCTGAAGCGCCGCCTCAATTTGGGCGATCGTCGCCCCCATCGTCACCCCAGCCGATCGGGGTAGCCTCAGCGTCACCCACTGGGTTTTCAGGGCGGAATCAGCACTCA
>JAYKJG010000123.1:0-3978 GCA_035286285.1 Prochlorothrix sp.
CTCCCCCGTGCTGGGAGCGGAGGCCGGGGGGGCGATCGGCGGCAGGACTAAACGGCGCGTCGTCGGGTCCAACGTCGCAAAAAGCTGATCCGCCGCATAGACCTGAGCCGCAGTCAAACTATTCAACAGCGTAGACTTGCCTGCATTGGTATAGCCCACTAGGGCCACGCTGGGAACCTGCTGGTGTTGGCGCTGATGGCGCATTCGGGCGCGATGGGCCTGGAGTTGGTTAACATCCCGCTGTAAACGGCTAATTCGCTGCTGAATGGTCCGCCGCTCTGTCTCTAGCTTGGTTTCCCCCGGTCCCCGCGTCCCAATGCCACCCCCCAAGCGGGACATTGCCTGTCCCCGTCCCGTCAAGCGCGGCAAAGCATACTCTAACTGGGCCAGTTCTACCTGTAACTTTCCGGCGCGGGTTTGGGCACGTTGGGCAAAAATATCCAAAATCACCTGGGTGCGATCGACCACCCTCAACCCCATGCGCCGTTCCAAATTGCGCCCCTGGGCAGGGGATAGATCGCGATCGAAAACAATCAAATTGGCCCCCAAGGTCTGGGCCGACAGAGCCACTTCCTCCACCTTGCCATCGCCGATCACCGTTTGGGGGTGGGGCCGATCGCGCCGCTGCCGCAACACCTCCAACACCTCCCCCCCCGCCGACTCCACGAGGCGCTCTACCTCTGCCAGTCCCTGCTCAAAAGCTCGATCGCGCCAGTCTTTCGTTTCTAAACCGACAATAATGACCCGATCGTGGCTGAAATCCACCGCCTGAGCGCCGGTTTCCCGTCGGAACTCCGCTTCTAGCCCTTCCACCAAGTCGAGAAAGTCTTGCTCGGCGATCGCCTCCAAGTCCAGCGGCTCCCAGACCCGCCAGGGATCGGCCCCCTGGGACTGCTCCACCTGGGGCAGAAGATGGGCCACATAGCCATGGCGCACATAGCCCGCCGCCGTCCCGCCCCGCCGCGTAAAGCCCTGCCCCGAAAGGCCCACAGAAACCAGCGCATCCAGCCGCTGAAGGGCCATGGCCGTCAACGTATCCTTACCGGGAGCATTAGCCTTGAGATCGGTGGTAATGCAGCGGATGCCACAGAGGCGCTCAGCGCCATAGCGGGGCAGTTCCAGGGGCGAAAACTGGGTTTGACGGGGGGTGCCAACGCCAACCCGCAGCACCTGACCGCGACGGTTGAGGTAGACCGAGACGGGTTGCTTAATGTCGGTGCTGATGGCGGCAAGGCGTTGGGCAAAGTCCGACGTAGTGAGGCGATCTCCGGGGAGCCGCTGGTGATAGAGCCGCTGGAGTTGCTTGAGTTGGTTGGGTTTGAGGCCGGTTAGTTTGCCGTAGATAGTCTCGATCGGTCTAGCTCCTTCAGGTAAATTCAGGTAAATTCAGGTAAATCTAGCGGTTTAGGGCTGTTAGGGGTTGAGGGCTGAGGTATTAGCTTGACTCACAAACCAATCAATCAGCCGCCGCGCAATGCTGGGTCGGGGGGGAAGCTGAGGTAAATTATCCCGGTGAAACCAGGCCGCATCCATCAATTCTTCACGATCTATTTGGATCTCGCCCCCCGCATACTCCGCCACAAACCCCAACATCAAGGCATTGGGAAAGGGCCAAGGCTGGGAGCCAAAATAGCGCAGATTCTGGACCTGTAAGCCTACCTCTTCCTGGACCTCCCGCACAACGGTTTGCTCCAGCGTTTCCCCCGCCTCCACAAATCCCGCCAGCACACTATACATCTGCCCCGGAAAGCGCGGCGCACGGGCCAGCAGCACTTCTTCCCCCCGGTAGACTAGGGTAATCATAGCGGGAGCAATGCGGGAATAGAAGCGTAGACCACAATCTTTACAGATTTTGGCCCGCTCCTGGGCTAATTGGCTCGTCTTTTGGCCGCAACTTCCACAAAACTGATGATCCCGATCCCAGTCCAGCAATCGCGCTGCCTGTCCCCCCAAACTAAAACCCACCTCCCCCAGCCGATCGTACCCCTGCCGCAAGGGTCGCCACTCCCACCCCGCCGGAGCCGCTGTTTCTGCCGCTACCTCCGCGCTATAACAGGGGTTCCCTTGCCAATAACCCATAAATTGCAGCCGTTGCGGCTTGAGTTGCAGCTTTTCCAGGTCTAAGGCCCAGGGAATCGGTAAAACGGGGTGAGGGCTAGGGGGGGTGACAAGGGGAGAGGGGGAGTGCTGAATGAGGAGGGAGCGTTGGTTGAGGGTCGATCGGGAGTGGTGTAAGGGTTGGGGTCCGGCCCCAAGAAAAACAAACCAATAGGCCGGAGTGGGGTCGATCGGCGCTGCTAAACTCGGCTCCAGGCGCTGGGAAGAGTTGAGGTCCGGATCGAGGGGAAAGGCGGGGTACAGCATCACAAGGGGGAACTAGGGGGACAGTGGGGGAGAACTGGGGCAGAAGTAGAGCCGAGACCAGTAGCCTAGGGCATCGGGGTGACGATCGGTGCTGTATTCACAGCCAAAGGCAGCGACATCCTGGGGAGCGGCGGAGAAATTGACCACCCACAGCGAAAGGGGGCGGGGAGCCGTTTGTAAAAATTGGTACAAGGCTTGGCTACCCTCAGCCCGATCGTGGTCCCAGTGGGCTAGAAAAAACTGAGCATTGGGGGGTAAGTCAGGGCGATCGGGCAAGGCTGCATAATTTCGCTGCATTTCCCAACCTAAACTCAGTAACTTACCTGTTTCCCCAGTGTTTTGGTGCAAGAAAGCTAACACAAAGGGAGCTTGCCGTTGTGCTGGGGAAAGGTCCGTTTGCCAAACGGTCTGAAAGCGATCGATCATCACATCGGCCTGATCCGGCTTCTGGTATAGCTGATTCTGCACCACACTCCAACTGCCCCAGAATCCCAACCCTAGCACTAGTATGACCGCTCCCCGTTGCCAATTTAGCCCCAATTGCCCCTGTTTCCAAGCAAGGGCAAAGCTCCAGGCTAACAGCAGCACAGTTCCCGGCAAAGACACAAATTGATAGCGGGGGGCGAGGGTTAGATCCAAGCCCCGACCGTAGACGAGGGCGAGGAACATGGCGCTATGGGCCAGCACCGTCAGCAGGAGAACCGATGGCATTGAAGGCAGACGCAGACTCCCTCGCGCCCGCCACAGAAGCCGCACCATTGCTCCCAATCCCAACAGCAGTACCCCGATCGCCGCCATGAATACCCCGATCGACGGCTCCCCCTCCAGCGGTGCCCCCATTGCCATGGTCACAATCCAGGCCACCAACCGTCCCACGGGTTCCAGCAGCCACACCAGTCGATCGCCCCACGTCTCCAACTCACCCCACCTCGATCGGTCCAGCCACTGGGTTAGCCCGCGATCGGCTTGCCGCTCCCACTGGCTCAGCCACAGGCCACCCACCACCGCCGTTCCCAGCCCCACCGCATACAGTCGCCCCCAGTACCGCGCCCCCCAGCGCCGCCAGCCCCGCTGCACCCCCTCCCCCAGCCATATCCCCCCCAACCCAACCCCAGCGCCCCCCAGCGCCAAGCCATAGAAAAAGTGCGTCCCCAAGGCCAAGCCATTGAGGCTAATCCAGCCGATGACTTGGGCGATCGGGAGTGGTGTTTGGGTTTGGATCGATCGCACACTCTGCCCTAAAAACCAGAGCAACAGCAAAATCCAGCCTAACGTTAGGGTATAGTGCCGTGCTTCCTGTGCTAAATAAACCCCAAAGGGAGAAAGCGCCATTAAGATCGCGGTAAAGTGGGCAAAGGCCGATCGCTGGGGATGCTCCCGCCCCAACTGCTGGGCAACTGCAAAACTGAGGGGAACCGTTAGGCTACCGAGGAGGGCACTGAGGGCACGGGCACTCACAGGGGGCAGTAAAGGGGACTCCTGGGGCGAAAGATGCAGCCAAAGCTGAAACCAAAGATGACTCAGCAGGAAAAAAACCGGAGGATGATTACTTTCCGCCTGTAAACGTTCTAGAACTGCTGCGGGCTGCCAAGGTAGGGGAGTTTGCAGGGGCTG
>JAYKJG010000124.1:0-10204 GCA_035286285.1 Prochlorothrix sp.
CAGTGCTGCCGCAGTTGCATCAGTTGCTCCCCTTGTAGCTCACCCGCCCCACAGCGTACATATCCCAGCCCACTCCCTGCTTGCACTTGCGCTAAAGCCGTTTCTGGTAGGATTTCAGCTATTTTAATGAGAGTTGCGCTGACTTGGGTTGAAGGGATGCCCACTTTTAGCAAAACGGCTGGGTCTGCGGGAGCGATCGGGTCAGCCAGGGGAACGTCGGCCTGGGTTGCGGCGGGTGTTGCGGCGGGTGTTGCCGAAGAGGGTGCGATCGACGGGGCACCACTGGCGTTCCCCCCTAGGCTCCGTTGCAGTTGTAACCAAAGACTCCCCTCATCCTCTGGCCCAAAGTCCTGAACCCATAGCCCTAAACCCGTCGCTAGACCTGCTATTTCCTGCATTTGCCCTTGGTTGCTGCTGGGTAACGTTCCAAATCGCAGAATTAAACCCAGATCGCCCGGTTTATTGGCGAGATCTAAGGTAGAGAGCTGCGATCGGGAGACCAGATCGATCGCCACTGGGCTGAGGGTCGAGGCCAAAATGGTTTGGGCCAGTTGGGCCACTGTTGCCCCCGCCCCCCAAATGACTTGGCTTTGGAACTGTTCTGGGCGAGGATAGAGCCGCAAAGTCACCTGAGTAACAATGCCTAAGCTACCGTAGGAGCCTGTGAGCAGCTTCATCAGATCGTAACCCGCCACATTTTTAACCACACGCCCCCCAGCCTTGGCTTTTTCCCCATCCGATCGCACAAATTCCACCCCTAACACCATATCCCGCACTCCCCCATAGCGCTGCCGCAGCGACCCCGACTCCCCCGTCGCCACCAGCCCCCCCAAGGTGCCACTCCAGAGCGGATCCAAGGCCAAAAACTGCCCCTCTTGCCCCAACCGCGCCTGGGCCAGGGCCAAGGGCACCCCCACCTCCGCCGTTAAGGTCAAGTCCCCCACCGCATGATCAACCCACTGGGTTAACTGCGCCGTACTCAGCACAATCTTGGCCCCTCGGACAGGCTGGCCCCAGCCCATTTTGCTGCCGCTGCCGGTGATGAGGAGGGGCCAGCGGTTTTGGTGGGCACAGCGGACGACGGCTTGGAGGGCTTCGACGCTGGGGGGGGCAACGAGGCAAGTGGGGGCGGCGGTACCGGGGCTAGCGGGATCTGCAAGGGCGGCTTGGAAGCGCTGGCGATCGGCCTGGGGTACTGCTTCCCAGGGGGTGACGGCGGCGGCTCCGACAAGGGTTTCCAGGTGGTGGGGAATGGTGGTTTGAAGCGTCATCGGTGATGGGGGGGTGGGTCTGTTCAGGAGTTGGGAGACATCTCTATACATCTCTATGGACAGGTCTATGGACAGGATAGACTCAGCCTAGGGGTGCGTCCTCAGGAGCACGATAGAAGCACGGTAGAAGCACGATCGTGCCCAATTTCTCAGGGGATTGGTGACCAATACAACAACTTCCTCCAGGGTAGATATGCTTAACTACCCCCCAATGGAGTTGGCTCCTGGCTGGCGTTGGCTCCTCAGGCTGGCGTTAACCCGTGGCTAGGATTGACAAGATGCAGTTTCCAGGGTTGGTCCAGCGGCCCCCGATCGGGGTTGCCGTGTTGTGCCCATTGACCCTTAGGATGCCGTTAGCGGTCTGGAGGTAAGGCATAGACCTGGTAACGTGGGAAAAGTATCCCAGGTTTTACCGACCTATGTCTGGTTTGAACCCGATATTTTTTGTCAGAGGTCCACGCCCATGACCCCCCTTTATAACACCGCCGATTTAATTCATATTTTAGAAACCGAAGGCGAAGCCTATCTCCGGGGAGAGCGGCTCAGCCTTAAAACGACTGCCCCCACGGGTCATGCTGTGGTGGATTACTTTATCAAAAGCGAAGGCATTCAGAAATACACCGCTTATCAAGACTTTAAGGCAGCAATCCATACCTACCAGCGGGAACATCAGGTTTCTGGCCTGGTTTGGCGGGAGTTAAAGGTGCGAGCATCGCGCTTTTGCTATCCGGAGGTTGACCCCCGTTTGATTACCTTGCCCTCGGATGTGCTGATTTTGCAGTTGCACAAAACCGAAGTGGTCAATTTTTGGCAGTCGGTTACGCCGGGGATGGATCTCTATTTGGCCACCGATCGTGGCACCCAGTACCGGGCGATCGATCCCGACTCCGTAGACCCCTTGGCCCAACGCGCCCAATGGGCACAAATCCAAGCCTGGGAGCGGGGGGATTTTCTGGAGGTGGTGTTGCAATTGGGTTGGGGGGCACCGGAAGCAGCGGTCCACTGGCGCAATTGGCCGGAAGCAGGCAGCGAGTATATCCACGCCGTCCGACCGGGCCAGAAACCGATTTGCTAGGGGCTGTCATCATTGAGTCCTAGAATGCCCTGAGTGTCAGGATTACAGCCCCTAGCCGCTAAAACTGGGGCGGGCGTGTAACTCTGATACCCCAAGGTTTCTACGGTTAATTGATGACACGCCCTAGACATTGGGGCCGATCGCCGCGATCGCCGCCTCCAACGCGATCGCCACATGGGTCCAATGGGTGCCCCCCTGGCAAAAGACAACATAGGGTTCCCGCAACGGCCCATCCGCAGAAAACTCCGACGTACTGCCATCAATAAACGTCCCCCCCGCCATCACCAACTGACTCTCATATCCCGGCATCGGAGCCGGAACAGGATCCAAATAGGATCCCACCGGAGAATACTTTTGGATCGCACGGCAAAAAGCAATCAACTTTTCCGGTGAGCCGAGCTTCACCGCCTGGATCACATCCCGCCGGGGTGCCTGGGGCAGCGGATTGACCGGATAGCCCAACTGTTGAAACACCTGGGCCGTCAGGTGGTTGCCCTTCAGCGCCTCCCCCACCATTTGGGGAGCCAGGAACAGCCCCTGAAACAACAGCCGATTTTGGTCAAAGGTCGCCCCCCCCTCGCTACCAATCCCCGGAGCCGTCAGCCGACAGGTCGCCTGTTCCACCAACTCCGCCCGTCCCGCCACATAGCCCCCCGCCGTCACGATCGTCCCGCCGGGATTCTTAATCAACGACCCCGCCACCAAATCCGCCCCCACCGCCGGTGGCTCCTGGGTCTCCACAAACTCCCCATAGCAGTTATCGACAAAACAAATCGTGTCGGGATTTTGGGCCTTCACTAACTCCACAATGCGTTGAATATCCGCCAGGGAAAGGCTCGATCGCCAGCTATAACCACAGGATCGCTGAATCAAGACCAAGCGCGTTTTTGGCAATATTGCTGTTGCTAAAGTCTGCCAATTGATGTGACCTTGGGGGGTAAGATCCAACTGGCGATAAGTAATTCCAAACTCTGCCAGCGATCCTTGGCCCGGTCCCCGGAGACCAATCACCTCCTCCAGCGTGTCGTAGGGTGCCCCCGCAACAGCCAAAAGCTCATCTCCAGGCCGCAGTACCCCATAGAGGCAAGCCGCGATCGCATGGGTGCCCGACACAAACTGAACCCGCACCGCCGCCGCCTCTGCCCCCATCAGCTCCGCAAAGACCTGATCCAAAACCTGCCGCCCCAAGTCATCATGGCCATAGCCGCTAACACTGGCAAAGTGGTGGGGTCCCAAGCGGTGACTCCGCAAAGCATTAAGAATTCTTTCTAAATTTTTCTTGACCTGAGCGTCAATACCATAAAAAATTGAATGTAGTGCATTTTCTGCCTGGTGAATTTGTTCGCTGCTATACATCCAGACCTCATAAGCGAGCATTGGGAAAATTCCATTATCCCTGGTGACGGTACCCTGTCCAGTCTCGACAAGCCCCGGCCTCCGCATCATCTTGAATGCAGTCGCCCTCGCTTGCACCGTACAGGAACCACACTTCATACGGTATCCGGTAGGCCGACCTCTGTGGAAGTCTGGCTGCAAGATGTCGTCAAAAAACTGCTTACGCCTGGGGGTTTTTTGAGGATCCTCTCGTCGTCTCAAAACCAACGGGAACCCTTAGTAGCTTGGAAGCTCCCCCCCCAAGGGGTTCCGACCAAGCCTAGGCAGGCCAGTGCACTCAGTTTGTCGTACTTTAACTATTTGCATGACCGTAGCTGCTGCTGAAAAACGTCCCCTGGATTGGGTCACAATCATTTTTATTTCGGGACTACACATTGGATCACTCTTGGTGCTGGTGCCTAGTAACTTCACCTGGGCTGGTCTGGGCTTGGCAATCTTTATGTACTGGCTCACGGGTTGTGTGGGGATCACCATGGGCTGGCACCGTCTGATCTCTCACCGAAGCTACCAGGTGCCCAAGTGGCTGGAGTACTTTTTTGTCTTCTGCGGTAGTCTCTCCTGCCAAAGCGGCCCAACTGAATGGATCGGCCTGCACCGCCACCACCACGCCTACTCTGATACAGATCAAGACCATCACAGTTCCAAAAAGGGCTTTTGGTGGAGCCACATTAACTGGATCTGGTTTGAAGTAGAAGCCCGCAAAGAGCTACCCCGCTTCACCCGTGATATTGCATCGGATCCCGTCTACCGCTTTTTTGATCAATACTTTATCCATTTGCAGTTTGTCCTGGGCTTCATGTTCTACATTGCCGGTGACCTTCTGGTAGACAACGGCCTGTCCTTCGTCGTCTGGGGCATCTTCTTCCGCCTCGTCTTCCTCTACCACTGCACCTGGCTGGTGAACAGCGCAACCCACAAGTTTGGCTACCGTACCTACGAAACAGAAGATAAATCTACCAACTGCTGGTGGGTTGCCCTCCTTGCCTTTGGTGAGGGTTGGCACAACAACCACCACGCCCATCAATACTCTGCTCGTCATGGGTTGAAGTGGTGGGAATTTGATATCACCTGGATTCTGATTAGCGTCTTGGAGCGCCTTGGCTTGGCCAGCAAAATCAAGCTCATTGACCGGGCTGATTTGGCTTAACCTCCCCCTCGATCGCAACCGTTGTGATGGAGTTTTGGAATAGCCGCAGCCCTTGGAAGCTGTGAACCCTATCCCTAGCCAAAACAGACCACTCTTGAAGACCACCCCCTCATCGGGGTGGTTTTTTAATGGGATGCGGTATCCTAAGGCAAACAAACAGCATTGGGGTCACTGACCTTCACCATGAACAAGAAAAAGGGAGCAATCAATGAGTGGAAGTCCTCTGGGTGGAGCTTGGGGTCTGGGCAACTGGAGTCGGCGCTTAGGATATGCCCTCCTCCTGGGCGGGCAAACCTGTGTGCATTTGCTCCAGGGCAAAATCAACTGGCGGAACACCCTTGAACAAATGGCTGATGTTGGTCCCCAGTCCCTCTTGATTACCTTTGTTTCCGCTTTCTTTGTGGGGGCTGTGTTTACGATTCAGGTGGCCAGGGAATTTTTGAATTTTGGTGCAGAAGCAGTCGTGGGGGGCGTGCTAGCTTTGTCGCTGTTGCGGGAGTTGGCCCCAGTTTTGGCGGCGGTGTTGCTAGCGGGGCGCATTGGCTCAGCCTTTGCGGCGGAAATTGGCACCATGCGGGTTACAGAGCAGATTGATGCCCTTTATATGCTCAAAACGGACCCTGTAGATTACCTCGTGCTGCCCCGCGTGCTGGCCTGCTGTGTGATGGCCCCCATCCTGACGCTTATTTTCTTTCTGGTGGGGATGCTGGGGGGGCTGCTGGTGGCCACCAAGGTCTATGCCATTAGTGCCTATATCTTTTTGACTTCAGTACAAAACTTTTTAGGCCCCTGGGACATTGTGAGTGCGGTGATTAAGGCGATCGTCTTTGGGGCGCTGATTGCGGTGATTGGCTCAAGCTGGGGGCTGAGCACAAGCGGCGGGGCCAAGGGGGTGGGCACCTCAACCACGGCTGCTGTGGTGACGGCTCTGCTGGCGGTTTTTATTTCTAACTTTTTCCTGTCGGGTCTGATGTTCCAGGGCTTGGGCAGTGCCATCAGCCAGGGAGTCGGGCAGTAGCACAGGCAGTAAGCACAGGCAGTAAGCACAGGATCCTGTACGATCGCCCTAGCTTTGATGACGATCGACCACCCAGCCCGCCCGATCGCCCCAACTTCACCTCAGTTGCAGCAAGTGTGCGGCAAGTGTGCGGCAAGTGTATAGATTTGGTGCGGTCCAGTCCGGAAATTTGGCCCAGGGCGTACAATGGGCAACGCACTTCTATACGAAGGCACTTCAACCCCTGACTCTATCCCGGCTCAACTTATTTGCACCCTGCCCATGACTTCTGCTCTAGCCACCAGTCCCGTTGCTCCTTCTGCCACTGTGGCTCCCTCGATCGCACCCATTGCTCCTTGGAGTGATGACTACCTGACGGGGGATGGGTTAATCGACGCTCAGCACAAAAATCTCTTTCACCTGGTTAATGAACTCCATGCTTTGATGCAGCAGGGAACAACCAGCATGGCAATTAAACGGCGACTAGAGGAGCTAGTCGCTTGTACCACAGCGCACTTTGATATGGAAGAAGAGCGAATGGAGGCGCTGGGTTATCCCAACTTGGCGGCGCACTGTAAGCGGCACACAGCCCTTAAGGAGCGGATCCAACTGGCCCTCGATAAGGTTAACCAAGGAAATGGTGTAATCCCGTTGGATGTCTCAATCTGCCTCAGTGAGTGGATGATCCACCACATCAAGGGCGAAGATCAGCGCATGATCCAGTTTTTCCGCACCTTCGATCAACCCTAGGCCATAGGCGAGGTTGAGCGAGTGTAGGGGCAAGCTTTCGGCAAACCTTCGGTTGCCCATCCCCAGATCTACAAAACCCGCCCTCTGCGCTGGTCTAGGACTCCAAGAGGGCGGGTTTAGGTGATTTAGGGGTATTGGCTGAGATCGTGCTAAAAGAGGGAAAGTTGGGTGATTTTGGGGCTATTGGCCCAAACTTATTCCGAAACCCGCCCTTACGGGTGCTTTTGGGGGTTTTGTTGAGGCTTGCCAGGGGGTGAGACTTGACAGGTTGGGATTAAAAAGCTTGAATCCAGGCTTTGACCTCGTACTCGGTCCAGATCCCATTTTGCCAGTAGGGATCCCCTTCCACCAACTGCCGCACCGTCGCTTCGTCCGGCGCTTCATAAATGGCAAAGACTTTAGTGTTGTCCACCGTGGGGCCGAGGGTGACCAGAACCCCTGACTCCTTTTGCTGCTGGAGTCCTTCAAGGTGAGCAGGACGGTAAGGCGTGCGCTTTTCTAGGGCATTTTCGCAATAGCTACCCCACATGACGTATTTAGCCATCGTGCTCCCTTGAACTCAGACTTAAGGCAAAAATAAGTAACTCAAACGCGCCCTGAAGGACTCGAACCCTCGACATCCGGTTTTGGAGACCGACGTTCTACCAACTGAACTAAGGACGCAAACCGTTAAGGCAACCGCCCTAACGATATCTTGATAATAGCATACCGCAATTTAGAGACTGCGATCAAATCTTTGTTTAACGCGGGTTGCTTTACCGACCCGATCGCGGAGGTAGTAGAGCTTGGCACGGCGAACCTTACCGCGACGCATCACCTTAACCTCGGCAACGAGGGGAGAGTGGAGCAGAAAAACCCGCTCAACGCCTACCCCTTGGAAAACCCGGCGAACCGTGATGGTGGTGTTGAGTCCTTGACGGCGCAGCGCAATCACAACCCCCTCGTAGGGCTGCACCCGCTCCTTGTTACCTTCCTTAATACGGACTCCAACCCGGACCGTATCTCCAGGGTAGAGGGTGGGTAGGTCGTCCTTGAGATGTTCCGCTTCGATCGCGCGGATAAGTTCCTGGGCTTTCATACAAAACGTCTAAATAGGGTGACAGTCACCGTCTCGGCAGCGGTGAAGGGAACCTAGGCACCCGCACCCAAGACCAAAGCATGGGAGGATGGGCAGAATGGGATCCCGTCGTTGGGTTTGAAGGTGCTTTGCAGCCCTACAAAAAACCGACAGAAGACCATCTTAGCGGAAAAGGGGCATTCGGTAAATGGAATTGCAGCGGGATGCCCTGGGGCAAGGGGTCGCCGCAACCCATCTCGTAGTACGGACTTTAGTCCGTCCCGCAGCAAACGTGAAATGCACCCCAGCAGACCTTAGCTGACCTTAGCTGACCTTAGCTGACCTTAGCTGATCTGTGCGCCTTGGCGATCGATCGCCAGCACCACAGGTTTGACCTGCACCGTGGGCTGATCGGCAGTCCAGGCGGTGGCCATAGCTGCGGCAACATCAGCGGCGAGGGCAGCAGGGGCGATCGCCAGCAGGGTGGGACCGGCTCCGCTAATGACCAGTCCAAAGGCTCCGGCGGCTTGGGCGGCAGCATGGACAGCGGCAAAACCGGGGATGAGGGCTTGGCGATAGGGTTGGTGGATGCGGTCTTGGAGGGCCGATCGCAGCCAGTCGCCGTTACCCGTGGCTAAGGCTTGGAGCAAGAGGCCCACATGGGCAGCGTTGAAAATAGCATCGGCGCGGCTGTAGGTGGAGGGCAAAACCTGACGGGCGGCTTCCGTGGAGAGTTCAAAATTGGGGATGGCGACCACCGGTACCAAGTCGGGATGCCAGGATATGTCGCAGAACTGCCAAGGGCTGAGATCTTCTGGGGTGGGGAGGCCCGTGGCGGCTAAGCGACAGCCCCCTAACTGGGCGGGGATAACGTTATCCGGATGGCCTTCTAATTCTGTGGCCAAAGCTCCAATTTGCGCAGCGGTGAGGGGATTCCCGGCCAAGGCATTGGCCCCAACTAAGCCGCCGACGATCGCCGTGGCAGAGCTACCTAAGCCCCGCGCTAGGGGAACCCCCATTTCGATCGCAAGGTGCAGGGGATCGGGTTCTTGGCCAATTTCTTGGTAAAAGCGCAGAATCGATCGCCACAGCAAATTATCGCCATCTAAAGCCAGGGATTCCCCGTCTTGACCACCGGGGTTGAGCAGTTCTAGCTGGGGCTGGGGCGCACCGGGTTCCAGGCGGGTAAAGGTGAAGCGGTTGTAGAGGGTGAGGGCAGCGCCGAGGCAGTCAAAGCCGGGGCCAAGGTTGGCGGTGGTGGCGGGAACGGTGACAGTCAGGCTCATAAAGGTAAGATTGGGGCAGGATTCCGGCGAAGGTGAGGTTCCAGTGAGTTCAACTTAACGGTTTTGGCGTAGTTTGAAGCCATGGCGGCTGTAAAGAACAATAGCCGCCCCTACGATCGCCACGGAAGACAAAATATGAACCACGTTAAACGGAGTCCCCGGAAAAAACCAAGAATCTGTGCGTAAAAACTCCAAGCCAAAGCGCCCCAAGGGATACCACAGCAGGTAACAGAGCATGAGATCTCCGGGCTGCAACTCCCGCTGAAAGCGGCGAGAAATCCAGAAGATAATCGCGAATCCCAGAAAATTCCAGAGGGATTCATAGAGAAATAGGGGCTGGAAGCGAGTGCTTTCCGGAAAGGCGACTAAATCATTGAAGGGGGGGATACGGTGCGCGGGGTCAATGTACAAACCCCAGGGTAAGTCTGTGGGGGGGCCGTAGAGTTCCTGGTTAATGAAGTTGCCCCACCGTCCGATCGCCTGGGAAATGGGCAAAGCAAGGCCGATCGCGTCTAAATAGGTCAAAAGCGGCAGTTGGCGCAGTTTGGTATAGAGCCACACCGCAATACCGCCAAAAATAAAGGCTCCAAAAATATGAATCCCCCCTTCCCAAATGCGGAAAATGCTGGCGGGGTGGGAAAGGTAGTAGCCTAGGCCCGACGGGCCACGGGGCGATTGAATAAAAACATAGTACAGCCGTGCGCCAAAGAGGGCCGGAACCAAGACCCACACCAACATATCCCAAAAATCATCGGGATCCCCACCTTTGCGGCCAATGTACTGGCTAGCGAGGGATGAGCCGATAAAAATAGCGCTAACCATGAGCAGACCATACCAACGGAGCGCAATGGGGCCAAATTCAAAGACGATCGGGTCAAGGGGGGGATACATGGGCTACGGGGTCAGGATAAGGGGGGCAAGGTATCAAGTTACCACGGTAACCAAGGTCGCACCGTAATGATTCAGCGGGCCACAGGAGAATGAGGGGTTCAGGCTCCAGACTCCAGACAACAGAGTCTGAGGCAATTTAAGTCTGAGGCAATTTAAGTCTGAGGCAATTTAAGAGGGTCCAGTTCACTATTGGCAGATTCCCCGATTCTGGTAGGGGCAATCCCCCCGTGGTTGCCCCGCAATCCCCCCGTGGTTGCCCCGCAATCCCCCCGTGGTTGCCCCGCAATCCCCCCGTGGTTGCCCCGCAATCCCCCCGTGGTTGCCCCGCAATCCCC
>JAYKJG010000125.1:0-11697 GCA_035286285.1 Prochlorothrix sp.
GCCTTGGGTAAGTGATAGTAAACGCCCCCCGCCCGTTGGGCCAGTTCCTTGGCGAATCCGGTGGAAATAAACTTATTTTCCGTGTCAATCACCAGGAGCTTCATGCCCAGCGATCGAATGCGGCCCGCAATGTCCAGTAGCTCCGCTTTAATATCGGGCTTGGGATCATCCTCTAGAACCGGCTGACCGAGGGAGCGGGAGAGGGGGATATTGCCGCGACCGTCGGTGATGGCCACGAGGACGACTTGGCCAATGTCGCCGGACTGCATGGCATTGAGGCCCACGCGCACCGCTTGGGTGAGGCCATGGGCGAGGGGAGAGCCACCGCCACAGGGCATTTTTTCGAGGCGTTTGCGGGCAGCGGTGATCGATCGGGTGGGGGGCAACAGCACTTCTGCCTGCTCACCCCGGAAGGGAATCAGGGCAATTTGGTCTCGGTTCTCGTAGGCTTCCGTCAGCAGACGCATGACGGCCCCTTTCGCCGACTGCATCCGGTTCACCGCCATAGACCCCGACGCATCCACCAAAAACACCACTAAGGCACCGGCCTTGCGCACCAGTTGCTTCGCCCGCAGATCGGCCTCTTCGACAATGACTTTGCGATCGGGTTGGCGCTCCCGTCGGGACTTTTGGTAGGGGGCCGCTGCCCGGAGGGTGGCATCCACCGCCACTCGCCGCACGGGACCGCGAGGCAGCAGGGGTTTGATATAGCGCCCGCGATCCTCGGAGAAAATCATCGATCGGGCACCGGATTTGCCCTGGCGGCTCATATTTTGGGCGAAACTCATCACCTCCGGGTCCATCACCACCCCTTCCGGGTCAAAGATAAACTCCTCCGGCAGGGGGGGCGGTTCTTGGGGTTGGTCTTGCTCCTCTTCCTCTTCCGGTTCCTCTGGTTCCTCCTCGTTTTCCTGGTCCTCCAGGTTGTTATCGGGGGGTGGGGGTGGGGGGGGCTGTTGCTGTTGCTCGTCCTCCGGCGGTGGCATTTCGATGACCTTGGCGCGGGGCAGAATCACCAGCTTAACCGCTGTGCGCAGATCCTCCGCATTGACCGTTATCCGTCCTTCTAGGGCCGCAGCGGCCTTGGCCACCCGGATCGCAAACAGTTCGGCTCGGTGGCCCTGGACCTGGCCCCGAATGGCTTCATTGACCAAATAGCCGATTTGCTCCTGGCTAATGGTCACATCCTTGAGCCATTCCCGCGCTAGCAGAATCTGGGTCTTTAAGCCTTCGGTTTCCTCGTCGTAGCTCTCGATAAAGGCGAGGGGGTCTTTAGCATAGTCGAGGGATTGCTGTACGGCTTGGACCCGATCGTCCATTTCCAGGACCATATCGGCAGAGAGGGCGATGGCGATGCGATCGAGGAGATGCGATCGTAAATTTCCCTCTTCGGGGTTATAGGTGGCAATGAGCAGGGGCCGACAGGGGTGCCCGAAGCTAATGCCTTCCCGCTCAACGCGGTTATAGCCATCGGTGAGGGTGGTTAGCAGCAGGTTGGCGATTTGCTCATCGAGAAGGTTAATTTCATCGACATAGAGCACGCCGCGATGGCTTTCCGCTAGCAGTCCTGGTTGAAAAATGGTTTCGCCCCGCTTCATGGATTGGGTGACATCGACGGAGCCAAGGAGGCGGTCTTCGGTGGTGCCCAGGGGGAGTTGGATGAAGGGGGCGGGGATGACTTGGGTGGGCAGAGCTTCGAGGGGGGTCTGGGGGTCGAGGCGATCGGCGGTGTCTTCGTCCCACTCGCTGGGATTTTGGGGGTCGCAGTTGAGGGAATTGCAGAGGATTTCGATCGGCGGCAGCAGGGCATGGAGGGCGCGGGCCATGACGGATTTAGCGGTGCCCCGTCGCCCCGCGATGACAACGCCTCCCAAACCGGGATCGATCGCGGCCAGCACTAAGGCAAGCTTGATGCTGTCCTGTTTGACGACGGCAGCAAGGGGGAAAGCGGTGATGGTGCGGGCTAGGGTGGTGGTCATGGGTGGGCGAGGGTGATCCGGGATAGTCGGCGATCGGTCTCGAACGATTTTACCCGGAAGTGGTCCCCTCTCAAGGATTTCACCAGAGCTTGCCTACAGACGGTTGCGGGCCTTGAGGCGCAGATAGGCATCCACAAGGTCGGTCTGGATTTGGGGAGCGGGGGCATCGAGGACCAGTGCGCCCTGTTGCTTGACTTGGGCAAAGGCTAGCCGTCGCTGGGCGAGGAGATCCAGGGCCACCGATCGGTTGAAGGCTTCCGGGACGGTGAGCGCTGCCGCTGCGGCTTGTTGATCCATGAGGGGATCCCGGAGGGCAACGCCAAAGGGCAAATAGCGGGGACTGAGGCGGGCGAGGGCGGCCAGCAATTCTGAGGAGGCGATCGCATCAACTAAATCCGTCAAAATCACCACTAAGGCGCGGCGGGTTTGGTGGCGCAGGACCGTGGTGACGGCCCCCACATAGTCCGGCTCCTCTAGGACGGGTTCCAGGGGGGTGATGGCTTCAATTAAGGTGGAGAGGTGGGACTGGCCCCGTTGGGGGGGAATCCAGGTGTGGACCGATCGATCGAAAACCCCCAACCCCACCCGATCGCCCCGGTGCAGCCCCGCCACCGCCAAGGCCAAGGCCGCATTAATCGCCCAGTCAAAGCGCTGCATCCCCTGGACTTGGGCCGTCATCAGACGACCGCGATCGAGCAAAATCACCAAGGTTTGCTCCTGTTCCGGCTCCAACACCCGCACCAAGGGCTGGCCCCGCCGCGCCGTTGCCTTCCAGTCCAACAGCCGCAAATCATCCCCCGCCCCATAGTCCCGCAGCTCGGCAAACTCCGTGCCAATGCCCCACCGCCGATTGCGCCGCAGGTTCCCCGCCGCCTGCAAGGTCAGCCGAATCGACAACTCCCGCAGCCCCACCAAATCCGGATAAACCTGGGTTTGGGCCGCTTGGGCCACGCGCCAACTGTGCCAAACCAAGCCCCAGGGACTCCGTTGCCGCACGTGCAGATCGCCCCAGTGCAGCACCCCTCGGCGGGTCGGGTGGACCGTGTAGCGATAGGGTTGGGTGGTGTGGGGGGGGAGGGAGTCGCTGAGGGGGAGGCCGGTGATGTTGAGGTGGGTGGTGGGGTGGTGGTCCTGAATGTGGAAGCGGGTGGGTCGATTTTGGGTTGTGACGACGAGATCGATCGCATTGTCGCGGCCAATGGACAACCGGGCTTCTAGGCTACGGGTGATGCTCAGCCGCTGGGACCGGGTACGAAAACTATCCAGCACCGCTAGCCCCAGAAGGAGCAGATCATAAACTCCCACCAGCCCTAGGGCTGCATCCTGTTGGCCCAGCATGGCGAGGGGGAGGGCGGCGGCGGTTCCCAAAACCAGGAACCCATAAAAGCGGGCAGTAAAAACCATGGCGGGCAGCGGCGATCGGGGATGGTATCGGTCGTCGGGACTACAGTTCCCAGGGGGGCGTTTTGGGGCTATGCCACTGTGGGCGTGGGCCAGAGGTTCCCCACCAAGAGGTTGTTGCAGAATAGCTGGACCGGCTGTCCAGGGGCGAAAGTGGGATACACCTGGAGGTTTTCCTATGGTATGGCTTTACAGGTGCGGCTTTACATCGCTTTTCTTGACAAGGTATGCTGGACAGCCGGGATGAAAACCCTGGTTGACTGACAAAACCGGGTCAAACCTAGGCGTAGTGGTCGGGCCAGGAAATCTGCCCCCTACAGGTCACGCAGATCTTGTAGGGGCAGGAGAACCGCGCCCCCGGCAGAATTTTTGTCAGTCAACCAGATAACAACCTCTGTGGTGGAGATTGTTCCCTATGGTTTTAAAATGAAAGGCTCCCCCTCAGTTTGTATAGCGATCCGACATCAAATTTGAATACTCTTGCTCCTCTCTCCCAAGAAGGGAGAGGGGGCTGGGGTTGGGGGAGTTTTCTAGATGCCAAGACGGACCGCTATAAATTTGTAGGCAAAGTGTTAAGGAGATTAAGATTTCTCTATGATCATGAACGATCGCCATTGGCTAAGACTGATTTTCAATCTTTCTGGCTCTGTTATTCCTGGGATTATTTTTGAGGTTGCCTTGATCGCCTCCTTCTCTGTTTTAATCACAGTGGCGGATGCTCAAGGTTTCCCGGTTGCCCAGGAAAGTTTCTCAACCCTGATTCCTGAACTGGTTTTAGGATTGCTGCTGGTCTTTCGCACCGATACGGCCTATGGTCACTATTGGGACGGTAGTGGAGTCATTAGCGATATTGTGGATCTAAGCCGCAGTCTAGCCCGGAGCATCTGGGTCTATGTGGACACAAAGGATGAAGCTGAACACCAAGAAAAGCAGAATTACACCATCTTAGTGGCGCTCTTTTTGGCGGCGGTTAAGCAACACCTGCGCGGTGAAAAGTTAGATGATTCGCTGAAACAGTATCTCACGGCTGAACAGGCGACTGAGCTAGAGCAAGCGGTTAATATGCCGGTGCGGATTACCCAGTGGTTATCCCTCTACTTGCAAAAAGTTCATCAGCAGGGCAAGATTTCAAGTCAGCTTTTTAGCCAGATGAATGATTTGATCAATCAGCTTACGTTGGGGATGGGATCCTGTGAGCGAATTCTGACGACACCCCTCCCCCGTCCCTATGCGATTCACCTCAAGCATTTGCTGTTGATTTATTTTGCGTTGTTGCCCTTTAAGCTGGTGGGTATGTTCCATCTGGCGACCCCGATCGCCGTGGCTTTGTTGGCCTTTGCCCTGTTGGGGATTGAAGAAGTGGGCCGCGAAATTGAGAATCCCTTTGGCTATGATGATGACGACTTGCCCTTGGATGCTCAAGCGGCTGAATTGTTGGGGGATGTGAAGGATATTATCGCGGCGACTGCCACCAAAGCCTAGGGTTTATCGGGTTTGGTGGGAGTTCCTTGTTCCCATGCTCTGCGTGGGAACGTCTTCCCGACGCTCTGCGTCGAGTCCCGCGAGAGGCTCCCCGCAAGGCTCCCCAGAGTACTCCGGCAGACAAAGGGCGCTGGAGCGCCTGGGGAGGAATTTCCACGCAGAGCGTGGGAACTAGTGAACCGTTGGGGTCGTGCCCCCGTGGCTTCCCTCTTCAGACGCACAATCTTCAGACGCACAATCTTCAGACGCACAATCGGGGCACCCACGGGGGGGTTGCCCCTACCCCAATCGGTGAACCCGCCAAGGTGAATTGGATCCATCGTCTATGGGCCTGTCAGAACTGAATTTTAGGATTAAAGCGGGTAAAGAGACTCGAACTCTCGACATTCAGCTTGGGAAGCTGACGTTCTACCACTGAACTATACCCGCAAACTTAAGTTTTGTTGATTTCTAGTTTAATCGAGCTTTGCCTTAAAATCGAGGTTTCAGGGATGGGGGTTCCAGAGCCTGAAGTATTTTTAAGGCTTGGCCCTTGAGTGCTTGGCCTGTGGACGCTTTGTCACGGTGGGCGCTACGCGATGGGCGCTACGCTGCCAGTGCTTGGCGTAGAGGTTATTATACCCTCTTCCTTCTCCTTGGCAAGGGTCTTAGGCTAAAAACTTTAGACTCAGAATTTTAGGGCGCTCTCGTTTTCCTTTGGCCGTAACCCGATCGTGATTGTCTCAGCCATGACCTACGAGGATCTCTTACAACACTGTCAGCAGTTAAGCAGCCTAGAGAAGCTACGCCTTGCAGAAGCTCTGATTCAAGAGGCTCGCCAAGCTTTGAGCCAGTCTCCGGGGTCTCCGGGGTCCATGGCCCGGACTGCTCCTGTTTTCCAGACGATGGATGAGGCGATCGATTATGTGATCAAGCGCCTGTCCAAAATGAAGCCCACCAAGCGTAAAACCTTGGAAAATGCTGTTATTACGATGTTTCAGGCCCAAGGGGGCATTTCTGGGCAGGAGTGCGAGCTAATTGTTCTAGAGTTGGAAAAACGGGGTTATGTCTCCATTAGTGCCAGTAACCGGGTGACCTATCGGGGTTGAACCGAGGGGAGTTCGGTTTTAGGGACCAACTTTAGGGACCAACTTTAGGGACCAAAATCCCTTAAGATAATTTTAAGATATGTGAATATTGGGGCCGCTGTGGCCCCGCGCATCCCTGTTGCTATTCACGCCTTGCCTGAGAATCACCCCTTAACACGACCCCAGAGACCTATGCGCGTTGCGATCGTTGGAGCCGGTTTAGCCGGTATGGCTGCTGCCGTTGACCTAGTGGATGCAGGCCACGAAGTCGAGTTATTTGAGTCCCGGCCCTTCGTCGGCGGTAAGGTGGGCAGTTGGGTCGATGCCGACGGGAACCATGTGGAAATGGGGCTGCATGTCTTTTTTGGCTGCTACTACCAGTTATTTGACCTGATGCGGAAGGTGGGGGCGATCGAGAACCTGCGTCTCAAGGAACACACCCACACCTTTGTCAATCGCGGCGGTCGCCTTGGGGAGCTAGATTTTCGCTTTATCACGGGCGCTCCCTTCAATGGCCTCAAGGCGTTTTTTACCACCTCCCAACTGACCTTGCAGGATAAGGCGACCAATGCGGTGGCTTTGGGCACCAGTCCGATCGTCCGGGGGTTGGTGGACTTTGAGGGGGCAATGCGGCAGATTCGCGGCCTCGATCGCATTAGTTTTGCGGATTGGTTCCGGAGCCATGGCGGCTCCAATGGCAGCTTAAAGCGGATGTGGAACCCGATCGCCTACGCTTTGGGCTTTATCGATACGGAAAATATCTCGGCCCGCTGTATGCTGACGATTTTCCAGTTTTTTGCCGCCAAAACCGAAGCTTCGGTGCTGCGGATGCTGGAGGGATCGCCCCAGGAGTATTTGCACACGCCGATCGTCAACTATCTGGAGGCGCGGGGGACTAAGTTCCACCTGCGGCGACGGGTGCGGGAGGTGGAGTTTACGGAAACAGAGGGCAAAACGGCGGTGACGGGTCTCCAGATTTTGGAGGGGGAGAAGACGGAGCGCGTCACGGCGGATGCCTATCTGGCGGCCTGTGATGTGCCGGGGATTCAGCGGCTTTTGCCGGAAGCATGGCGAAAATGGCCTGAATTTGACAATATCTATAAGTTGGATGCGGTGCCGGTGGCGACGGTGCAGTTACGCTTTGATGGTTGGGTTACGGAGTTGGACGATCCGGCCAAAATGCAGCAACTGAAGGCGGCGGCAGGGCTGGATAACTTGCTGTATACCGCTGATGCCGATTTTTCCTGTTTTGCGGACTTGGCGCTGACCAGCCCTAGCGATTACTACCGCGAGGGCCAGGGTTCTCTGTTGCAGTTGGTCTTAACGCCGGGAGATCCGTTTATTAAAGAGAGTAATGAGGCGATCGCCCAGCATGTCCTGAAACAGGTGCAGGATCTTTTCCCCTCGGCCCGTGAACTGAAGATGACGTGGTATAGCGTCGTTAAGCTGGCCCAGTCGCTCTATCGGGAAGCGCCCGGTATGGATCCCTTCCGTCCTGCCCAGAAAACGCCGATTTCTAACTTTTTCCTAGCAGGAAGCTATACCCAGCAGGATTACATTGACAGTATGGAGGGGGCAACGCTCTCCGGTCGTCAAGCGGCGAAGGAAATTCTGGCGGCGATCGGCTAGGGTTGGCTATGACCGAGTAGACCTAACGAGTGCAGCCTTATACCAAATCCGACTAATCTCGATTCGTTTTGGTAGGGGCAATCCCCCCGTGGTTGCCCCTGTATTTGGCGGTCAGAGGGTCGGCACAGGGGCACGACCCCTACCCATTTATTCTGTTTCAGGCTCAACGGATTTGGTATTAACTTGTTTCCCCGCAGAGCATGGCAACGAGGGAACCCGAAAAAACCGTGAAACTGGCTGACACTCGCATAACCGAGGTCAGATCGGGGCAACGATCGACAGCGCTCCCCTGACCTCGATAGCCTCGGTTACGGGCTTCCTGACCGAGGGAGGATGGGCGAGGCCCACCCTCCGGGGCTTGTGGGGAGAATCCTAGCGATCGGGTTGGACCACGGCGGCGATCTCATTCAGAACGCCCGTTGCGCCTTCCACCTTGGCAATATCCAACGTAGTTTTCAGCACAGAGTCGGGGTTCAAACTCATGGAATCGATGCCCATTTCCACCAGGAATCGGGCAAATTCCGGATAATCGCTGGGGGCTTGGCCACAGATGCCAATCTTGCGGTTGTACTTCTTCGCCGCCATGATGGCCAGCTTCACCATCCGCTTCACGGCTTCGTTGCGCTCATCAAAGATGTGGGCGACCAAAGCGGAGTCACGGTCGAGGCCCAGGGTAAGCTGAGTCAGGTCATTGGAGCCGATCGAGAAGCCATCAAAGACCTGGGCAAATTCATCGGCAAAGATGACGTTACTGGGTAATTCGCACATCACATAGACTTGCAGTCCATT
The DNA here is from genome assembly GCA_035286285.1 of Prochlorothrix sp. Classification (GTDB taxonomy): domain Bacteria; phylum Cyanobacteriota; class Cyanobacteriia; order Prochlorotrichales; family Prochlorotrichaceae; genus Prochlorothrix. The sequence continues at coordinate 8,348 of JAYKJG010000125.1, forward strand.
TTCGCCCCGCTTGAGGCCATTGGCTTCCATTTCCGCCAAGACCTTACGGCCCTCATCGGGAGTGCGGCAGAAGGGAATCATGGGGATCACATTGGTGAGGCCCATCTCATCCCGCACCTGCTTCAGCGCCTTGCACTCCAGACCATAGGCAACCCGGTAGTTGGGGTCGTAGTAGCGGGAGGCACCGCGCCAGCCGATCATCGGGTTTTCTTCGTGGGGTTCAAACTGGCGACCGCCCAGCAGGTTGGCATACTCATTGCTCTTGAAGTCGGACATGCGCACAATCACCGGATTGGGATAGAACGCTGCCGCAATTTTGCCAATGCCCTGGGCCAACTTGTCCACAAAGAAGTCGGGCTTGTTGTCGTACTGGTGGGTGAGTTGGGCAATCTCGAACTTGACCTCAGGATCGGTCAGTTCGTTGTAGCGCAACAGGGCCAGGGGGTGGGCCTTAATGTGGTTGGCAATGATGAACTCCAGACGGGCCAAGCCAACGCCTTGGCAAGGAATGGAGGCCAAGCTAAAGGCTTCTTCGGGATTCCCCACGTTCATGAGGATTTGGGTTTTAGTTTCGGGCAAATTCCCCAGTTCGGTTTCCAGCACCTCAAAGGGCAGAATGCCGCTGTAGACCTTGCCTTGGTCGCCTTCAGCACAGGAGACCGTGACTTCTTCGCCGGTGCGAATGCTGCCGGTGGCGTTGCCACAGCCGACGATCGCCGGAATTCCCATTTCCCGCGCAATAATGGCCGCGTGGCAGGTGCGTCCGCCCTGGTTGGTGACGATCGCGCTGGCTTTCTTCATAATCGGCTCCCAGTCGGGGTCCGTCTTATTGGTCACCAGCACTTCACCGGCCTTAAAGGCATCAATGCGGTGGACATCCAAAATGACATGGGCCTTGCCTTGGCCAATCATTTCACCCACGGCACGCCCTTCGGCCAGGACTGGAACCTCACTGCGATCGCCCGTCAATTTGTAGTTGCGCAGCACCGAGCCACTCTTTTGGGATTGGACGGTTTCGGGCCGTGCTTGGACGATAAACAGGGTTTCCGTCAGGCCATCCTTAGCCCATTCAATGTCCATGGGGGTATAGACTCCCCGGACTTCAGAATAGTGATCTTCAATGATCACGGCCCACTGAGCCAACTGCAAGACCTCCTCATCGGTGAGGGCAAATTTGCGGCGCTCACTGGCGGCGACGGGGATATTTTTGGTCAGTTTGGACCCGCCCAAATCGTAGACCATTTTGATCTCTTTGCTGCCCAGCCGTTTTTCCAAAATGGGGCGATAGCCCTGGGCCAAGGTGGGCTTAAAGACAAAGTATTCGTCGGGGTTGACGGCCCCTTGCACCACGTTTTCACCCAAGCCATAGGCAGAGGTGATCAGGGCTGCATTTTTGAAGCCGGTTTCGGTGTCGATCGAGAACATAACCCCAGAGGAGGCGAGGTCCGATCGCACCATTTTTTGGACCCCAACGGAGAGGGCAACATTAAAGTGATCGAAGCCTTTAATGGTGCGGTAGGAGATAGCCCGATCGGTAAAGATCGAGGCAAAACATTTATGGCAGGCATCCAAAACGGCACTGGCCCCATGGACGTTCAAATAGGTTTCCTGCTGTCCGGCAAAGCTGGCATCGGGCAAGTCCTCGGCTGTGGCACTGGAGCGCACGGCAACATCGACTTCAGCACTATACAGGCCGCAGGAATCCTGTTTATCTTGGGGCAGTTGCTGACAAAATTCCGGCGAATTGGCATAGCGTTCGCTGAGTTGGTCATAGGCTTGAATAATGGCCGCTTCCAACTCACGGGGGAAGGGTGTATTGAGGACCAAGGCCCGCGCTTGCCGTCCCCGTTCCCGCAGGTTAGAGACATCTTCTACATCCAAGTCAGCAAAGAGTTGACGGAGCTTAACCTCAAGCCCTGCTTGCTGAACAAAATAACGATAGGCGTAGGCCGTGGTGGCAAACCCATTGGGAACATTGACCCCGCGTTGGGCCAATTGTTGAATCATTTCACCCAGGGATGCGTTTTTGCCGCCAACATAGGGAATATCTTCAATTCCTACTTGGTCAAACCACAGGATGAAGCTGGTTTCTTTTTCGATCGCTTGGGTTTGAATAGTCGTGGTTACAGTGCTAACCATAGGGCTTGCTCCTTGCAACAGAATACTGGAAAAAGTCCGAAAAAGCGTTGTCTGGCTTTTGAGGTTTTCCTGAGGGCTTGTTTCTTGTGTCGATCGAGTCAGATGTGCCAAGGTACGGACTAAAGTCCGTGCTACGAGCCTTTTGGGCCAGGTCTGGGTCTGGGTTGCTCCAACGTGAAATGCACCCCATGAATTCAACCCATGAACCTGATTCTGACTCCGGCTGACTTTGCGGAAAAGCCTGATCACCGAGTGCTATACTTTGGAAAAGTTTGTGAAGAACACAAGCGTTTGTCCTTTGTGGTTACACTAGGACTGCATCCCGGAGAAAAGGTTGTGGACTATCCCCACGGATCTCCCAGCCTGATTTTTGGGTAACCCTATCAATGGTTATGCACTAGGAGGGGAAGGTCGCAACTTCCCTTTCTAGATTTTTCAAGAGTCGTTGACGTGAGTCCTCAATCATGGTTAGTTAAAATCAACTTTTCCTACGAATGCGTTGATCCCAAGGGTTGTTGACTACGTTTTGGGGAAGGGAGAGTGGGGTGGGAGTTGGTGTTGATGACACCTGGAAAGCTTTGTTTCTATCTGTTTCTATTAAAGGATTTTTGCTCCCCGATGATCCGGCCCCCTTACAAACCTTAAAGAACTTCCGGATTTCTGTTATGGTTTGCAATATTTGCGATCGCTAAGCTTGCAGTTGAGTCGGGAACCTTGGGGGAAAACAGACCTTGGTTGACTGGCAAAAGATTCTGCATTGGGCGCGAAGACCGCGCCCCTACAGGCGTTTCAGGACAGTAGGGGTCAGGTTTTCTGACCCGCCCACTGTGCTTCGGTTTGATACGGTAGAGTTAGGGTGAGGTCGGTGAGGGTCGTCGAGCCGACCCCATGCATTGAGATGCCCATTATTTAGGTTGTTGAAAGGCAATTTTGGCGTGTTGGGGCGAATATTCGGTCATGAGGGCCGAAATTTCCGGGTCATAGAGTCGTAAATAATTCCAGTAGTTTTCAAAGACCGACTCGACATAGCCCTGGGTTTCGGCAAAGGGAATTTGCTCCACAAAGCGATCGACATCCTCCAAGCCATAGCGATCGAGCCAATCCGCCACATTTCCCGGCCCTGCATTGTAGCTGGCGATCGCCAGCATGGAGTTGCCATCCCATTCCTCATGGGTATAGTTCAGATACCAGGTGCCCAAGCTGACATTGGT
>JAYKJG010000126.1:0-8483 GCA_035286285.1 Prochlorothrix sp.
TTAGGGGCTGGGTTGCTCTCAAGGCAAATGCACCCGTTTTTTGTCAGTGAACGAGGGGGGATACACCCCTGGAAGCAACAGGGGGACGGTTCCAGGCACCCCCTAGGGTGCCAAGGGCGTGAGGTTAGCGTCTACGGTGTCGGGGGAGTCCGGGGGATCGATCGGCTGGGGAGGCAGCGATCGATCCACAATCAGGGTCGCGGCAATGCTGAGGGTGAGGGTACAAAGGCTACGCAGGGGGTTAAGGAGGGGATCCACCGCAATCAGAAGGATCAAGACGGACTCCAAGGGGAGATTCAGGGGAGTCAGCACAAAGGTGAGGGTTGAAAGGGTGGCAATGCTCGTAGAGCCGCTGCTCGCAATGCCCGCCAGGATAGATCCCAACAAAATCGTGGCGACTCCCTGGAGCGTCAGGGGTTTTTCATACAGTTGCACCACAAACACACTCGCCATGGTGAAATAGCTAATTTGGCCAAAACGCCCCACCATAATCGACAGCGGCAGAATAATATTACTGGCCTGAAGATCACAGCGGAAAGTCCGGGTTAGGGTGTTGGTCGCAATGGGGATCGCAGCCAGGGCATTACTGGTCGCCAACGTCACCAGACTCGCCTCTTGGAAGGCTCTAACAACCCCATAGAGGGGGCGATCGGTGACGTAGGCCATCACCAAAGACCCCACCAAAAACAGCATCACAAAGATAATGGAGCTAGAAAGGACAAACTTGGACATCAAGCGCAGGGCATCGAGTCCTGTGTCAGCCACCTGACTCGCAATCAGGCTGAGTAAGCCCAAAGGCAAAAAGAGAATCAACCAGTCAATCAGTTTGCTAAAGGATTTGTAAATATTGTCTAACAGTTCAAGGACCGGATCAGAAACCTGCTGTCTGCGGTAAGACACACCAAGGGAAACCCCAAACAGCAGGGCTGCACAGAGCACTTGCAGAACATTGCCGCTACTGAGAGCCTCAAAGATATTTTCAGGCACAATATCCAAGACAAAGGTAGCCAAGGGATCGGGGTTAGGAAGGCTGACGATCGGATCAAGCAGGGAAATTTCCAGATCTAGGGCAGAGTTATCCAAAATCAGGATCCCTAGCTTTTGGAGTGTGCCCGTATCCAGGTAGCGCCCCGGCCCCAGGATGGCGGTCATAAGGAACCCGCTGAAGCTGACGATCGCCATGGTGCCCGCAAAGGTTTGGAGAATGCCCACCAAGTAGATCCTATAGTTGGAGCGCGAGACCAAAAAAGCAATGCTGAGGACGATGCCGGAAATTAAAATCGGCAACACACACATTTTGAGCAGAGACAGGTAAAGCTGGCCGATCGGGTCCAGTCTCCTAGCCACGTCGGGACTTTGAACCCCCACAACAACGCCAAGGGTCAAGGCAAACAACAACGCCCAAGGACTGCGGAGAAAGCTGCGCAGTTGCTTGAGGGAAAAGGGAGAGGCATGAGTCATAGCACTGGCGATAGCAAACAGGAATGACCTTGGGTTTCACGCAAAATAGCAGTCACTGCATCAGCGCTCATCGGACGGTGAAATAAAAACCCCTGGGCCGTATGACATTGAATCGACTTCAAAAATTGGGCTTGTTCAGGCTGTTCCACCCCCTCAGCAATCAAATCCAACCCTAGGCTACGCCCCAAGGTCACGATCGCAGCCACAATATGGGAGACCTTCGCATTGTGGGCCAGGTCGCGAATAAAGGATTGATCAATTTTGAGGGTATGCAACGGCAGCAACTGGAGCCGGTTGAGGGATGAGTAGCCCGTCCCAAAATCATCAATGGACAGGCGCACCCCCAAATCGTGCAACTCCTTGAGAACATGTTGAGTAAAGCTCAAATCCTCCACCGCCACCGATTCAGTGATCTCCAGTTCTAGGTAGCGGGGATCGAGACCGCTGCTCCGGAGAATGTGATGGACCGTTTCCACTAAATTGGGTTGGCGGAACTGGCGCAGGGAGAGGTTAACCGACATCACAACGGACGGCAAATTTGCGGTTTGCCAACACCGGGCTTGGGTACAGGCTTCCCGCAGCACCCACTCGCCAATTTCCGTAATCCAACCGCGCTCCTCGGCCATGGGAATAAACAGACCCGGAGAGACCATGCCCCGACTGGGGTGCCGCCAGCGCAGCAGCGCCTCTAGCCCGCTAATGCCCTGGGTCAGGAGGTTCACCTGGGGTTGGTAAAAGACCTCCAACTGCCCCCGTTCCAAGGCGTAGCGCAGATCCCGCTCCAGTTCTAAATCGGCACTGCCGGAACCGTCCTGGGGCTGGTAGAGGGAACAGGTATTGCGACCCAGGTTCTTGGCCTTGTAGAGGGCAACATCGGCTTGGCGAATCAGTTGGTCCCCCGTGAGACGGTAGTGGTTGTTGGGTTGGGTTAGGGCAATGCCAAGGCTGGCGCTGGTATGGATTTCGTGGTGCTGAAGCTGAAAGGGTTGATCAAAGGCCGAGAGAATTTGGTGGCCAATGGCAAGGATGGTGCTTTCGTCGGCGATCGGGTACATCAAGATCGTAAATTCATCTCCCCCCCAACGGGCGAGTAGATTGGGAGCCACAATCAGGGACTGGAGACGGTGGGTCACGGCCTTGAGCAGGCGATCGCCAAAGGAGTGGCCCAGGCGATCGTTAATGTCCTTAAAACGATCGAGATCCAAAAACATCACCGCCAGTTGCTGCTGCTGGCTGCGGGTGTGCTGGAGCGCCTCACTGAGGTGCTCGGTAAAGAGGGCGCGGTTGGCCAAACCCGTCAAAACATCATGGGTTGCTCGGTAGCGAATATCAGCCTCAGCATGGTGGCGAGCTAGGGCCGCACTGAGGCTACTGGCCAAGGTCAGGAGCAGATCACATTCCTGGCGAGACCACTGACGCGGCTGCTGGCAGGTCTGCAAGCTAATATGGCCCCAAAACTCCAGCCCACACATCAGCCCCTGGCCCAGAATGGACTGGATGCCATCCTGTTCTAAAAAGGCTTGCAGCGCGGGGCTAGAGTCCGATCGAGATCCCTGAATCATCTGACCGTGGAGGAGGGTTTGGTAACAGTCCTGAAGACCCAGCGCCGTGTAATTGCGGTTCTGACTCTGGGCTTGGGGCAGGAGGGGCGGAATCCCCGGCCTCACCCATTCTGTCCGTAGACTCATGGCCAAATGCCCCTGCTCTGGATCGGGGTGATTTTCATAGATACAGATGCGATCGACCTCGGTCGCCTCCCCCAAAATTGCCAACACCTTAGCCAGGGCAGCGGTGTGATTCATTTCCGTCAGTAAGCATTGGGTAGCCTCGGCCATGGCCCGCATCAGGCGATCGCGCTGGCTCACCTCCTGCTCTGCCTGGTGGCGGGCCGTCACATCCGTCATGAAAATCCGCAATAGCTCACTTTCATCGAGGCAATGGATCGTTTGCTCAAAGTAGCGATCGTCTACCTGCACCGTGCGGTACCAGGTTTGGCTTGGCTCCGAGGCGGGCGTAAAGGGAACTAGCTTTTGCAGAAGGGGGTGGTGTTGGCCCTGGGTCCGCAGTTGGGGAAAGCGGTTAAGGGCTGCCGGGTTGAGATAGGTAATGCGACCGCCAAATTCAATCTCCACCACTGGCATTTCCATTAACTCTGGAAAGGAGGCCAAACGGAGGATAGAGGCTTCACTGGACTCCAAGGAAGCGATCGGCTCAGCAATCACCGTGACATGCTCGCCACGGTTAAAGTCCAGAAACGCCAGCACCGGATCCTCTGCCTGGAGCAGATCCTCACATTGGGCATTACTGAGATTCGTCAGGGCAAAATAGTCCGCCTTGACCGCCTGAACCCCAAACTCCACCAAGTCCCCATGGCGCAAGTCGCGGGACAGAACACGCTGACCGTTGACATACACGCCATTGGTACTGCGCTGACCGTTCAAGCCCCCATCAATGATGCGAAACCAAAACAGATTAGACTCCGGCGACGTGACCCGCAGCAACATGGCATGGTGACGAGACACAGCTTGGGAGTAGATCACGATCGAGTTTTTGGGGTTCCGTCCCAGGCTATAGCTGGTGGCATTGAGACAGATCAGGCGTTGCCCTTGGAGATCGGACATCACCAAAAAATGGCGAATGTCCTGGAGATCAGATTGGCTCATAGGGTGAAACAAGGGGTAGATGAGGTGGGAGAAAAACCCCCCGTACACACCAGCCCGGTGTGGGGAAGACGAATGGGGCCATGGCCGATCGGGCCAATAACAGGTCCATCGTAGCAACTTGCGCCCGACCCGTGAACAGTTCCCAAAGCACAGCAGCCCCTCTAGAACTACCCTATTGTCCTCGCCCGTTTCCTAAAAATTCTTCAGAGGTTTGCCCGCTTCTGTGTGCGACTTTACGAGAATTCTGACTTCGCCCCCCTCAACCTTACCCCAGCCCCCTCCCTACGCAGACTCACAGCCAAAGGCTATACTTGAAGCGCCCGATTGCTGGCAGATCTATAGCGATCCGCTTTGGGATGCAGTGTTACCTCACAACAAAAACACCTATGGATTCCAGTTTTGACCTCACCCTGCTCATGGTCATTACCGTGCTTGCGGGCATTGGGGCGCAGGTCTGTGCAGACTACTTCAAAGTACCCAGCATTGTCTTCCTGCTCTCCTTTGGAATTCTGCTGGGTCCAGATGGTCTTGGGCTGATTCACCCCAACCTCTTGGGCGCGGGCCTGGAAGTCATTGTAGGGCTATCCGTAGCCCTGATTTTGTTTGAGGGAGGACTAAGCCTAGAACTGCGGGATTTAGGGCGCGTTTCCGGCAGTTTGCGCAATTTAGTGACCATTGGCACCATGGTAACCCTCGTGGGAGGGGGCATGGCCGCCCACTGGCTCAGTGAATTTCCCTGGCCGATCGCCTTTCTCTATGCCTCGATCGTCGTCGTCACCGGCCCCACCGTCATCAGCCCCCTTCTCAAACAGGTCAAAGTCGAACGCCAAGTCGCCACCATTCTCGAAGGGGAAGGGGTTTTAATTGATCCCGTCGGCGCGATTTTGGCCGTGGTGGTGCTGGACATTATCCTCAACGGCATGGATGCCTCTGCCCCGATGACCATTCTGGTGGGCCTGACGGCCCGCTTGGGCATTGGCGGCTTAATTGGCATTATTGGCGGCTTTTTGGTGGGCACCTTCCTGAAACGGGCCACCTTTATGTCCGAGGATCTTAAAAATTTACTGGTGCTCGCCAGTCTCTGGGGACTGTTTGGCCTCGCCCAGCTTCTGCGCAGCGAGTCGGGCCTGATGACCACCGTGGCCTTTGGGATCACCCTGAGGGCTGCGGGCCTGCCAGAAGAGCGCCTTTTGAGGCGATTTAAGGGCCAACTGACCATGTTGGCCATTTCGGTGCTTTTTATCCTCTTAGCCGCCGACCTCTCCATTGCCACCCTTTTCGCCCTCGGTTGGGGCGGACCGCTCACGGTGCTAGCCCTGATGTTTGTGGTGCGGCCCCTCAATATTTGGAGTTGTACTTGGAATAGCGATCTCAACTGGCGGCAAAAGCTGTTTATGGGCTGGGTTGCGCCCAGGGGCATTGTCTCAGCCTCCGTCGCCTCCCTCTTTGGCATCCTGCTCACCGAACGGGGCATCAACGGGGGAGAAGCCATTAAAGCCCTCGTCTTCCTCACCATCATCATGACCGTCTTCCTCCAGGGGCTGACGGCAGGTTTTTTTGCTAAAGCCCTAGGGATCACCTCAACCCAAGCCACCGGAGCCGTGATTGTGGGATCTAATCCCCTCAGTCGGCTCCTAGCGCGGTTATTCCAAGAACGCGGCGAAGAAGTGGTGATTATCGACACCGACGAGGAAGACTGCAAACGGGCCGAAGGGGAGAATATCCGGACCATCCTCAGCAGTGCCTTTGATGAATCCAGCCTAGAGGCTGCGGGAATTGAAGAAACCGGAACATTTTTGGCGATGACCAGTAACGGCGAGGTCAATTTGGGGGTTGCCCAGCGGGCCGTTGAGGAATTTGGGCCGCCGCGCGTTTTGGCGCTCTTCCCACGGGATCCCCAAAACAGCACCCCGCCCAATAAAAAAATTATGCAAGCCTTTGCCCCGGATCTCCCCCTCAAAAACTGGAACCAATATCTCCAAGATGGAGCGGTTAAGCTAGGGGAAACCAGACTGCGCTATTTTGGTCTAGAGTTCCAACAGGCCCATTTACAGGCGCTGATGCGCTCCCAGGAGTTAATTCCCCTGCTTTTGGAGCGGGATGAACGGGTGCAGGTGATTTCGACGGCGGATGAGTGGAAACCGGGCGATCGCATTGTCTATTTGCTCCACGACCCCAAACCCGCCCTCCTCAAGCGCCTCTCCGGCTCTAGCCCCAAGCAACTGGTCCCGGAACGGCTCCCCACCGTCGAAGAAGTCCCCATTCCCCTCAGTCCTCCCCCGCTGCCAGAGGAAGCCAGCCCTGAGCCGCCCCTAGAGTCCCAGCCCCAATCCCAGCCCGCCTCCCCCTCCTCTGAAGCTGCTGCCCCCACTCTCCCAACGCCCCCCGCTGCCACTGCCCCAGTGCCCACCTCCGGTTCAACCCTCACAGCGGAGGCTACCCCCCAGCCCCCGTCCACCCCCTAGCCCCCTTGGATCCCGCTGAGATGACGGTCTATTGCTATTTGCACGGGTTTGCCTCCAGCCCCCGATCGGCCAAAGCCAAATACTTCCGCGATCGCTTTCGCAGCCAGGATCTGACCCTGCATCTTCCCGACCTCAATCAGCCCGACTTTAGCCACCTCACCCTAACCCGCCAAATTCACCACGTCGAGCGCTGGATTGCAACCGTTGCCCCTGAACCCGTCACGCTGATGGGGTCGAGTTTAGGGGGCTTAACAGCGGCTTGGGTCGCCCAAACCCAACCCCAGGTAACCCAGCTTATTCTTTTGGCCCCGGCCTTTGATTTCCTCAGCCACTGGCAACAGCAGTTGGGAGCAGCAGCCCTGGCGCACTGGCAACAAACGGGCTGGCGCAGCATCTTCCACTATGGCGAAAATCAGGAATTGCCGTTGCACTATGATTTTTGGGTAAACTGTGGGCAATATTGCTCGCCGGAAGCCTTGAAAAGCCTCGATCGGCCCGTTCCGACCTACATTGCCCACGGTAGCCGGGATGCAACCATTCCCTTCACGGCCAGCCAAACCTTTGCCCAAGGTCGATCGTGGGTCAGCCTCGATCGGCGCAACAGTGACCACAGCCTCGGCAATCAGGTTTCCTACCTCTGGCAACGGATCCAAACCCTTTGCAGGCTCTGAATAATTCATGGCAACCCCCCGCCTCTGACCCTCCCAATCCTACCGATCGAGTCCGACTGATACCCAAACACACCATGGCCCAAAATAACTGGACACAAATTTTCTCCCTTACAGGAATAATAGTCGCCAGTGGCGTTGGCGTTTTTCTGCTCCAAAGTCAACGCTTTGAAGGGGTGGTTGAGCAGCTTCAAAACCCCACCCAGGTAGAATTAGAACGGCAGGTACAACAGGAAGCCGATCGTCTTGCAGTGATGCAAAACCTACCCAGTTTTGACTTTGATAACCTTGTGGCCAACTGGGCCATGCTCAATTTTCTCTACTACTTCGGCGATACCGATATCCGCAACCGCACCGGTTATGCCCTAGCACCGGAGTATTTCCGGATCATTCTAGACCAGGATCCCTATTTCCGCACCGCCTATTTTTTTCTCTCCGCTAGCACGTCTCTCTATGCCGGTCGCCCAGACCTAGCCGTGGCCCTGATGGAGGAAAAGTTACCCCTGCTATCCCCCACAACCCCAGAGGGATCTTATTATGTGTGGCGCTATAAGGCCACCGATGAATTATTATTTCTCGGTCGCAAGGAATCCGCCCGCCAAGCCTATTTGAAAGCCGCAGAATGGGCTACCCTGGATGGTTCCGAAGAAGCGCTCCAAGTTGCCGCAACCTCCCAAGAAACTGCCGACTTTTTAGCCGAAGATCTTGACAGTCGCAATGCCCAAATTTCTGCCTGGGGTAGCATTTTGGGCAACGCCTTTGACGAAGCAACCCAACTCCTTGCTATCCAAAATATCCAAGCCCTAGGGGGCACGGTTGAGCAACTGCCCAATGGCCGCTACTCCGTGCGGGGAGTCCCCAAGAACCCGCCCCCAACTCCAGACGCTCCCAAACCCCAAAACTCCCCACAGACCCAGACAACTCCAGAAACCCCAGAATCCCCCACAGCGCCGACATCAGAAAGTAATATAGGACAAATGAACTAGTTTTAGGACGAAAAAAGCCGCTTGCAGCGTTGGCAGAACAATTACAGCACTGTCCATCTTGCTCCCGTACAGCATCAGTAACCAAGTCCTTGTGGGGGCTAAGTTACAGGTGCATGGCACAGCAGCAGAACGTGCTGTCTTGAAGGAACTATAAATTTGGTTCAATGCCGAGGGCGCGAAGTTGTTCGGCTAGCCGTGCGACCCGTTGCTGTTCAGTATCGATCGCCTGCTGTGCGGCAT
>JAYKJG010000127.1:0-2545 GCA_035286285.1 Prochlorothrix sp.
AGACGTGATCCTAGGGAAATGGGGCGGGAAGACCCCGCCCCTACGGGAAATGGGGCGGGAAATGGGGCGGGAAATGGGGCGGGAAATGGGGCGGGAAGACCCCGCCCCTACGGGAAATGGGGCGGGAAATGGGGCGGGAAGACCCCGCCCCTACGGGAAATGGGGCGGGAAGACCCCGCCCCTACGGGAAATGGGTTATTTGAAGGCTTCGGAAGCTGCTTTTACGCCTGCTCCGGGGGTGAAGCTGGTGCAACCGAGTTCCAGCAGTGCCGCTTCGATCGCTGCGATCGTCATCAACGTATCCCGATCGCTGACAAAACCGAGGTGACCAATGCGGATAATCTTGCCCTTGAGGTGATCTTGGCCGCCTGCGATGGAAATATCAAAGCGCTGACTCAGCACCTTGGATAAATCACTGGCATTGACCCCATCGGGGGGCGTAGCGGCGGTTACCGCAGGGCTAGCGTGGGTATCCGGGGCAAAGCAGGTAAATCCGAGGGCTTTGACGGCTGCACGGGTAGCAGTCCGCAGGCGATCGTGGCGGGCAAAAATGGCCTCCAGTCCCTCCTTCTGCATCATGTCCAGGGCTGCATCCAGGGCAAAGTAGAGGTTAATGGGGGGGGTAAAGGGGGTGAGATTTTTGTCGGCGTTCTTTTTGTAGGTCTTCAGATCGAAGTAGAACTTAGGCAGCGTCGCCGTTTCATAGGCTTTCCAAGCCTTGGGACTGACGGCCACAAAGCCCAGACCGGGGGGAATCATATAGCCCTTTTGGGAGCCGGATCCCACCACATCCAAGCCTAGCTCATCAATGGGGATGCTCATTGCACCGAGGCTGGTGACTGCATCGACAATAATCAGCGCTTCCCCGTGGGCCTTGACGTGCTTGTTGATCGCTTCGAGATCGTTCAGCACCCCGGAGGAGGTTTCGCTGTGGGTGAAGATCACGCCTTTAATGGCTTTGGCGGTGTCGGCTTGGAGCTTGGCCCCGATCTCCTCCGGATCCAGGGGCTGACCCCACTCCGCTGTGACGGTCTCGACATCTAAGCCATAGGCTTTGGCCATCTTAATCCAGCGATCGCCAAACTTTCCGTTACCGCAGGCCAGCACCTTGTCTCCGGCGCTGAAAAAGTTAATAATGCCCGCTTCCATGGCCCCGGTCCCACTGGCCGCAACCACCAGGACATCATTTTGGGTTTGGTGCAACCACTTCAGTTTTTCATCCACCGACACCACAATTTTGCTAAAGTCTCCGGTGCGGTGACCGATGGGATGCTTGGCCATGGCCTGCAACACCCGCTCTGGGACTGGGGTGGGACCAGGGATCATTAGCAGCAATTTATCGTCCATGGGGGGTCCGGCTCCTTCCTTAAGCTAACAGCACGAACCATCCAGGATACTTCAAACCAGCCCCTAGGGCTAACGTCACATCGGCTAGACTCAGGTCGATACACGTCGTAGGGCCACGTATGGCACGATCGGCGCGACTTTAGACTATAAAACCTGGGACTCTGGGCCGTTCTTGGCAACAGGGCCGGGAGGATAGTCACTGAGCCTGGTTCATGATGGGGTCATGATGGGGTCATGATCGGTTGACGCTAGCAAGATGTGGAAGCGAGATTTAGTCTCTGGACGGTTCTAAACATGTTCCCTAGGGTAAGGGGTGGGGCTGGGAATTCAGCGAGACCAACACCAAAACTTAAAAATTTGATTGTGCGATCGGGGCTAGCAGGAGCGGCGGGCAGAGGCTGGGGCGCATATCCCAGCGGAGTTCTGCCAGGATCCAGAGGCTGAAGCCCATGATGAGGCCAGTGGCCAAAAACTGCCAAGAACCGAACCAGGGCAGCAGGACGATCGCGACTCCATGGACCATCCCCGTCACCAGCATGGCCCGCGATCGCAGCCCCCACCCCGTCATGCCATAGCCCACGGCACACAGCCCCAGCCAAATTGCGCACAGGTTCAGCAAAACCAAGCTCCAAGCATGAACAATGGCCAGGTGGGTCAGTGCTAAGCCGCCCCCCATGAGTACGGTCCAGGCCCATCCCAGCCACAGGATTTCTTCTTGCTTGCTCCAGTTGTAGGTGAGGTGCAGCATGGCGGTGGTGCTGAGGGCGGTGAGGGCGGTGTCGATTTTGGATTGGGTGAGCCAGTCGAGGGTGGAAAATTGGCCAAGGGTGAAGATGCTGAGGGTGGCTAAGCCCCAGAGGAGGAAGGCTTGATCGACGGGGGTATAGAGGCGGTTGAGGAGGGTGAGGTTGCCCAGTTGCCAGCGCAGGGAGAGGATGCCGGAGGGGTTGAGGGGGGCCAGATCCAGGTCTCTGGGTTTGGTTTGGAGGATGGGATGGGTGAGGTTGAAAAAAGCCATAGAAGTATACTTATGTTTAATTTCTTATCTAAATGATACAAATCTTAACAAGTAATGGCCTTCTATTTGGCTCGATTTCTTGGCCCGGAAGACTGGGGCAATCCTGGGCGGGCCGCTGGGCGATCGGTGATTCTGGCTGTAGCTATGGTTACTGTCGCCCATGGCGATCGCGTTGCTGCG
>JAYKJG010000128.1:0-5826 GCA_035286285.1 Prochlorothrix sp.
CAAAGCGCTGCATTTGCTCCTGGTAAAAGAAGCGCAACTCCTTGAGCTTTTGGTTTTTGGTCTCGATGTCCTTGCGCAGTTGGGTCAGAATGGTGCGATCGGTATCCGAAAGGGGCATATGCTCAACGGAATACTTCTCATTGATGTTAATTTGACGCATTTCCCGCTCATAGAAGCTAATTTCCTGCTCTAGCTGGGCAATGACGGCCTCTTTCTCATCCCAGATCTTCAGGAATTCCCGGATGATCTTTTGCTGATAGTAGGAAATCCCTGCGTGTTGCAGTTGGTAGTCGTCTAAGCGGGCAATGGTGCGGAAATCATTGGTTTTCTTGATATTGAGGCAGTCGAAGAAGGTGCCCGGTGTGCCGCCGGAGAGACCTTGCTTGAGGGACTGAAGATCTTGGCTATTGAGCACTTTGCGCTGTTCTGCGGCCTTAATCAGCCCCTCAAAGACGGGATTGCGACCGGGCTGAAATTCTGGGTGGAACTGGACTCCGAGATAAAAGGGATGATCGGGCAGTTCCATGACCTCGACCAACTCCGTCTTTTTGTCCCGTCCCGTAATCTTAAAGGCACCAAAGTCAACCTCGGAGCTAATTTCATAGCGGTGGCGGTGGCGTTGGGTGGTTTCTTCGCCGTAGATTTGGGCGGCAAGGGAGCCGGGGACCAGTTGGGTGACCCAATTGCCGAGACGGGCTGTCCCTCCCAGGCCATGGGTCTCTTTTTGGGCTTCCTGCATGACCACGACGGGATAGGGCGTTTTATCATCAAATTCAGTGCTATTTGCGCCTTCTAGGCCCAGGACGTTGCGACAGTATTCGATCGCCATAATTTGCAACCCTAGGCAAATGCCCAGGCAGGGAATCCGATTTTCCCGGCAAATGCGGGCTGCTTCAATCATTTCCTCGGTGCCCCGCTTGCCCCAGCCGCCGGGAATGATCACGGCATCGTAGTGGGTCAAATCCTCTGGGTGGTCCATGTACTCCACCTCTTTAATGCCCAGGAAGCGCAGTTGATGCAGAATGGACACGTAGGCATCGGAGTGGGAGTATTTGCCCACCATGGCGATCTTGAGGTCTCGCTTGGGGTCGAACTTCTTGTACCACTCATCCAGGCTGTCTTTGCCTAGCTCTAGCTCCATGTGGCTGGCGAGATAGTGTTGGAGGCCGAGGGAGCGCAAAACCGAGGGAATATCGTAGGAGTTATCGACATCTGCCAGTTGGATGACCGCTTGGCGGGGAACTTCACAGAATAGCTCAATTTTTTTGAACAAATAGTCGTCTAGTTTGACATCCTGGGGGGTACGAGCTACCAGGACATCAGGTTTTAAGCCTTTGCTGCGGAGATCGTTGACGCTGCGCTGGCAGCCCATGGTTTTGAGTTCGCCGCAGCTTTGGAGGTAGGGAAAGTGGGAGAGCAGGACAAAGGCGGAGTTGACGCGCCCCAGTTCGGCCCGCAGTTGGCGACAGGCTTCCAGGAAGAAAACGCCTTTGATGTCGCCGATCGTGGCCCCAATTTCCACAATCCCGACTTCGCACTGTTGGGCAAAGCGGGTGATGCGGCGGGTAATTTCTTCGATGACATGTTCAAAGGAGACAGTTTGGCCTAAATACTGGCCCGATCGCTCATTTAGATAAACTTGGTGGTGAATTTGCCCCGATGTCACATAATCGTAGGAATTACACTCGGTGTCTAAATAACGCTCATAAATGCCCAAATCCTGGTCCGTTTCCAGGCCATTGGCCAAAACATAAACTTCACCGTGTTCCTTTGGGTTAATCGTCCCTGCATCGTAGTTATAGTACAAATCACATTTCATGATGCGGACATCAATGCCATGGGAGCGCAGCAACCGCCCCAGGGCAGCACCAAATGTTCCTTTACCGAGGCCCGAAAAGTCAGAGGCGACAAAGATAATCTTCATGGCAAGAGAGGGGTGAGGACGACAAGCCGACGTGGAATCCAAGACGTGGAACCCAAGGGGAACACAAGTTATCTACTATATATGGTTGATCGGGATATTGTTGATTGAAATCTGTTGATGGGGTTTTCGGTTGATCAATTTCCCAAAACCTAGCTACATTGGGTAGCGTCCAGTCAGGAACCTCCTGCCGCCTCCCCACCTCTTTACCAGCCCGTGAGCGAATCCTCCACCCCCACCTCCTCCAGCCCTGAGTCTAAGAACTCTCCCCCTTCAGCCAGCGCATCGGCCTCTACCTCGTCTGGGGATCAGGGGATTAATCTTATTTTGGTCATTACCTTGGCCCTGATCAGCCTTCTCTTTTTGGAGGAAGCTCGTCCGGATTTGGTGGCGCGGTGGCTGCAATGGCCCGTTGCCTCTTCGGATGTTCAGGCGCTGAGCCGTGCCATTATTAGCCAGGAAAGTAACGATAACTATGGGGCGATTAATCCCCACTCCGGTGCCCTGGGCTATGCCCAAATCATGCCGGAAAACTTGCCGGAGTGGAGCCGATCGGCCTTGGGCCGGGAAGTGACGATCGAGGAATTTCTAGCGGATCCCGATCTTCAGCACAAAATTATTGAACATCGCCTGACGCTGTACTGGCAGGAAGCCTTAGTGGATAGCCGGGGGGACAAGGAAGAAGCGGTGCTGATGGTGGCCAGCCGGTGGTACAGCGGTGATCCGGACCTGTACGAGTCCCAGCGGCCCCAGTATTACGATGGCTATGAGTATCCGTCGATCGCTGAGTACAGCAACCGAATTTTGCGCAAATGGAAGCGTCAGCGCGAACCGTGGGATGTGTTGTAGGCGGGTTAAGCAAGGCCGTTGTCTTGGAACCAGCGCACCGCCTCAGCGAGGGCGTTTTCGATCGGCGACTGGGGCAATCCTAGCTCCCGGACGGCTTTTTGGGGGTTGTAATACATGACCTTGGCGGACATTTTGACCCCATCGATCGGCACCGAGGGTTCCCAGCCGATCGGCTTGAGCGCCCGCGCCAAAACCTTTTCCTCCAGCCAAGCAACCCCCAGGGGTAGCCAGAGGGGCACGGTGGTTTGGGGGGCGGGTTTGCCGGTCATTTGAGCGAGGCGATCGAGAATATCCTTCAGGCTCAAGTTTTGGTGACCGAGGATATAGCGCTCCCCGGTTTTGCCCCGGTGCAACGCTAGCACATGACCCCAGGCCACATCCTGGACATCGATCCAATTTAGCCCGGTGTTGACATAGGCGGGCATCCGGTTTTGGAGAAAGCGCACAATAATTTCCCCGGTGGGGGTGGGTTTGCGGTCCCAGGGGCCGATCGGGGTCGAAGGATTGACAATGACCAAATTTTGCCCCCGCCCTAAAGCAGCATCCGCTTCCCGTTCGGCCCAATATTTGGACTGTTTATAGGCTCCGATCAGCTTGTCCGGCTCCTGCTGATAGGTTTCGTCTACGGGTTCGCCTGTGCCCGGTGTGCCGATCGCCGCCACGGAACTGGTATAGACCGTGCGCTCAACTCCGGCGGTGTGGGCAGCGGCTAAGAGATTGCGGGTGCCGAGGACGTTGGCTTGGTGGAGTAATTCGCGATCGCGCTGCCAGAGGGAGTAGTGGGCCGCGACATGGAAACAATAGCGGCAGTTGTCCAGAGCTTGGGCGAGGTTGGGTGCGGTGAGGCTGTTTTCAGCCAGTTCTAGGTCCAAGCCCTCAAGATTGCGCCGATCGCTGTTGGGGCGGACGAGGGCACGGACTCGATACCCTTGGTCTAGGAGCAACCGGATCAGGTTAGCTCCCACAAAGCCGGTGCCCCCTGTGACAAACACCCGATCGCCCTGGCCCGGTGGCAACGGAGCGAGATCGGGCCACATTTGCGGCGATCGGGGATCTAGATTAACCGGATTGGGGGCATCAGCGGGGAATGGTTGGTTTTGGTCCGAGGGCACGATTGTCATCACGGGATCCCTTACATGGCTTGAGGTGAGCAGGAAATAAACCCATAAAAAAAGCCAGTTTCCCGACTGGCTTGCCTCCCCTGGGGGAGAAAAATAATTAACTGTTGTTCTTGGGCTAGGGTTGAGGTGGGTCGATCGGCGCTTCTAGTTTCCTCAAAGCGGTTGAATGCTCTTGGCTTTGGGTTGCTCGATCGTGTGCCCTAAACCTGGTCTCACGGAGATTAAGCTGTGCGTTCCCAATCGCGTTAGCTATACCGTTATGGGGTTAAGTTCTCTAGCCCCATGAATTGTAACAAAGAACACAGACTTTATTTCATAAAACTTTACAGTTTTGGACTGCATACTTTATAAGTTTTTTTAATAAAGATAGGCTTTTCCTAACCTAGTACTCAGTACAGGACAGAAAATGCTCAGAATTGCCCTAAACCTTTGCAGAGCGTGCATTTGAGTCTAATCGCCTGAAACCCTTCTATAGTAGGCGTTTCCAAGGTTTTGTTCGGTGCAGAGAACCTAGTAGACCCAGGCGCAGGTCTGACACGCACTAGGTTTGGGTGCATTTCACGTTTGCCAAGGTACGGACTTTAGTCCGTACTACGAGCTTTTTTGGGCTAGGGCAGGGTCTGGGCTGCTCTAAGGTGAAATGCACCCTTCCTAGGAGCGTCTCGCTCACCACACGGCCAGGATGCTCACACTAGCAAGGGGGGTGTCAGTTTTCGCCCTGCTCTCCTTAATCTTCTCGGACTTGGGGGTTTAAAAGTATGGCCCCAACGACTAAGATAGGAAGTTCGGAGGCAAAATGTGAGGAACCCCTTAACCGTCAGAACCGTAGGGGGACTCTGAAACATTCACTACCGGGCCAACCGGGGTAGCGGTGCCTAAAGCTACCCAGCCCCCAGGTTTGGAACTGTGGACTCCCTAGCCTAGACGCACGGAGCGGCTGCCGTTGCCCTAGCCCCTAGGGAGTCCACCTGAACAAAACTGTGATCAGACCCTTGGTGGCTGGTCGCTTCGTCACAACTTAGAGAAAGAGGAAGCTACATGGCTCGATATAGAGGCCCTCGCCTCAGAATTACCCGACGACTCGGAGATCTTCCCGGCTTAACCCGTAAGTCGGCCCGTCGCGCCTATCCCCCTGGGATGCACGGCCAAGCTCGCCGCAAGAAATCCGAATATGCCACTCGTCTGGAAGAGAAGCAAAAGCTGCGCTTCAACTACGGGGTTTCGGAAAAGCAGTTGGTCCGCTATGTGAAGAAAGCTCGCCGCGTCCAGGGTTCCACGGGTAAGGTGCTGCTGCAACTGCTGGAAATGCGTCTGGATAATACGATTTTCCGGTTGGGGATGGCCCCGACGATTCCATCGGCGCGTCAGTTGGTTAACCATGGGCACATTCTGGTGAATGGCCGTGTGGTCGATATTGCTAGCTACAGTTGCCGTCCGGGTGATGTAGTTGCGGTGCGCAATCGGGAGCAGTCCAAGCGCCTGGTGAGTGAGAACCTGCAATATCCCGGCTTGGCTAACGTTCCGAGTCATTTGACCCTAGATAAGGAAAAGCTAGAAGCCCAGGTCACGGGCCTGTGTGAGCGGGAGTGGGTCGCACTCAAGATTAATGAACTGATGGTGGTTGAATACTACTCCCGGAAAGTCTAGTCCCGGAAAGTCTAGTTTCTGGCGTTGGGGTGCGGTTTTCCGGCTATGGCTGGGACTGCTTTCCACCGAAGACGCTTTAGTTTACGCACCTCAGCTCGATCGATTCGGGGCTGGGGTGTATTTTTTTGGGGATTTAGCCAACTCCAGGACCAACTAAGGTTATACCAAATCCGTTGAGCCTGAAACAGAATAAACGGGTAGGGGTCGTGCCCCTGTGCCGACCCTCGACCAGCCAAATACAGGGGCAACCACGGGGGGATTGCCCCTACCAAAACAAATCGAGATTAG
>JAYKJG010000129.1:0-6260 GCA_035286285.1 Prochlorothrix sp.
TGGGGTTAAATTAGACCCGATCGTGGCAGAATTGGGTGAATTTAAGGTGGATGAAGTCAATGTGACCTCCTATGGCCGCAATAATCCTGAGGTGGTGAAGTTGGTCGATCGATCCGGCTGGCGCTAGGCGGCGATCGCGTGTCAATGCCGCAGCCTTGGGTTAAGATCAGGGTTCCAAGCCGTCATTGAACTCCAGGGAGATTCTTGCCGTGGCCGTTGCCGTAGACCAGCTTCTGACCCCCGAAGTCAGCCGTCCCGCCCGTTACCTAGGCACTGAATTGGGCGCAGTTCACAAACCCTGGAGTGACACGCCCCAAACCCAGGTCCGCTGGGCCTTGACCTATCCGGAAATCTACGAGGTGGGAGCCTCTAACCTCGGCCACATTATTCTGTACAACATCCTCAATGCCCAGCCGCGCCAACTCTGCGATCGGGCCTATCTTCCAGCCCCTGACCTTGCGGCAAAACTGCGGGAAACCGATACGCCGCTGTTTGCCGTGGAGTGCCGCCGCAGCTTGAAAGCCTTTGATATTCTGGGCTTTAGCCTCAGCTATGAGTTAGGGGCGACGAATATCCTGGAAATGCTGGATCTGGCGCAAATTCCCCTGACTGGGGCCGATCGTGCCCAACCGGATCTCCCCCTCAGTCATCCCGACAGTTTGCCCCTCATCTTTGCTGGAGGGCAAACCGCCACCTCGAACCCCGAACCCTATGCCGAGTTTTTCGACTTTATTGCCCTGGGGGATGGGGAAGAACTGTTGCCGGAAATTGGCTTAATTGTGGAAGAAGGGAAGGCAGCGGGCCTGAGTCGCTCGGAATTGCTGCTGGATCTCGCCCAAGTGCCGGGGGTCTATGTGCCCCGCTTCTATGACATGGCAGCGGATGGCTCGGTGCATCCCAATCGGCCCGATGTTCCGGCCCAAATCCTGCGGCGCGTTGCTACCCCCCTCCCGGCCTACTCCATTGGCTTGGTGCCCTATGTCCAAACGGTCCACGATCGGCTGACCTTGGAAATTCGGCGGGGCTGTACACGGGGGTGTCGCTTCTGCCAACCGGGGATGCTCACCCGTCCAGCGCGGGATGTGGAGCCAGAAGCGGTGGTGGAGGCGATCGAAAAGGGCATTCGCGCCACGGGACACAATGAATTTTCGCTGCTTTCCCTCAGTTGCTCCGATTATCTCGCCCTTCCTGCCTTAGGGGTTGAAATTAAAAATCGCCTCAAGGATGAGAATATTTCCCTATCCTTACCGAGTCAGCGGGTCGATCGCTTTGATGAAAATATCGCCAATATTATCGGCGGAATGCGGAAAACGGGCATTACCTTTGCTCCGGAGGCCGGAACCCAGCGGATGCGGGATATTATCAACAAAGGCTTAACCAATGAGGAACTGCTGCGGGGGGTTAAGGAAGCCTATCACCAGGGTTGGACCAAGATTAAGCTCTATTTTATGATTGGCTTGCCCGGTGAGACCGATGCGGATGTGCTGGGTATTGCGGAGACGGTGCGCTGGCTGCGGCAGGAGTGTAAAGGTCGGCGGCGGCTGGATTTTAATCTGACGATTTCTAATTTCACCCCCAAGCCCCACACCCCGTTCCAGTGGCATTCTGTCTCTACCACTGAGTTTAAGCGCAAACAAGATCTCCTTAAGGCTGAATTCCAAGGTCTGCGGGGCATTAAAATCAATTTCACCGATGTCCGAATTTCGGCCATGGAGGATTTTGTGGGCCGGGGCGATCGGCGGCTGGCTGCTGTTGTCCGGCGGGCCTGGGAGTTGGGGGCGGGGATGGATTCTTGGTGGGAGAGTCTCGATCGGGCCTTTGCCGCTTGGACCCAGGCGATCGAGGAGTCGGACTTAGGCTGGAAGTATCGCCAAGTGGAGACGGGGGAATGGAATGTCTTTGCGGGGGCGTTGGAGGGTCAAGACCCAACTGTCTCGACTATTGCTGTCCCAGATATTGCTGACTTGAACCTTAACGAAGAAGGGGCCGCTAATGCAGATCTTCAGCCCGAAAATCCCGGTTTAGCCCAGTCTTTACCCTGGGATCACCTCGATACCGGCATTAGTAAGCAGTGGTTGATTGAAGATTTGGCGCGGGCACTGGAAGCGGCCACGGTACCGGATTGCTCCTTTGAGGGCTGTTCCCACTGCGGGGTTTGTGGGGTGGACTTTGGCCATAATGTGGTGGTTCCCCCACCCCCAATTCCGAAGTTTGTGGGCCATTTTCAGCCACCTAAGGAGCGGGCACAGCGGTTACGGGTGCATTTTGGTAAAACGGGGGATATGCGGCTGCTGAGTCATTTAGACTTAATGCGGCTATGGGAGCGGGCGGTGCGGCGGGCTAATCTGCCGATCGCCTTTAGCGGCGGCTATCACCCCAGCCCCCGCATTATCCCGGCCAATGCCTTATCCCTAGGGATGACGAGTACGGCGGAGCTACTGGATCTAGAGATGACCTGTGCCCTAGACCCAGAGCAAGTTAAGCAGCAATTGGTAGGGCAATTCCCTGCAACTATCCCCATTTATGGGGTTGAGGTGGTGGATAGTAAAGCTCCGGCCCTGACAGCGGTGCTAGAGGAGGCAGACTATACGATCGTAGTCACAACGGTGGTGGCTCTGGAGTCAGCGGAGTCTGCCTTGGATCTAGCAGAGGGTACGGAACCGATCGGCCAACTGACCCAAGCGGCCCTAGAAGCCGGTTTACCCCCAGCCCCAACCGGATCCCAGTGGCAGGGCTGGGTTCAGGCTATTTTAGCGGCAGAGCAGCTTGAAACGGACCATCGGACCAAATCGGGCCGGAAAACGCGGGTAAATTTGCGCGATCGGCTGACGGATCTCGCCCTGGTTTCGCCGCAGGAGGAAGATCAGCCCCTTGCGTTGGCAACGTTACGCTATCGGGGCAGTTGTCGCAATGACGGGACGTTGTTGCGGCCTGAGAATTTAGTGCAAATGCTCAATTTGGTGGCCGATCGGGAGTTCCAGCTTGTGAGCGCCCATCGAGAGCAGTTACGGTTACAAACTGCCCCGACGCTATGTTGACCAGTTTAGAACTGTGTGCAGGTGCAGGGGGTCAAGCCCTAGGGTTGCATTGGGCCGGTTTCTGCCCGGTCCTGCTCATCGATCAGGATAAACATGCCTGCCAAACCCTAAACTTAAATAATCAAGCAGCCCAGCTAGGATGGGGACAAATTCACCAGGGTTGTATCCGAGAACTGCTGAAGCAAGCAAATTTCGGTGCATTGTCCTTATTCATGGGTGTGGATCTACTAGCGGCGGGAGTCCCCTGTCCTCCCTTTTCGATCGCAGGTCAACAGCAGGGAGCACAGGACGATCGGGATCTGTTTCCGGTTGTGCTGGATTGGGTGGCTGCTGTACAGCCTAAAGCGGTATTACTGGAAAATGTGCCGGGATTGCTCACTGCAAAGTTTGCAGCTTACCGAGACGACCTCGATCGGCGGTTTCGGACCCTTGGCTATACAACTTACTGGCAAGTCCTCCAAGCCTCTGACTTTGGGGTTCCTCAATTGCGGCCCCGTGTGCTGTTGGTTGCTTTGCAACAGCCCTACGCTGCTGCGTTTACATGGCCTACAGCGACCGTTGCTCCTGCGACTGTAGGGGAGGTTTTGATGGATTTAATGGCTGAGCGGGGATGGGCGGGGGCACAGGCATGGAGTTTGGGAGCTAATGCGATCGCGCCGACTTTGGTGGGTGGCTCGAAGAAACATGGTGGACCTGATCTGGGGCCAACCCGTGCTAAACAAGCATGGCAAAAATTGGGGGTCAATGGCCACCGCTTAGCCGATGAAGCACCGGCGGCAGATTTTGTGGGTGATCGCTTGGGTTATGAGGCTATGCCCTATTTAACTGTTAGAATGGCTGCTCGTTTGCAAGGTTTCCCGGATTGGTGGCAGTTTTCAGGCCGGAAAACCCCTGCTTACCGACAGGTGGGCAATGCTTTGCCCCCCCCTGTGGCTCAGGCAGTGGGGTTAAAATTGGCCCAGGCGCTGGCGATCGGAACCGCGATCGAGGCAGAGCCTACATGGTCTGGCCTGACTCAAACCGCTTAGTTTCTACCCGATCTGCTGGGCTGCTGATGCCTCAGAAATCTAGATAACGTCGAATGGCTTCTTCAATGATTTCTGATCTCGTCTTTTGGTGTTGAGTCGCATAACGATCCAGATCGTAAATTAAGGGTTCTGGCAAGGTTGTCCAGAGGGGGATGCCAACCCGATCGGGAAAGGCCCAAGGGCAGAGTTGGCAGTCTAAATCACACCCTGCACAGGCGCGACGCTTGCCAACATTACAGGCAGTACAGAGGGTCTGCCAGTTATCCCAAGCATGACTTCCGCCTCTCGATAATGGAACCCGATGATCGCTCTGAAGACCACGTAGACCTGGGGTCGCTTGCATCCCACAGATGACACAACGGTGGTCATATTGTTCAAATAATTTCCGCTTTTGGGTTGTACTCAGATAATTGCGGGGTTGGGGTGGCGATAGCTGGGGCGATCGGAGTCGCCAAGCATGACCACCCAGTTCCTCGCGGTAGTCAGTCTCTAAATCGCACCCCAACTGATCCCGAAGCTCTCTTGCCCGTCGATCGAAATACTTCTGCCCTGTCAGCGCTAACAGTTCTGCCGAAGCAACCCAAGGCTTGGGAAAGGGCACCTCATCCGCTTGCCACAACCGTTGCAAAATCTTGCCTTTGACTTGGCTTAGGCTTTGAATTCGCAAAATTTGGTCTAAGTAGTGTTCGTAGATTTCGGTAGCCATGGGAAACTCTGTTTAAACAGTTCCAAGAGCGCAGTCTGGTCAGGAGTAAGTCCTACTGATAGACCTGCTTGAGTTGCTCACCGAAGGGGGGGCGAATGATGCCCCGATCGGTAATGAGACCCGCCACCAAATGATGGGGAGTCACATCAAAAGCTGGATTCCGGACCTTCATCGCCTCCGGGGCTGTGCGCTTGAGGCCAAAGTGGGTGACCTCATCTTCACCCCGTTCCTCAATGATAATGGCCGAGCCTTCGGGGGTGTGGAAGTCGATCGTGGAATAGGGACAAGCCACATAAAAGGGGATCTGGAAGTAATGGGCTAGGATCGCGACCCCCAAAGTCCCAATTTTATTGGCAACATCCCCATTGGCCGCGACCCGATCGGTGCCCACAATCACCAAGTGAATTAGCCCCTGGGACATCAAATGAGCCGCCATATTGTCACAAATGAGGGTAACATCAATGCCCGCTTGCTGTAGCTCCCAGGCCGTCAGCCGTGCGCCCTGGAGGAGGGGCCGGGTTTCATCGGCGTAAACCTTAAAGGGGACTCCGGCTTGGTGGGCTAGGTACAGCGGCGCGAGGGCAGTGCCCAACTCTGCGGTGGCGAGGGATCCGGCGTTGCAGTGGGTGAGAACGCCCATGTTGGGCTGGATTAAACTTTGGCCATATTCCCCAATGCGGCGGCAGAGTTGGCGATCTTCGTTGTGAATTTGGATGGCTTCGGCTTCTAGCTGCTGGTATAGCTCCGGGACAGGGATTTCCCCTAGGGCTTTGGCCTTGGTGACCATACGGGTTAAGGCCCAGTGGAGATTGACCGCTGTGGGGCGGGCGCTGTCGAGATAGGCGGCTTGGCGATCGAGTTCGGCTAGGAAGGCGGGCCGATCGAGGTGGGTTTGGTTCTGGACGCTGAGCACCAAGCCATAGGCTCCGGCTACCCCGATCGCAGGGGCACCGCGCACCTTCAGGCGCTTAATGGAGTCCCACACCTGCTCGACGGTTTCTTGTTTTTCGATCACCGTGGTGAGGGGCAGTTGGGTTTGATCCAGCAGGAAAAATTCGCCTGCTTCCCAACTGAGGGTTTCAGGCAGATTGAGAACGTTGGTCATGGGGGATGGGGGATTAAACTTCAGGGGGATTAGAAAATTGTGGCTAAAGCCAGGGAGAAACCCGCGCTGTTCGACCGATTGCCTGGATTTCCCCCGTTGAGCTAGGGGGGAGGCGGGGGGTCTGTGGCAGAGGGGGTGAACTGCCGGTGAGGCGGGGGGAGCTAGAGTGAGGAGGAGATCAGGGCGGGATCGATCGTCCGCTCTTCTGCTGCTGTGCCCCAGGCTCGATCCCGGAAGGTGCGGTTCATTTCCTCATCAAAGCGCTGCATTTGCTCCTGGTAAAAGAAGCGCAACTCCTTGAGCTTTTGGTTTTTGGTCTCGATGTCCTTGCGCAGTTGGGTCAGAATGGTGCGATCGGTATCCGAAAGGGGCATATGCTCAAC
>JAYKJG010000130.1:0-4527 GCA_035286285.1 Prochlorothrix sp.
ATTCTGAGTGATTTTCGGGGGAATCCAGTCCCTTAGCCTGAATCAGCACCTCAAACTTACCCAAACCATTGGAACTCATATCAATCAACTGGTGCAACGCATCCCGCCGCTGGAGCAACTCCGCAAACGATCGCGGCGCAGTCGCCGGATCCGACAACGCCGCCAGCCGATCGCCCACCCCCAACGCCATCAAAAAAAAGCCCTGGGGCACCCGTCCCAGCCGTTGCAGCCCCACCGCCTCCCCCCACCGCTCCAACGCCGTAAAATTAACATGGGCCGTCAAATCCTGGTGACCCGGTGCTGCATAGGGGTCATTGTGGCGACGGTGCTGGGTGTAGGCTTGGAGCGTGCCCTGGGTGCGGCTGGGTTGATAGTAGCGATCGGCCTCGTAGCCATAGTCGATCGTCACCACATAGCCCCGCGCTAACCCCTGGCTCACCGTTTGCAACCACTGCCGCGCCGCTAGATTCACCTCCGTACAGTAGCCCTCCGGATAGGGAGCTTGCCTAAGATCTAAGCCCAAATCTCGGAAATATTGCCCTAAATCCGGGCTAGATAACTGATCCAGCACTTCGATCGCCTGATTCCGGGCCTCATCCCAGGTCACATACACCTCCTGCAACTGCCCCCCCTGCACCTGCACCCGATGCACCGGCAACGCATCCACCAACTCATTGGACAGAAAACAGCCCGTTACGGCTAAATTGGGCACCTCTTCCCAGGAATACCACCGAATCTTGGCGGATTTCGGGTCTAAAGATTTAGAATCTGAAGATTTGGGGTCTGAAGATTTCGGGTCTAAATCTTTAGAGTTTAACCATGGCCCTAGGCTGGCTTGTTGGCGCTGCTGAAGGTGGGGCGATCGCTCCACAATGCCATAGTGCAATGCCCCAAAACAGGCCGGAAACTGCCGCTCCAAACAGCCCACAATATCCGCCGCCATCCGCCCATCCCCCGCCCCCATTTCCACCACCGTAAACCGCTGGGGCTGGCCCAACCGCTGCCACATCTCCGCCAGTTGCACCGCCAGCAACTCCCCAAAATCTGGCCCCAAATGCGCCGCCGTAAAAAAATCGCCCCCCTTCCCCAAGCTCACCCGCTGGCTGTAGTAGCCCTGCTCCGGGTCATACAACGCCCACTCCATATACTGGGCAAAGGTCACCCGCCGATCGGGCTGCTGTTGGAGATAGGAAGCCAGGGGTGAAGCAGTTGAGGTCATGGGCGGGCTAGGGTGAAGGGTCTACAACGGTTAAGCGGGGCTATAGCCTGCGGCCACGATCGCCGCCTTGACCTCCGCCTCAGACTGCTGAGTCTCAATGGTCACCACCTTGGTTTCCGTGTTGGCCGCCACGGTGGCCCCCGCATCGATCGCCGTTACCGCATGGGTAATCGCATCCGCACAGGCAGAACAAGCCATATCAGGAATGGTCAGGGTCAGAGTCATAGCTAAAAAAAGGGAGATTCGCGACAGGAAACCATTGTCTAGCATCGCCCCCGCTCTTGTCTCGGATCTTAAGCTGACTTCTCAGGAAGATGTGCTAATTTGATGGGGTCATCAAAGCCCCCTTCAGCCACAGACGCGGTATCAGCCAGGAACCCTAGACACCGAGACGTAAACCGGGCGGTCTCCAAATGGTTCAGGGAGCCGGTCTGCTGGACGAGTCACCCCAGGGAACACTGGAGCAATATCACCATGGATTTCACCAAGCTCGCACCCGCTGAAAAGCGCGATGTTTTTATCTATAAGCCCTATTACTCCAACCAAGACCAGAATAAACAGCAGGTTTTGCCCTTCGCCCTAACCCTGTATCGATCGGAATCCCTTGAAGGAGAGCGACACATCGAAGGGGGAAGAGGGATTCCCTTTGTGGCCACTTGGTTTTCCTCCAACTTACCCGCCGACCTGACCCGCTGCCGCGTGCAATTTGATAACAATGCCGACCTGAGCTATGAGGTCATGTTGCCCAACCATGAGTTTGTGGGCTATCTCAGCGATTTATTGGTGATTTATAAGCGCAATAAACGGATTGATTTTCCGATCGGGTTCTATCGCAAGCTCCTCCAGTACGACGACTAACAGAACCGAAAGGTTCATTTCACTTTGGCAGATTCATCCCTGCGGTTTTGTCCCCTAGGCACAGGCTGTGACCCTAGGATGCACCCCCGGAGCATAGGTTGAGGGCGAGTTACGGGGTCGATCCGGGCCAAGCTTGATAAACTGTAACAATTGAAGCGACTGGGTAGGGTGAGCAAGCCTTGCTCTCCTGCTGCTCGATCGCTTCCGTTGATGCTCCGATCGCCCTTGCCTTGGCGATCGGCCCTGTGTGTTAGGAGTGAACCCCATGCAAACCCAAGAGCGGATCAGTAGCCCAGAGCCGGAACCAACCCCCGCAACGGCAACCGCCGGATCTAGCCCCACCGATCGCAATCCCGCCGACCTCAATCCCGCCGATCGCCAACCAACCCCCGCGCAACTCGCCGATTCCGCTGCCGCCGTTAAAGCCGCGATCGCCGCCAGCCAAAAATTCCTACTCTCCCAGCAATACCCCGACGGCTACTGGTGGGCCGAGCTACAGTCCAACGTCAGCATCACCGCCGAAGTCCTGCTCCTCCATAAAATTTGGGGCACGGACAAAACCCGCAATCTACACAAGATCGAGTCCTACCTGCGGCGAGAGCAGCGCGACCCTGGCGGTTGGGAACTGTTCTACGGCGATGGGGGCGAACTCAGCGCCTCGATCGAAGCCTATATGGCAATGCGCCTGTTGGGAGTTCCCCAGGAAGACCCCGCCCTGGTTAAAGCGCGGACGTTTATCCTCGATCGCGGCGGCATCACCAAAAGCCGCATTTTCACCAAGCTCCACCTCGCCCTGATCGGCTGCTACAGTTGGCGCGGCATCCCCTCCATCCCGCCCTGGGTCATGCTCCTACCCGACTCCTACCCCATCTATGAAATGTCCAGTTGGGCACGGGGCAGCACCGTTCCGCTCCTGGTCGTCTTCGACAAAAAACCCGTCTTCCCCATCAATCCCCTCATCAGCCTCGACGAACTCTACACGTCCGGCAGTCGCTACAACACCGACCTCCCCAGCGCCAACGACTGGACCGATATTTTCCTCTACCTCGACAGCGCCTTCAAAGTAGCCGAAGACTTCAACCTCGTTCCCTTCCGGGAAGAGGGCATCAAAGCAGCAGAACAGTGGGTGATTGAGCGCCAGGAAGTCACCGGCGACTGGGGCGGCATCATTCCCGCCATGCTCAACTCCATGCTCTGTCTGCGCTGCTTAAACTACAGCGTCAACGATCCCATCATTGAACGGGGCTTTAAGGCGCTGGATGGCTTTGTGATTGAAGCCGAAGACGACTACCACGTCCAGCCCTGTATTTCCCCCGTCTGGGATACAGCCTGGGTGATCCGGGCCTGTGTCGAGTCGGGCCTGGAGCCGACGGATCCCGCCCTAGTCAAGGCGGGTCAGTGGCTGATCAGTAAGCAAATCCTCGATTACGGCGACTGGCGCGTGAAAAACGGCCAAGGGGAGCCGGGAGGCTGGGCTTTTGAGTTTGATAACCGCTTTTACCCCGACTTAGACGATACCGCAGTCGTAGTCATGGCCCTCAACCGGGTGCAACTGGCCGAAGAGCAAGATCCCCTCCGGGTGCAATCCATGAAGCGGGCGGTGGACTGGTGCGCCTCCATGCAGTGTGAGCCGGGGGGCTGGGGTGCCTTTGATATCAACAACGATCAAGAGTGGCTCAACTGGCTCCCCTACGGCGACCTTAAGGCTATGATTGACCCCAATACGGAGGATGTGACGGCGCGAGTGCTGGAAATGCTGGGGGAAACGGGGTTAACCATGACCCAGAGCCGCGTCGATCGTGCCCTCGCCTATTTACGCGAAACCCAGTGCGACGATGGCAGTTGGTTTGGCCGCTGGGGCGTGAACTATATCTATGGCACCAGTGGCGTGCTGTCAGCCTTGGCCTTGATTGCGCCGCCGGAGTTTCGCCCGATGATGGAGCGGGGCGCAGACTGGCTCGTCAGTTGCCAAAATGCCGATGGGGGCTGGGGCGAGACCTGCTTTAGCTATAACGATCCCGCCTACAAAGGTCAGGGGGACAGTACGGCTTCCCAAACGGCTTGGGCGCTCATTGGTCTCCTCGCAGCGGGTCAGGGTACGAATAAATGGGCTTGGGCGGCGATCGATCGGGGCGTTACCTACCTCACCCAAACCCAACTCCCCGATGGTCGCTGGGATGAGGACTACTTCACCGGCACGGGTTTTCCCTGCCATTTTTACCTGAAGTACCACTACTATCAGCATTATTTCCCGCTGCTGGCCCTGGGCCGCTACGATCGCCTACGATCGGCCTAACCCCCGAAGATATCTTGGTAGGGGTCGTGCCCCCGTGGCTCCCCTCTTCGGCCCAAAACCGGGGCAACCACGGGGGGATTGCCCCGACCCGATCGGTTAAATTCCCCTCACCCCCAGCCCCTCTCCCAAGGCGAGAGAGGGGAGCAAGAGTATT
>JAYKJG010000131.1:0-6240 GCA_035286285.1 Prochlorothrix sp.
GGGGCGATAAATTCGCCGATTATCAAACCCTAGACAGCCTTCAAGAGTATATTTTGGTCAATAGCCACCGTTGCCGCGTTGAATGCTTTCGCCGCACCGATCGCGGCCTCTGGCTTTACCAGTCCTACACCCCCAACCCCGATCCCCTTAGCACTGCGCCCGAAAAAGACCCCTCGATCGAGCTTCAGAGCCTTAATCTGCAAATTCCCCTCAGCGACCTCTATGAAGACGTAATTTTTGAGCCAGAACCCGACCCAACCCCCAACAACACCGGCCCATAAACCAGGCGCAACAAACGATCGATCTCCACCGTTTCCATGGCATAAGTCACCCCACACTCATCCACAAAATCCACCAAACACGCCTCCCCCCCAAACACCATTAACACCGTCCCCACCTGACCTCGCCGCAACCCGATCGGCTCCCCCGTCCCTTTATGGACCCCCCCGATCGGCTCCATCAACGCCACCAAATCATACACTTCCAACTCCATACCAACCCCCTCTCCTAAACTGGATAACTATTCGTCAACCTTGGAACATCCTCATAACTCTGAACAATCCATGCTCCTAGCACACGGGATGATCCCACCTCAGTTTCTAGGTTAAAGTGAACATCATAATGCTCACCATATTGATCAGACTTATAAAGTTCAGCTTCATCCTCGATCGCTGACCTTAAAAGAGCATCTTCTAAAATCTCCTTATTTTCCAAAGAGATACCAAGCCTACTTTTAAAAATCGCTGCTTTGTGCTGACCTTTTGGATGATGCGGATTCAAACAATACCGCTCTAGCTTATCTCCTAACTCAGCCCGATCTCCATTTGGCAATTTCATGAGGTTGTTTTACCCCGTAACCCACCGCTCCGAGTATAACATGGACTCCTCCCAACCCCTAACCCCCCGCTACCAACGCCGCCAACCCCTTCAATACGCCCGCCAACTCCTCCCCCCGCCCCAACACAAACCGCCGCAACAACCCATAACAGGGCACCGCCCCCTAACCCACCCCCAACAACACCGGCCCATACACCAACCGCAACAACCCATCGCCCCACCCGCACAAACACAACCAGCCCAACACCGGATCCACCCGCAACGCCAAATCCACCCCCGCCAACACCGGCAACCCCAAACCCTGCTCCAACGCCGCAACCCAGCCCCCACCCCCTCACCCCCCAGCATCCTCGATCGCATGGGGGGCACCCCTCAACATTGGCTCAACCATGGACATCTCAGCGATCGTGACGATCGACAGGCCGCAATCCAAACCCATCTCCAACAAAAGCAATGTTGGAAGCCATCCTAGTCCTAAATCAACAATCTGCTGACCTACCCGGTGACTTTTCTGACTTAGCTCTGGTAGCTATCAGGTAGCCCAGCCGCGTTATACCCCAAAATTTGATCAGGAGTTCGATCATCCAACACCGGCAGTTGAGAAGCACGATCGCTAATTTCCATAATTTTTTCAAAAACTGCTGCCGCTTCCTGCGGCAATCGACCTTGCCCCTCAGCAGCATTGGGGAAAGCACGAACAGCCTGTCGGGCCTGAAGAAAGAGGAAAAAGTCCAGAACCTGTTGAATCAGAGATTCCGGTGCTTGCTCGATCGCACTCAGCAGTTGATCCTTAGCTGTCATCAGGGTTACACTCCTCCGCCATACCCTCACAGCTTAACATTCGCACTCTGGACTGCGTAGACTACCCTTGGAAGCTTCTCCTCTCCCCCTCCTGCACCGCCACCGCCGCCACCCCCTCCACCATGATATAGTAGATAAAATTTAGCTTGGGGCACTGGTAATCAGCCTGGCCTTTTCTATGGGCAATCTTTGGCAAATTCTGTCCTTTTATCGCCCTTTAGTGCCCCAATAGATCCAGAATTATTTGTCCTGAAATGCTTTTGTTTCGTATAGAGTCTGGAGAAACAAGCAGATGGCGTTGCTGAAACCCGATGAAAATTATAGTTTTAGCTCATTTTTCCAGTTGCCCTATGATGTGGATGAGGTGCTGGGGGAGTTTGGCTATGGTTATGCTCAGGGTCGGTTAACGTTGCCCCGCAGCGATCGGGGAGGGGTTGAGGCTGGGGCGTTGCGATCGCAAATCGAGGCGAGTTTGCCCTATGTGCAGTTGACCAGTGAGGCAGCCAAGCGAGAAGTTTTAATTGCGCCCGTACTGTTATTGGTGGCGCGATTGTGTCGGCAGATTTTGCGGTTTGAATATCCCCTCAAGGTGAGCAACTGGCTTCAGGGATCCCTAGATTACCTGCTGCGATCCCAGGGTCAGGTGGTGGTGATTGAGGCCAAGCGGGATGATTTAACCCGTGGGTTTACCCAGTTGGCAGTGGAGATGATTGCCTTGTCTCTGGCAGAAGGTGCGCCGCCCGTGGTCTATGGGGCGGTGACCATGGGAAGCTTTTGGGTTTTTGGCTGCTTAGATCAGGAAAAACGGCTGATTACCCAGGATATTGGTGGATTTCGGGTGCCGGATGATGTGGGAGAACTGGTGTCGGTGTTGGTGGGAATTTTGGAAAATCCGAGGGAGCAATAAGGCCGATCGCGATCAACCCCCTCTCCTGAACTGGATCACTATTCGTTAACCTTTGCTAATGCTTGATTTAAAACCAAATCAGACAAATACATCCCCGATCGCCGTAAATCTTCCAAAATAACCCTTGCGCTAGGGACTTCTCCTCGCTGCTTTGCAATCAAGACCAAACCTAACGTCCCCCGTACTGGGAGATTGAGAGCAGCGGCGCAACGACGAGCAGCCCGATCGTCCAAAATAGCCTCTGTACCGGGATGAGTATAAGCCCAACTCAAGACAGCAGATTCCCCTTGACCCAGATCCCAAGCCTGAATCAGCGCGGCTGGCTCCGCCGGGGTTACAACCCGAAGCCAAGGAGTCTTTCTCAGAGCAAAAACTGTTGGATCTTGAGCATCACGGTTCTGAATTTCCTGGGCAACCGCCTGAGGCACCAGAATCTCTGATCCTAGCAATTGCAGCAGCGAGAGGTAATTTGCCCGTGAAAGGTAAATTAAAGGAGAAGCATTAATAACCGGCGGGTTAACCACGATCGATCTCTTGTTGTAGGTCTTCCCAATCCACTAAAAAACTATCCATTTGCTCCCGTGCCAAAGCCAGAATAAAATCCGTTCTGTCCAACCCTGCCAAACTCGCCGCCTTTTCCTGGGAAATCAGCCCTTTAGAGTACCAATGGAGCGCCGCCGCAAGACAAAGAGCCTGGGAAAACTCATGGGGAGCAAGGCGTAGGATCGAAAAAGTTTCTGGGGGCAGGTCAAGGGTAATTTGCATCAGGAAATTTGAAAAAAGCAGAGAACCTTATTATAACGGCCCAAAACCAGCCCATCAACCCGCCGCAACCCCCGATCGATCGGTGCATTTCACTTTTGCCAAAATGCGGACTAAAGTCCGCACTACGAGCCTTTTTGGCATCAGTCACCGTTGGGGCGATCGTCCTGCACTGCCCCCGCCGCCAGCCCCTTCAGCACCCCCAACACCCCCGCCAAATCCTCCCCCTGCCCCAACACAAACCGCCGCGACACCCCATAACAGGGCACCGCCCCCGATCGCACCAACTTCACAAAGACAAAATCCGTCCCATTACTCACTAGACCATACAAAGGCCGATCGGCCCCAGTATTCGCCAGCATATAGGCCAAAACCTGCGGAATCCCCACCTTAACCGAAAACTCCGCCCGCTTCGACTCAATCACCAACACCCACAACCGCTCCATCAGCACCAAAATATCAATCCGCCCCCGCATCACCTGCCCCTCATCCTCGCAATGGAGTTCGATCGCCTCCTCCGTACTGACATAAAACGGCGGAAAAAAGAACCCCGCCAAATCCAGCAACGGGGCCAAAACCGCTAACTTCACCGTATTCTCCAGAAAAGCACGACTCTCCAGGTTACTCACCGCCGCTTCCACCCGTTGCAGCCGCTGAGCCTCCTCCCGGCTCAATTCCGGCAACTCCCCCTGCCACTCCGGGAAGAAACCCGGATCCTGAACCTTGGTGAGGTGAAAGCGATCGTGCAAATCCAACAGCGTCAAACTGCTGGGGGAAATAACCTGAGTCATCGCCAAACCTCCTGCCGGACAACAGCAACCGCCAACCCCACTTTACAATAGACTCACCCCCCCCATCCCCCCCGCCATGATCGCCAACCTCGACTACCTCAGCCCCCAAGCCTACCTCGACCAAGAAACCCACAGCCCCACCAAACACGAATATCGCCAGGGCTACGCCTACGCCATGGCCGGGGCCAGCGATGTCCACGTCACGATCGCGCTCAACTTCGCCACCATCCTCCGCAATCAACTGCGGGGCAGCGGCTGCCCGGTCTACATCTCCGACATGAAAGCCCAACTCGAAACAGCGGGCTGCTACTACTACCCCGATGTCATGGTCACCTGCGACCCCAGGGATGCCAAAACCAAAACCTATAAACGCTTCCCCACCCTCATCGTCGAAGTCCTGTCTCCCTCCACCATCAACTTCGATCGGGGCGATAAATTCGCCGATTATCAAACCCTAGACAGCATTCTATCCTTGGTTAAATGTTGGGTTTCGTCCCTCAACCCAACCTACCCGATCTAAGCCTTCAGAATGTAGGTTGGGTGGAGCGATAGCGATACCCAACAGGCATTCTATCCTTAGTTAAATGTTGGGTTTCGTTCCTCAACCCAACCTACGCGATCTACTGACTAAAGCTTTTGGATGTTGGGTTTCGTACCTCAACCCAACCTACGAGGTGGGCGATCGCACTGGACACTTCACGCAAACTTTACCGTCCAAAATAAGCTGCGTAACGGCAAAACGCAGCGGCGGCAGATAACCTTGAACTCAGCACCAGCGGCTTTCGTCCGTCCGCTGCCGTGAAGTGTTGGGCTGCGGTGCTTACGACGAGATTGAAGCGGCTTGAAGTTGCTTTTCAATCGCATCACACGCCACACCGACCCCATTTTCTGCTCGGATAACACCTCCAATTTCTAAAGCTTTAGCTGCATAACTTGGATTTCCTAATGACTGGCGTAATTGCTTGGCTACTCGTTCTGCTATGTACTGATTTCGAGGAATCGTCCGCGATGTTCCCAAACGTTCAACTCTAGCTGCGTTATCTGGTTGATCGTGGCTATAAGGCATTACAAGAGTTGGACGACCTGCCCGTAATGCCTGAGCTGTTGTGCCAATACCACCTTGATGCACGATCGCACAAGCACGCGGAAAAACCTGAGAATAGGGAACATAAGTTGTGGAAAAAATGTTCTCTGGCAAATCATTTGGAGGAGCATTTTTACCCATCAGCAAAACAGCACGGCGATTCAGTTGCATTGCTGCTTCAACGCTTTCCTGGTAAAAACGACCAGGAGCCATCACTGCGGCTGAACCTAAAGTAAAAACAATTGGAGGATCGCCCTTATCCAAAAACTGTTGAAGTTCCGGTGCAAGTTCTGTCTCACCTTCGTTGCCATCATAAAATGCAAACCCAGTGAGTACCGTATTTCTTGCCCAATCGGGTTGAGGCTTTGCGAATACTGAAGAGAACAATGCTAATACAAGGTAGGGTGAATATTTATCATCAATGAATGGATTTCCTGTTAGAGGTGGTAAACCAAGTTCGCGCCGTAATTGGTGGATTGGCTCTGCCCAGGATTTAGATAACACTTTTGATAATTGAATAATGCCTCGGTTAGCAAGCGAACCTAGCCCTCGCAACTTGGCAAGAAACGGCAGTACGGGCAAGACGGATGGATCATAAACCGAAAGAAATGAGGCAGGCTGTAGGACAGCGAACGCCCACGGAATTCCTAACTTTTCTGCGACCAAGCGAGCCGCAACGACTCCTTCGCCTGTAATGATGAAGTCTGCATCTTCGGCACTATCCATTAAATCGGTGTAGGTTTCACGTAAATTTGCACAAACCCAATTTTTGATGACATACTCTGTGCCCGTTTTCAGATCCATCATCCGCGCCATTTCTTGAGGGTCATTAAGCGCAGTATTGTCAGGGCGCATCTGACGAAACTCGAAACCGAGAGCCTCAATTTTATTCTGATATTCTTTGTGGGTTGCAAACACGACATCATGCCCACGCTTTCGTAATTCAAGCGCGATCGCAACTTTGGGATGCAAATCACCAAAAGACCCAATGGTGGTTAAAACAATTCGGCTCACTACTGCGCCTCTCAGCTAATGACCCCGTATAGAATACTTGCCTG
>JAYKJG010000132.1:0-7322 GCA_035286285.1 Prochlorothrix sp.
TACGTAATCTGGTCTTCAGAATAGGCCGGGGGTTCCACATGGATCGTCACCCGGACCGGCCCATAGCGCTCCATGAGTTGCGCTTCCACCGCTTCCGTAATTTCATGGGCCGTTTGCACATCCGTTGCCGCCACAATCAGGTGCATATCAATAAACACCTGCCGTCCCAACAGCCCCCGCGAGGCGATTTGGTGGCAGTTGGTCACTCCCGGCACCGCCATGACCACTTGGTGAATGGCTTCCGGGGCGATCGCCGCCTCATCCACCAACCACGGCAAATTATCCCGCAACACGGCCCAAGAACTCTGAAGCACGAGCAATGCCACTGGAAACGCCATCAAAACATCCAGCCAAGGCCAGTTAAAGACCCAAATGCCCACAAGCCCCGCCAAAACACTCAGGGTAATCCAAATATCCGACATAGTGTGGTGGGCATCGGCAATCAAAATCGGACTTTGGAGGCGCTGCCCCACGGCCCGCTCATAAAAAGCCACAAAAATATTAATTCCCAGCACCAACAGTAAAATGGCCAGGTCTACGCTGCCCACCTTGATCGGCTCTACCCCGCCCAAGACTCGCTCCCCTGCACCTTTTAGAATTTCAAAACAGGCAATTCCTAAAAAGGCTGCAATGCCCAGAGCGCCGATCGCCTCAAATTTCTGGTGACCGTAGGGGTGATCCCAGTCGGGTTCCGGGGAGGACAGCCGGTTCGTGACCAAGCCCAGCACATTGTTGAGGCTGTCGGTGACGCTGTGAAGGGCATCGGCCATCAAACTGAGGGAGCCAGTCCACCAGCCCACGATCGCCTTGAGGATGACCACAATGACGTTGAGAATTAACGTCCCGACTAAGACCCGCCGCACCGATCGCCGCCGCTGGGCCGCTAAGGGTGAGGTAGAGGGCAGGACCGCAGCCCCCAAGTCAGGACTAAAAGCGCCCGCAGCAGGGCCACCCTGGGCAGAATGACCCGATTGGTGACCAGCAGAATGACCGGATGGGCCAGAGCGATCGGTGGGGAAATCGTGACAATCAGGGAACTCGCGATCGGCGCGGGAATGGTGGTGCCCCATAGGAATTCACAGGATATTGGGATAGTGTCAACAGACTAAAGTCGTTGGAGCAAACTAGGGCCGTGGGAGTCAGTGCCACAGGTTTGGAACAGCCCATAGGAACTGCCAAGCTGTTGAACCCGTTCCGTTTGGGCAACACTGGGCCGCCAAGGCACGGGATTATCGTAGGCGTAAAAGGTCTCAACCCCATCAATCCCCAGCGCTGCGGCGGCAGGAATCAACACCTCCGGCGGCTTCCGGTAGCGCACAGGATGCGCCAAAACCGCCAACCCCCCCGCAGCTTGCAACGCCGCAATCACCTCCGCTGCCTGAAAGGGCTGACCCGACGGATGCACCTCTACCCCCCCTGCATAGGGCACCAACTCCGGCGCATCCACATTAAAGCCATAGCCCAAAATATGCACCGCAATGCCCTCTAACGTAGCTGTAATCTCAATCCCACTCCACAGGCTGGGCAGGGCGCGGGGCGGAGCCAGGGCATCATGCTGGGGGTCTTGCTGGAGGTCTTGCCGGAGGTCTTGCTGGTATTGTTGGGCTTCGCGATAACCCGCCAAGGTGTGGTGATCGGTAATGGCAAAGCCCCTCAGGCCATGGGCGATCGCCTGCTGCAAAAGGCCACGGGGATGCATTTGGCCATCGGAGCGAAGGGTGTGGAGATGGAAATTGTAGTGGGTGGGGCAACTGTGGCGATCGATCGTGGCCAAAACCGCCGCTAGATCTTGGGCAGCAGGCGTAGGCCGGGGCGATCGGAGGTGGACAGGGGCAACGGTCATGGGATAGGGAGTCGGTTGCAGCGGGAATAGCATCACCGGAACCCTAAAGCCTGGAGGACTGGCCTAAGTTCCGGGGCTTGGGTACCACTGTAACAAGAATCCCCCCATTCGTCGGAGGCCCAAGGCAATCCATAGGTTGGAGGGTTGCCACACAGTTGCCACACAGTTGCCACACAGTTGATTAGAAGGGTGCATTGCACTTTGGAACGGGCCAAGGGCTGATCCCGCCAATACTCTGCTGTGGGATAACCGTCCCGGCTGTCCGTCGGCCCCCGTGCAATGCACCCTAAAAGTCTGTTTTCACGACCGCCCAGTTTTCTCACTGTCCCTCCGGGTTTGCGCCAAGACCCCTGGAACAATTCAGCATCAACCCGTGCTGGCCCTCTACCATGTCCTCTTCCATTGGAATCCTCAAACCCCAAGGCGCTCTGGATGCTACAAATGGCAAGTTATTGTATCAACAAGTGCAGTCTGTCCTGCAACAGAATGTCTATGCCGTCTTAATTGACTGTAACAAGCTGGAATTTGTCGATAGTTCAGGCTTAGGCGTACTAGTGCGCATTCTCAAGACCGTAGAGGGAGCCGGAAAGCGCCTCGCTCTTTGTTCGGTGAATGATCAGTTTCGGACCCTGCTGAATCTCACGGACATGGAAGATGTCTTTGAGATTTTTGCAACGCCCGTGCATTTCCATCTCTCGATCGCCATCCATCAGCAACTGTAACCGCTGGAACCGCGATCATCCCCAGAACCCTAGCCCCCAGAACCCTAGCCCCTAGACCGCCGCGATCGCCTACCCATCCATATCCACCAACACCTGCACCCACTGGGGCGGCTCCGGAATGGGACTGCCCACCCGCTCCAGCAGCAAAAACGCCAGTAAATGGACCGTAAACAGGTAAATCACGCTATTCACCACAATCAAGCCCAAAGCCGCCAGTTGCACCCACAGTAACTCCGGCTGAAGCAACAACCCCAAGCGCAAAAACACCCACTCCAACATCTCCGTCACCTGCACCGTCACATAAACCCACAGGTCTTCCCCCAACAGCAGCGAGGTAAACCAAATCCGAAAGAAAAAACCAACGCTGCTGAGCAAGGTGCCCAAACCAATGGACCAGGACCAAGACAAGCCCCGCCGCCAGCAAGATCCCAGCAAAACGCCCAACAAGCCAAAGGGCATTAAAAACAGCAGGCTCCGGGTTGGCCCCATCAACACCGATAACAGCAAGGTCGAGACCAAGGCCGTCATCCAAGAGGCCCGCTTGCCCCAGCGCAGATAGACCAAGGCGATCGGCAGCGGAAAGCCCAACCGCAACAGCGGCCCCAGGGGAAAATAATAGTTCACCAACCAGAGCAAACTGGCCGTACTCGCTAAAAAAGCCGTTTCCACCAAAGCCAAGGGCGGAGCCGATCGGGTCAGGGGCGGCGAACCCTCCGCAGGGGACGGCATTGGGCGAGGGGGCACTTCCACCGCACCATCCACCCAAGAATCCCAGTCCGGGTCGAGGGGAACTGCCTGGGGGACTGGCTCAGACCCAGGGGGAACAGCGGAGAATGCAGAATCGGGGGCACCGGGAACAGGGGAGGGGGGCAGGAGATCGTCGGTCATTACATCAGCATATTATCGAGAACCTCAAGATTGGGAATCCACATGACATCCCGATCGCGGCGAATTAGCTCTTTTTTCTCTAATTTACTCAAAACACGGGTAACGGTCTCGCGGGCAAGGCCGCTGAGGCTGCTTAGCTCCCGGTGAGGCAGGTTTGGAATCTTAACCCCCTCGGCCCCGGTCATGCCCTGGCCATCGGCCAAAAACAACAAAATATCGACCACTCGCGCGGTACTGTCTGCCTCCCGCAGTCTAAGGCGACGGTTAACCTGGCGCAGTCTACGGGCCATCAGTTGGGCGAGGCGAATTCCGGCCAAGGGTTCCGTATGAATCAGGTCTACAAAGTCCTGGGAGGGCATATTGCCGATCAAGGTGGGCACTAGGGTCAAAACATCCGTCGATCGCGGCACTTCGTCCAAGGGAGC
This sequence comes from Prochlorothrix sp., assembly GCA_035286285.1. Taxonomy (GTDB): domain Bacteria; phylum Cyanobacteriota; class Cyanobacteriia; order Prochlorotrichales; family Prochlorotrichaceae; genus Prochlorothrix. Next base: position 3,879 of record JAYKJG010000132.1, read on the forward strand.
CATCTCCCCAAACAGTTCCCCCTCCCCCAGAATATTGAGTGTAATTTCCTTACCGTCTAGATTATGGGTGCGAATCTTAACCCAGCCTTCTAAAATAAAGTAAACCGAATTCCCCCAGTCATTTTCCAGCAAAATTACCTGGTTTGCCTCATGGCTGCGCAGCACCACATGGGCCGTCACCCGTGCAACCGTTTCGCTGGGGATGCCCTCAAAAAAAGAACAGGAACGGATCAAATCCTGTTTCGCTTGTAAATCGCGGGAGTTATATCGACTGACCATAAGGGCTGCTGTGGGTTGCAGAATGCTGGCAAAGGTAAACCACGTTCGACAAAGCTATAACACTAGCCTAACAGACCACTCCGAAAAATCACGGAAATGTTTTGGGGTAAGGGATCAAGCCTAGGAGCGAGACAAAATGGGCAGGAGCGATCGTCCATCTCCCCCAAGTTCCCCCTCCGGCCACGATCGGCAAGACCCATCCCCGTTAGCATTGCTCCATTACCCACGGCCCCCAACCCTTCAACAGGACACTGCGGCGAGATTCAGGAGAATTCCCCCGGTTCCGCGCACCCCACCCCGCGCACCCCACCCCCCACACCAGACCTGCCGCCAAATTAGGGTATAGGATAGCACGGGGCTGGGGGTTCTGAGACAGTCGGGGGGGGGTTGGCTCCAGGTTGGGGAAAACTCCAGATCAAAAAGAGCCACTCCCAGGGCGGTGCCCTTGCGGCCTGGGAAGGGACTTGCTAGATTAATCCCTTGACGATGGAGGCACGATCGTGGATCCTGTGGGCACCTCAACTACGCAGGCAATTTCTGTGTCGGCTACCCCTGAGCTATTTCCTGAGCATGGAGAAACTTGATATCGTGACTCCCCACCGTGATCAAATCCAAACGCTCCTCGCTGAAATTGACCGCGTGCTCAGCAAGGCTAGCCCCCGCTTGCCCTTTTTTGCCTCGCCGGAGCTAAACCAGCAGCGGCAAACCCTGGAAACCCTGCGGCATTACTTGGCAACTTTGGCCGATGAGATCCAACGCCAGGGCACCATTCAAGGCACGATCGAATCCAGTTCCTCCCTCTCCTTTCGCAGCTTGGACTTGCCCCCCGATATTTTGGCCCAAGCCGACAGTCCCGACGCAGCCCTCGCCCTCACCCAAGAAACCCTCCAGCGCTTTGCCCAAGACCTACAGCAGTTGCGGCGCAGTCTCCTCCAACCCCTTCAGGTCGAGATGACCCAACTCCACGCCCAGCGGGATGCCCTGCTCCAAGAAGTGCGACAGCTAGAGCGCCAGCGCCAACAGTATGGCCTCAGCCAGCAGCGGGCCAACCAAGAAGAGTTGATCCATGAGTTTATGCAGCGGCTGATGGATCGCATCCAGGAGCGCCTGAGCCAACAGGTGAGCCAAACCTTAGCCACCCTCAACGGTCCCGGCCCCCAGGGACAGCTTGGCGGTCAAGGGGGTCTTATGCCCGGTGTCATGCCAGGAGCCTTGGGAGCCGAAGCCTATGGCAACGTCACAGCCCTGGGGAACGACCATCCCAACCTACCCCCGCTGCACCCGGCCCAGCGCTATGAGCAGCTTCAACAGCTTCAAAGCCAAACCGATCAAATGATGATGGGGCTGGATGCAACCCTGCGGGTCTTTGCCGAAGCCCTACAACAGAATATCCAAAGCTATCAAACCTCCCTCGCTGAAAGTCTGGAGCGGATGCACAGCCTCGGCCAACAGGGAGAAGCGGTCTTTAGTAGCTTGGTCTCGCGGCTGGCGGACCAGTTGGGGGATGAAGCCCTGAGCTATCTCAAGGACAGTGGCCATTTACCGGCCCCCGCCCTGCCCCAATCCACCGCGCCGCAGCCCACCGCACCCCAGCCCACCGCACCGCAGCCCACCGCACCCCAGCCCACTGCACCCCAGCCCGCCACCATGACCGGTCCAACGGCACCCCTAGCCGGATCCGGTGCAACACCGGGCGCGACTCTGACGGCCCTTAGCCCCAAGGCGATCGCCCCAACGGCACCCACAACCCCGATCGCCCCGGCCACTGCCCCAGCCCCCTTGGCCCAGTCTGCCTCTGCGCCCCAGGCCACCCCCGCCAAATCCCCTGCTGGCCCCAGTCCAGCCCGATCGACCGCGCCCACTGCCCCAGCCCGATCGGCCCCACCCGCCCCTACCCGTCTCGCTTCCTCCAAAGCACCCACCCGCCCCACTCCTCCGCCCCACCACTCAGCCCTAGACCTCACCTTGCCCTATGCGGGGGTTGAACTCTCCGATGATCCGGTCTTCGATGAGTCGGATCTAGATGCCTTTAATGACAGTTTGCCGGATTTAGATATTTCTAACCTCAATCTGGCTGACCTAGAGGATGACGATTTGGATGCCCTCAACTGGGATGAAGCATCGATGGGGCTAGACTTCGATCCCCTGGCGGGCTTGGATACGGACCTAAGCCAAGGGGACAAGTCCGAAGCCTCCCGTCGATCGGATGCTCCTGCCGCCGCTGAGGATGCTATGGGGACCAATCCAGGCACGATCGACCCAGCAACGGCGGCTCCCTCCCTGGAAACCGGCGCAGCCGTCAATGAAGAGTTAGATGCGCTCTATACCAGCCTCTTTGGCGAAGGCACACCCGATCCCGCAGCCGGGGTCAGTGAGTTTTTTGAGACCTTTGAGCGAGAAGGAGCCGATCTAATCAACGCCCGATCGGGGGCCACTGCACCCCCTCGCCCCGCCCCCTTGGCTGAGGCTGGCTCTGCTGCCGACTCCAGTAACGCTGACCACCCATCCCCCATCCCCTCCACCTTCTCCGGCTCCACCTTCCCCCCGCTCCCCCCCGATCGCGGGGAGACCACCAATACTGCCGCCCCCGCCCTAGAGGATCTAGCCACCGATCTAGCCTCAGGGGATCTAAACCTAGAGAATCTAGCCCTAGAAGTGGGATCAGACCCCAGTGCAGCGCCTGAGGCTCGTGCTACGGCTGAGTTGGCGATCGCCCCAAACCAGGACTCGCTCGATAATGACCGCCTGGGTGAGAACTTCTTAGCTGAAGACCTCTTGGCTGAAGACCTCTTGGCTGAGGACTTGCTAGGGAGCACCCTGCCAGAGAGCACCCTGCCAGAGAGCACCCTGCCAGAGAGCACTCCACTGGAGGAAGCAGCGGTTAATCCCGCAATAGAAGCCACTGCCGACAAAGCCACTGCCGCTGAAGCCACTGCCGACAAAGCCGCAGCCGACAAAGCCGCAGCCGACAAAGCCGCAGCCGACAAAGCCACTGCCGCTGAAGCCACTGCCGAAAAAGCCGCAGCCGAAAAAGCCGCAGAATTTGAAACCGCAGCCGACGAAGCCGCAGAATTTGAAGCCGCCTTTGCCGAGCTTGATCGCCAGCCCACAGCCGATGACCTCAACCTGGCAATCATCCCCGAACCCCTCTCCCTCAGCGACCCA
>JAYKJG010000133.1:0-5913 GCA_035286285.1 Prochlorothrix sp.
CAACGGATGTGCAAACGGCCCATGAAATTACGGAAGCGGTGGAAGCGCAACTCATGGAGCGCTATGGGCCGGTCCGGGTGACGATCCATGTGGAACCCCCGGCCTATTCTGAAGACCAGATTACGTATCAGCCCTAATGGGGCGATTAGCTAGTGCAGTATGGCAGAAATAACGAGTATCTAATACCAAATCCGACTAATCCCGATTCGTTTTGGTAGGGGCAATCCCCCCGTGGTTGCCCCTGGATTTGGCTGGTCGAGGGTCGGCACAGGGGCACGACCCCTACCCGTTGATTCTGTTTCAGGCTCAACGGATTTGGTATCATCTAAAAAACCATATCGAGATTCAATTCCCGCAGGTCTAGGCCGTAGAGATAACCCTCGGTGCTGCTCCAGGTGGCGATCGCCAAATTGGTATCATCCAGCCGCGTCATCGCCGTCAGGGTTAGGGGGGTGTCTGAGTCGGTGCTGGGAATTTGGAGCCGTCCTACGGTGTTGTGGTCTTGATCGAGGATGAGAATTTCGCCTTGGCGATTGGCAACGCAGAAGCCCCAGGTGGTGGCCAGGAAAAAGTCCGGGGTGATCGAGAGGGGAATGCGCTGCATTCGGAAGGGCTTGAGGTCCAAGAGCAGGAGGCTGCGATCGTGTTGGGGTTCCCGCGCTAGGAGTCGATAGGGTTTGGGGGTGAGGACACAGCGATCGATCGTCACCCCCAAGTCCAACTGACCAAACCATTGTCCCCGGCGGTTAAATAGCTCCAACACACTTCGGCCCTGGCGCTGCCCCACCACTAGCCCATGGGTTGGATCAAAAATCAAAACTTGGCTGACCTGGGGCGCTTGGACCAACAGCCGCCGCGCCGGTCGATCGCCAAACACCGTCCGCAAATCCTCCAAAATATCGGACCCATTGCCCGCCTCCGTTGCGGGGGATCGGCTGCGATCGTCGAGGGCGATGGGGAAAATGGCCGTGGGGGAAGGGGTCGCCAGGGTCGCGGGGTAGAAACGGGCCGGAAGCCGACCAATTTCCAGCACTGTGCGCGATGGTGCCTTGGGGATGGGGGTTGTGACCGCAAACCAATGGCCATTGGGCGCAACGGTAAACTTGGCCCTGGCATTATCCCCCTGGTACACGCCCCCAAGGCATCGGGGTTGGGGGGCAAGGGTTTTAGGGGTTGGTTGGGCCTGCAACTGCCACAACTCAATCCGGGTATTGAGGAGCACCCAACAGCCTAAGGGCGTGCTGACCAGTTCTTGGATTTCTTCGAGGACTTTATGGCGAAAAAAGGCAGGATTCTCTGTGCAGAAGTCGCCATTGGGATGAACAGTACAGTTCAGGCGCTTGCCCCCCCCTTTGTACAGAGCCAAGATCGGCTGTGTGGGGTTAGCACTGGGGCCAGCGGTGGGGTCGAGGATGGGGTCGGTGAGGAGGTGGGGGATCTCTCCGGGGGGGTTGCCCCAGAACGGGCGGGCCGAGAAGTCGGGGGGGGAGAGGGGGACGGGGGCAATGATGCGGGGTAGGTTGGTGGTTGTGGCGAGGTGGTAGACCGGGGTGGGCAGCGATCGTCGCCAGGTCTGTTGCCAAGGGCGAGGGTCCGGCAGTGCGGGGGGCGCAAGAAACCAGGTGGGATGGGCCGAGAGCAGCGGCTGCATGTGCTGGGCTGCTTCGTCTAGGGCAACCAGCATTTCCTGGGCCGACTGGAAGCGGCGGGCGGGCAGTTTTTGCAGGGCTTTTTCGATGACTGACTGCAAGGGCAGGGGCACGGTTTCGGGAATGGTCAGCGATCGGTTCAGGTGAGCCGTCATTAGCTCCAGGGGGGTGCCCGAAAAGGGGCGCGACCCCACCAAAAATTCGTATAAAATCACCCCCACGGCATAGAGGTCCGCATTGGCATGGTACTGGCCATAAAACCGCTCTGGGGCCATGTAGGCGGGCGATCCCGTTGAGCCGCTCCCGGCCCGGTTTTCCTGGCTGAGGCGGGCAATGCCGAAGTCCGTAATTTGGCAAATCCAGCCCGAAGCCTTGAGGCGCAGCAGAATATTTTCCGGCTTGATGTCGCAGTGAATTACCCCGCGCTGGTGAGCATGGTCTAGGCCCAGCAGGATCTCGCGGGTAAGCTGAAGGCTAAGGCTAAGGCTGAGGGGGTGCTCTCCCTCCATCAAGCTCCGCAGGGTGCCCCCTTCGCAGTAGTCCATGACTAGGTAGCGACCGGTGGCGGTGTGCTCTAGGGCTTGGCATCCGGCAATATTGGGGTGGCGCAGGCTCAGCAAAAACCGCAATTCCCGCAAAAACTGATGGGTGGGGAAGCGGCGGTGATCCAGGGCTTTGAGGGCAAATAACCGGCCTGTTTTGCGGTGGGCTGCACAGTAGACCTTGCCAAATTGCCCTTGGCCCACTAAACCCAGGACACGGTATTTAGAGCGTAGAATCCGGCGGCTGGGAAACTTGGGAGTCACGGCATTGGGTAGGGGGAGGGGGGCTGTTGGCAGGTTGGTTTGAGGCTGGAATTTCGGGGTTCACTCGTCGGGTTCTCTTAAGTGCTCATTTTCCCATGGTTGACTAGATTTAGAAACGGAATTTAGAAACCGATCGGGTCACCGCAGTCTGTGTGCAGTCGGGTGTAGTTCACTGGGCGGACTAAAGTCCGCACTACGTGCCTGGGCGGACTAAAGTCCGCACTACGTGCCTGGGCGGACTAAAGTCCGCACTACGTGCCTGGGCGGACTAAAGTCCGCACTACGTGTAGGCACTACGTGTAGGCACTACGTGCTTGTTTAGCTAAGGCAGGGTTTGGCTGCTTCAATGTGCAATGCACCTGTTCAGTCTGCAATCCTGGTCTCTCTCTTTCAGGGCCAGATCGGTAAAATCCGCGAAATCTCCAAGGCTATTTTGTAATTGCGGTTGTGTTGGGACTTTTTTGTCGTTTTGGGTCTTTTATGTTCTTTTTTCTGTCGAAATTTCTGCCGCTCTTTTGTTATCCCCTGGGCTTGGCCTGTGGCTTGGTGGGGGCGGCGATCGTGGTTTTGGGGCGGTGGCCTCGGTTGGCGCGGGGACTGTTGGCGACGGCGCTGGGGGTGCTGTGGCTGAGTAGTACCCCGTGGGCGGTGCAGACTGTGGTGGGGAGCTTGGAGCAGCCCTTTCGATCGGCCAGTGCCCTGGATACGCTACCCCCAGCGGGGGCGATCGTGGTCCTAGGGGGGGCAACGGCGGGGGCGCTGCCGCCGCGATCGTATCCGGAGGTGGGGGAAGCGGGCGATCGGGTGCTCCACGGGGCGCGGCTGTACCAAGCCGGGAAAGCGCCTTGGATTGTCCTGAGTGGGGGGCGGGTGCAGTGGCAGGCCCAAGGGCAGACGGGGGGATCGGCAGGAGCGGGGGCGATCGGCCCAAAACCGGCAACGGCGATCGCCTCAGAAGCCGAAGACATGGCCTTTTTGTTGCGCAGTTGGGGGATTCCCGATCGTGCCCTCCTGCTGGAACCCCAATCCCTCAATACCCACCAAAACGCCCTGAATACAGCCCAAATCCTGAAAAGCCACCAAATTCAGCAGGTTTTACTGGTGACCTCTGCCCTGCACATGCCCCGCGCCCTGGGAGTCTTCCGGACCGTTGGCCTTGAGTTTGGCTTTGAAGTCATCCCCGCTCCGACGGATTTTTGGATCGAGTTGCCGGGGAGCTTGGGCTGGAGTTGGCAGGAAGCCTTAGTCAATCTTTTGCCCGATGCCGATAACCAGCAGCGGCTGAGCCGAGGGCTAAAGGAATGGCTGGGCTTTTGGGTGTACCGGGCGCGGGGTTGGCTCTAGGGTGAATCGTTAATAAATGTATAGACTTTGTTAAAATTAACCTGCTGGATGGATTGCGCTGCCCCGTGGCTTCCCAGGATCGCGAGAATGCGGGATTTGCGGGTGACCTTGGTGGGGGCGTAAATGGTGGCATCCAGTGCGGCACCCCGTCATGGAGATCTTGTTATGAGTCAGAAACCTGTTGTTATTTCCCCTTCGATCCTGTCGGCAGACTTTAGCCGCCTGGGGGATGAAGTTCGCGCTGTGGACAAGGCCGGAGCCGACTGGATCCATGTTGATGTGATGGATGGTCGTTTTGTGCCCAATATCACGATCGGCCCCCTGATCGTCGAAGCCCTGCGCCCCGTGACGGAAAAGCCCCTGGATGTCCACCTGATGATTGTGGAGCCAGAAAAGTACGTTGCCGACTTCGCCAAGGCGGGTGCTGACATCATTTCGGTCCATGCGGAACACAATGCTTCCCCCCACCTGCACCGGACCCTGTGCCAAATCCGGGAACTGGGCAAGCAGTCGGGGGTGGTGCTGAACCCCTCTACACCCTTGGAAATTATTGATTACGTGCTGGATGTTTGTGATCTGATTTTGATCATGAGCGTCAACCCCGGTTTTGGCGGTCAGAGCTTTATTCCCAGCGTGGTGCCCAAGATTAAGAAGCTGCGGGAAATGTGCGACGAGCGGGGGGTGGATCCCTGGATTGAGGTGGATGGTGGCCTGAAGGCTAACAATACTTGGCAGGTGCTGGAGGCGGGTGCCAATGCGATCGTGGCCGGGTCTGCGGTCTTTAAGGCGGATGATTATGCGGCAGCGATCGAGGGCATCCGCCACAGTAAGCGTCCGGAACGGGAACTGGCAGCGGTGTAGCCTTGCCTTAGGTTTTCGGTTCCCGTACAGAGGCTGGACTGGGACACTGAGTGAACCCAGCGGTGGACGTTCAGGGTTAATCAATCCTTAGCCCAGGTTGCGCGTGTACCCCAGGCTCTGTCTCCATAATCAAGGCTATAGGGTGGGTCAAGTTGGCCCGCCTTTTTTGTGGGTCTTTCCTGGCTCAAAAGGCTTGTAGTACGGACTTTAGTCCGTCCCTTGGCCACAGTGAAATGCACCCCATTTTATGCACCCCATTTTACTGTGGCGGGTTTACCGATTTTAGGTAAGGGCAATCCCCCTGGGGTTGCCCCGGTTGTGCCCGGTTTATGGGGTTGGGGGATTTGCAGTATGATGGGCTGTATCCCCCCGCCCTTGCGATCGCTGCGCCCATGTATGAATTTCAGCCTCGGCAGAAACCTCTGCCTACGATGTATGAGTTGCCCAGTGAGGAAGTAGGAGATTCAGGCTTGCCGGATGAATTCCACCGTTTCCAAGCAGAATTATTGACGGAAACCTGTCAGTCGCCTTGGTATCCCGGCGATCGCTGCTTTACGGCCATTGATCTCAATCTGTATTACGATCCCCGCAATCCCCAGCGCTATAAGCGGCCCGATTGGTTTCTGGCTTTGGATGTGGGGGTGGCCCAGCGTCAGGAGGCGTTGCGCTGGAGTTATTTAATTTGGCAGGAAGGGGTGCCGCCGTTTTTGGTGGTGGAGTTGTTGTCGCCGGGGACGGAGGGGGAGGACTTGGGCCGATCGGTGCGCGGCATTGACCAGCCGCCGGGGAAATGGGAGGTGTATGAGCGGCTGTTACGGGTGCCCTATTACGCCATTTACGATCGCTATGAAAACCAATTTCGGCTGTTTCGGTTGCAGGGGATGCGATACGAGGCGTTGGTTTTGGTGCAGGGGCGCTATTGGCTGGAGGAGTTGGGCTTGGGGCTGGGGGTTTGGGAGGGGGAGTATCAGGGCATTCAGGGGCGGTGGTTGCGGTGGTATGATCAGGCGGGGCATTGGATCCCCCTCCGGGCGGAGTTACTGGCCCAGGAACAGCACGATCGCCAATTAGCCGAGGCTCAACTGGCCCAGGAACAGCACGATCGCCAATTAACCGAGGCTCAACTGGCCCAGGAACAGGAGCGAGCAGCGGCGGCGGAGGCCCAGTACCAAGCGCTGTTGGCAAAACTCCGCGCCCAAGGCATTAATCCTGAGGATTTGTAGGGGCAATTCCCCCGTGGTTGCCCCGGTTTT
>JAYKJG010000134.1:0-6326 GCA_035286285.1 Prochlorothrix sp.
TTGGAACCCTCGGCCTAGGGTAGGGGTCGCGCCCCCGTGCCGACCCTCTTAGCGGCCCAAAACCGGGGCAACCACGGGGGGATTGCCCCTACCGACTGGGTGAATCTGCCAAAGTGAAATGGACCCACCTCAAAGGGTGCATTTCACTTTTGCCAATGGGCGGACTAAAGTCCGCACTACGAGCCTTTTGAGCCAGGTTAGGGGCTGGGTTGCTCCAAAGTGAAATGCACCCACCTCAAAGACCCCAGGACTGGCGGGCGTTAGGACACCAGCCACAGTTAGGAGTCGCTGGCCGCTGCTTCATCGTCAGCCGCTGCTTCATCATCAGCCGCTGCTTCATCATCAGCCACGTCACTGGCCGCTGCTACGTCCTCCAGGTCTGGGGTGAGTTCTTTCATGCTGGCTAGGGCGGCTGCGATCTTATCGGCTTCAATTTGGGCATTGTCTGCTTCGGCTGCTTCGGCACTGATCCATTCGATCGCATTATGCTCCGCACACCAGTCCAACACCTTGCGCTGCTGGATTTCAAGCTGCAACATGTCCCGCAGGTTGGCAAGATTGATCTTCTTGATGTCTTTGACCGTCTGCAACAGGGTCGCTAGCTCAGTATCGACTTCCTCGCCGGGGACTGTGAGGGACTCTAGGCGGGCTACTTCCTGAATCGCCAGGGTTTGTTTGAGGGATTCGATCGCCTGGGGTTCCATGCCCTTGATCAGGTGCTTGAGGGTCTCGGCGTTCAAAACACTGCTGAGGTCTTGCCCACTTTGCTTCAGTTCCGACAGCATCTGGTTGAGCAGGCGCTTGGCTTCTTCCTCAATCAAAGTGCGGGGGAATTCTGCCTCCAGTTGCTGACCCAAAGCGACAATGATGGCCTGATTTCTGTTGGATTTTGCGGTGGTCTCTGCTTCAGCCTTAAAGCGCTCTTCCAGCTTATCCCGCAGGTCTTGAAGGCTCTCATACTGGAGATTTTGGGCAAATTCATCGTCTAGGGCGGGGAGTTCACGGCTCTTCAGTTCATAGAGCGTGATGGTGAAACAGGCTTTCCGGCCTGCCAAGGTGGGATCGGCATAGCCCTCTGGGAAGGTGGCTTTCACTTCCTGGGTTTCTCCGGGCTGCATCCCCACAATGCCTTCAACAAAGCCCGGAATCATCTGCCCTTCGGAGAGATCCACCTGCATATTGGTGGCGGAGGCGTTGGGAATTTCGGGATCTTCGCCCTCTTCAGGTTCCTGGAAACGCCCAGAGAAGTCCACCACGGCCACATCACCCATGGCTGCGGCCCGATCTTCCACGGGCACTAAGGTGGACATTTGCTTGCGTTGGTTTTCGATGACTTGATCGACGATCGCCGGATCGTAGGGATTCTCGACGGCCTTGATGGTGAGATCGGTGTACTGGTTGAGGGTCAGTTCAGGGAAGACATCGGCGGTGAGCTTAAAGGTGAAGGGGTCGCCGGGGGTATAGCGCCCCAGGAGGGCTTCAAAGCTGTCGGGAAAGCTGTAGTTCCCCAAAACTGGGATTTTTTCGGCTTCGGTTGCCTGTTTTACGGCTTTATCCAGGATTTCCTCCAAGACTTTTGCCTTGATGTGATCGATGCCAACTTGCTGAATGAGTACTTTTCGGGGAACTTTCCCCTTACGAAACCCTGGAATCCGTACCTGCTGGGCCAATTGCTTTAGGGTTGACTCATAAACTTTACCCGACAACTCGGCGGGCACCTCAATTTCGAGCTGAATTTGGCTAGCGGGGAGCTTTTCCTGGGTAACTTTCATGGGTTGTGATGGTACGGGATAACGATCGGGGCTACAGTTGGGGTTGCGGTGGGAAGGATGAGAGATGGCCCCGGCAGAGTCAAGGCGGCTTTGCGATCCCAAACAGATCCCACAACAAGGCGGTTCTGTTCTAGAGAACACCGCAGTGGACGATCCTAACCTAAAGTGCTGCCTTCTCACCATCCCCCGCAAAAACTTTAAGGTTTGAACCCTGCTTTCCCCGATCCACCCCACCCCAGAGCCATGCCCCGTAAAGCACAACCTGCCCCAACCCCACCTTCAGCCGACCCCCCCGCCGCTCCCCCCAGCCTAGACGAGGCAATCGCGGGGGCCGATCGCCCTGGGGACGCGACCCGTTCTGACGCAGCGGCAACCCCTGAAGCCGAAACCCTAACCGCTTGGCACTACGAGGCGGCAGTGGCGGAGGTTGAGGAGATTTTGGCCCAAATTGAGGGGGGCGAGTTGGAGTTGGCAGCACTGTTCGATCGCTTTGAAACGGCAGTCCAGCGGCTGCGCCAGTGTGAAGCCTTTTTGAACCAGAAGCAGCAACAGATGGATCTCCTCATTGAGACCCTAGAACCTGATTTTTGAGCAATTTTGCGATGATTTACCCCCTATCCGTTCAGATCCAAGGCGCTGGGCCGCCCTTGCTCTGTCTCCATGGCCATCCCGGCTCCGGAGCCTGTTTAGAGGTGTTTACCCAGGGTTTGGGCGATCGCTTTCGGACGATCGCGCCGGACCTGCGGGGCTACGGGCGCAGTCGCTACCAGGAGGCCTTTGGGATGGAAGACCATTTGACGGATTTAGAAGCCCTACTCGATCGGGAAAATATAGGGAATTACTGGATTTTAGGCTGGTCTTTGGGGGGAATTCTGGCCATGGAGTTAGCCCTGCGCCATGGGCAGCGGGTACAGGGGCTAATCCTCATTGCAACAGCAGCGCGGCCCCGCAGTGATCACCCCCGGACGGGATTGCGGGAGGATATCTATACTGGGCTGGCTTCGGTGGTGAATCTGCTGGTTCCCGGTTGGCGCTGCAATATTGAGGTTCTGGGCCGCCGATCGCTCTACCGCTACTTAATCCAGCAGCACACCCCCGAAACCTACCGCTATCTTGCCCGCTATGCCTTTGGAGCCTATCTGCAAACCTCACCAGCGGCCCACCGTGCCCTCGGCCAAGCGCTGCGCCAAGGCTACGATCGCCGCCCCCATTTAGCCCAAATTACCTGTCCCTGCTGGGTTGCTGCCGCCGCCGCCGATCGCCACATCACCCCCGCCAGCAGCCAAGAAACCGCCCAACTCCTGCCCCGTGCGACCTGGCACCTCTACCCCGATGTTGCCCACCTCTTCCCCTGGGAAATTCCCGATCGGGTTATTCTGGATTTGCGCCACTGGCTCGACTCCCTGGCCAGCCCTTCGCCGCAGGTCGGTTAGGGACCAACATCAGGGCAACCACAGGGAGGTACATTTCACCTTGGAACCCTCGGCCTAGGGTAGGGGTCGCGCCCCCGTGCCGACCCGCTTCAGACCCACAACCGGGGCAACCATAGGGGGTTTGCCCCGACCTGAACGCTTTCGTTATACCGTAACGCATACCGTAACGCCCTCACAAACCATGGCCATTGCAACGAGTACCGCCACTGTTACAACCCCTACAACCCCTACAACCACTGCAACAACTCCCGCAACCGCCGCACCCGCCTCCATTCGCTTTTTACAGTCCCCAACCCGATCGCAGTGGCTAGAGCTAGCCTTGGCCCATCCCGAAGAAATTTTGCTAGACCATGCCCACTGTGAGCGCAAAGCGGCGGGAGTTGCCCTAAATCTAATCTGTCGCTATCCCTCAACAGTGCCCCTCGTGCGATCGCTAACCGCCATTGCCCGCGAAGAATTAGAGCACTTTGATCAGGTTAATCAAATTTTGATCGATCGCAAGATCCCCCTGCGACCCCTCACCCCGCCCCCCTACGGAGCCGCCCTCAAGACCCAAGTCCAGACCCAAGAACCCCAACGCAAACTAGACTCCCTCTTGGTTGCAGCCCTAATCGAGGCCCGAAGCCATGAGCGGCTGGGGTTGCTGGGGGAGCACTGCCCCGATCGGCAGCTTGCCAAGTTTTACCGCAGCTTAATGGCCTCCGAAGCACGGCACTACGGAGCCTACTGGGTCTTAGCAACCCAGGAATTTGAGCGATCGATCGTCGATCGACGCTTAGAAGAGCTAGCCCAGGCGGAAAGCGCAGTCCTCGCCACGCTCCACCCCCAACCCCGCATTCACAGCTAACAACCCAGCGGGCCGTCTAGTCCTCGTCCAAATCATAGGCTTCATCATCCCCCTCTTCCCCAGGGATGCGCCCCCGCGACTTCCGGGCTTCCATGGCCCGCTCCAGCATCGTCAAAAGACCGGGAGCCTCTTCCTGAAGCGCCAGCAACAGCCGCTCTCCCGCATCCTCATCACCGGGATCGCTCCCCGTTTCCATCACCCGCATCAACCGGGGAATGGCCATATCATCGACAATCTGGATTAACGCCGTCAGACAGCGGTTAAACTGGCGCTCCGTCAGAGAGGAGTCTTCCAAGGGAAACTCAATAATGGCTCGAATTTCGCCATCTACCGGGTCATATTCCCACTGGAGCATTTTTGTTTCCCAGGAAATGCTCAGCATGGTTTGGAGAATTGCGGCCTTGTGGGGATGATCGCTAACTCCCGACAAAACCTGAGGAGCATAGACAGCGAAAAACTCACCATCCTCCTCCAATTCAATCACAATCAGGAGGTTCTCGACGTTATCTCCCTGTACACCTGTGTAGATGCGGGCTTCTTCAGCATCTAAGCGGTATTTCCAACCTTTGTTATCCAGGTATTGAGCAATTTGCTCTAACGTTGCAGCCATGGCTTGTGCGACATCTGTAAAAAAGAAGGGTGTCGATGAGAGAGAGGGGATGGAGAATAGTCGGCTCTACTCGGTGCAAACTGGGTTAAATTGCAGCATAGCGGCGAATCAGGCCGAACCAGCCCAAACTCCTCAGACGGTAGCAGAGGGAATACGCGCCGTCAGTCCGTTTGACGGATCAATCCTATCATACCCCTCAGGGGGGACATATCTGTTGGGGGAGTCCTAGGGCTGTGAACCGCTGGGGAGAGGCTTCTATGGGACGGTTGCTGAACTGCTGTTGCCGTCTTTCTGTTGCTGTCTTGTTGAAGTCTTGTTGAGAATTGGGAACTCACCAGGGCTAGGCAAAATCCTGCTATGGTGAATGGGGCAAAAAAGAAGGTCGGGTTCCAGCGGCTTGGGCCTCTTCCAGACTTCAGCCCATTCTAATTCCGTTCAATCCCAAGGTTTAGGTCATGGCATACCAGCGCATCTTACTCAAATTGAGCGGTGAAGCGCTCATGGGAGATCTCGCCTATGGCACGGATCCCGACATTTTGGAGAGTGTGGCCGAAGCGGTGGCCAGTGTTGTCAAGGAAGGTATTGAGCTAGCGATCGTCGTCGGAGGCGGCAATATTTTTCGGGGCATTAGCGGTGCCTCCAGCGGCATGGACCGGGCCACCGCTGACTATGTGGGCATGTTGGCCACCATCATGAACGCCATCACCCTCCAGGATGCCCTAGAGCAAAAGGGGATCCCCACGCGGGTGCAAACGGCGATCGCCATGCAAGAAATTGCCGAACCCTACATTCGCCGCCGTGCCATTCGCCACCTCGAAAAAGGCCGCGTGGTCATTTTTGGCGGAGGATCGGGCAATCCCTTCTTTACCACCGATACCACCGCTGCCCTGCGGGCCGCTGAAATTAGCGCCGATGTCATCTTCAAAGCCACCAAGGTTGATGGCATCTACGACAGCGATCCCAAGCTCAATCCAGGGGCCAAACAGTATAAAACCCTAAACTATGCCCATGTCTTAGCCCATGAGTTGGGGGTCATGGATGGGACGGCGATCGCCCTGTGTAAAGAGCGACAGATGCCCATTGTGGTGTTTAATTTATTTGGCGAGGGCAATATTTATCGCGCCGCCATGGGAGAACTAATCGGAACAACAGTGGGAGGTTCCTGTGAAATTAGCTGATGTCGAAGCCCAAATGCAAAAATCCGTGGAGTCCACCCAGCGGTCTTTTAACACGATCCGCACGGGGCGAGCCAACGCCAGCATCCTCGATCGGGTCATGGTGGACTACTACGGAGCCGAAACGCCTCTCAAATCCCTGGCCAACATCAGTACTCCCGACTCCACAACCCTTCAGATCGATCCCTTTGATAAAGGCAGTCTGTCCCAACTGGAAAAAGCCATTTCCCTGTCCGATGTGGGTTTAACCCCCAACAATGACGGGCGCGTCATCCGCATTAACATCCCCCCCCTCACCAGCGAACGCCGTAAGGAGTTTGTCAAGATGGCCTCCAAGTATGCGGAGGAAGGTAAGGTCGCAATCCGGAATATTCGGCGGGATGCCATTGATAGCGTCCGTAAACAGGAGAAATCCAGCGAAATTTCCGAAGATGAGGCGCGGGATCTCCAAGATCAGATCCAAAAGCTGACGGATAAGTATACAACCCG
>JAYKJG010000135.1:0-3843 GCA_035286285.1 Prochlorothrix sp.
TTGCGGATTTTGCCCGGTGAGAAGTTCCCGGTCGATGGCAAAGTGATTGCAGGGCAGGGAACCGTGGATGAATCCATGCTAACGGGGGAATCCCTGCCGGTTTTGAAGCAAAGCGGAGAAAGGGTGAGTGCGGGGACGCTCAATCTATCGGGGGTCTTGATCCTAGAAGCAACCCAGGTGGGCCAGGAGACGACCCTTGCCCAGATTATCCAACTGGTGGAAGCGGCCCAAGGTCGTAAAGCGCCCATTCAGCGGCTTGCGGATACCGTGGCGGGATATTTCACCTATGGGGTGATGACGATCGCGGCAGTGGCCTTTGGCTTTTGGGGGCTGGTGGGAACGCGCCTGTGGCCGGAGGTATTGACCCAGCACGGGGCATGGTTGCAGGGCATGGACCACGGCAGTATGGCAATGGGAGACATGGGCCTAGATCTCAGCACAGGTCTGGATTTGGGCATGAATTTAGGCATCACGGCAGCAGCTAACCCGGATTTGGTCACGTCCCCCTTGCTGTTGAGCCTAAAGTTAGCGATCGCGGTCCTAGTCATTGCCTGTCCCTGTGCCTTGGGGCTAGCAACACCAACGGCGCTGTTAGTGGGATTGAGCCTTGGGGCCGAGCAGGGACTCCTGATCCGGGGGGGCGAAGTGCTAGAGCAACTCGATCGGCTCACGACCTTAGTTTTAGACAAAACCGGGACGTTAACCACGGGTAAACCGGAGGTGACGGATGTATTGCTCAGTCCTGAGCCGATCGATCCAGTTGCGATCGAAGCTCCTACATCTGAAGCCACTGCGATCCACTCCCCCCCTCTCCACTCCCCCTCAGAGCGCGATCGCCTGCTCCAACTCGCCGCCAGCCTTGAACGCGGCACCCGCCACCCCCTCGCCCACGCCATCCAAGCCGCCGCCCAAGCCGCCAACCTACCCCTCCTCCCCGCCACCGCGTTCCACACCGAGCCAGGGTTTGGCATTGCTGCCACCGTAGAAGGAGTGCCAACGGTATTGGGAAATTTGCCCTGGTTAGCCCAGCAAGGGGCTACCGTTCCCCTAGACTTGGTGCAAAAAGCCGAAGAGCTAGCTAAATCCGGAAAAACAGTCATTTTTCTGGCCCAGCAGAGCCAAACCCTAGGCTTAATCGCCGTTCAGGATCCCCTACGGGCGGATGCCCTAGACACCGTGCAACAGTTGCAACGGATGGGGCTGGAGTTGCGTTTGGTGACGGGCGATCGATCGGCCACTGCCCAAGCCATTGGCCAAGAACTGGGCCTAAAGCCCGCCCAAATCCATGCCGAAGTGCTCCCAGCCCAAAAGGCCGCTGTGATCGCCCAATTGCAAAGCCAAGGTCAATGTGTGGCTATGGTGGGAGATGGCATTAACGATGCTCCGGCCCTAGCCCAAGCCGAGGTTGGCATTGCCCTCCAGGGCGGGACCGAAGTGGCAGCAGAAACAGCCCAAATTGTCCTCATGGGCGATCGCCTCGGTCAAGTCCCCCAAGCCCTAACCCTCGGCAAGGCAACCTTAGCCAAAATCCGCCAAAATCTGTTTTGGGCCTTTGCTTACAACACCCTGGGCATTCCGATCGCCGCCGGTGCCCTCTTGCCCCTCTGGGGCGTTGCCCTTAGCCCTGGAGTCAGCGGTGCCTTTATGGCCTTTAGCTCGGTCACCGTGGTCACCAACTCCCTCCTCCTGCGCTGGGGTCGGTCTTGGCATAATCCTGAGAAAGGGTAAGGGCCATCCACCCTATCCTGGTCAGGGGTGAGACCCCTAGCCTACAATGGAAGAGTCTCTCAATCGCGGGGTCGTCAGCCCCGAAGTACTCGACAGCCCATGACACCACCCCCTAAGCCTTACCGAGGATTAACGCTGTTTATTGTGGGCAGCCTTGTGGGCGGGGGCGTGGGAGTGTGGTGGGGTCGTCAGTCGGCGGGGGTTCAGGGTTCCCAGGGGGAACCGCTGTTTGATGTGACCCTGACGGCAAACCAGTGGGGGGGACCCGCGCCCCCGATTACTGCCGAAGCCGAAGCCCCAGCCACTAACTTTATTGCCCAAGCCGTCGCCCAAGTCGAAGCGGCGGTGGTGCGCATTGACACAGTGCAACTGGCCCCCACAGAACCCCGATCGCCCTTGCAAAACTGGTTTAATCCCCCCCGCCCCACCCCCAAAGCGATCGAGCGGGGCAGCGGTTCCGGTCTGCTCCTGGGGCCAGAGGGGCGCATTTTGACCAATGCCCATGTGGTAGAAGGGGCCGATGGGGTCGAGGTGGCCCTGTCCGATGGGCAGATAGTAGCGGGATCGATCGTCGGAATCGACCCCATTACGGACTTAGCAGCAGTGCAGATTGAACCGGGGCAGTGGGCCACGCCGCCCTTGGGCCGATCGGCGGAGGTCCAACCGGGGCAGTGGGCGATCGCCATTGGCAACCCCCTGGGCTTGGATAACACGATTACGGCGGGGATTGTCAGCGCGATCGGGCGCTCTAGCTCCCAAGTCGGAGTCCCAGACAAGCGGGTGACCTTTATTCAAACCGATGCGGCCATTAATCCCGGCAATTCCGGAGGACCGCTCATTAACGATCGCGGCGAAGTCATTGGCCTCAATACTGCCATTCGCACCGATGCCCAGGGGTTGGGCTTTGCAATTCCGATCGAAAAAGCCCTGGCGATCGGGGAACAACTCTTTACCCAAGGCCGGGTTGAACACCCCTTTGTGGGGATTCAGATGGTCAACCTGACACCGGAGCTACAGCGCAAGTTACAGCAAGAATCGGAGTTTAGTTTGCGGGTGACCCAAGACCAAGGCATTTTGGTGGTGCGGGTCATGGGGGGATCCCCAGCAGAGGCAGCGGGACTACAACCGGGGGATGTAATTGAAGCCGTGGGACAGGTGCCCGTGCGCACAACGGCAGAGGTACAGGCCCAAGTCGAGGCGAGTGTGGTGGGTCAGCCCCTGGTGCTCAAGATTCGCAGGGTCAAGCAAGTCCAAACCCTCACCGTCATTCCCCAAGCCTTGGAGTTACCCGCCACAGACCCAGACACAGAGTCTTAGGGGGTACTTACCTTAGCGGGTACTTACAAACGTAGTCCAGCAGGGCAAAAATTGGGTGCATCCCACTTTGAAGATATCTGGGTAGGGGTCGTGCCCCCGTGGCTCCCCTCTTCGGCCCAAAACCGGGGCAACCACGGGGGGATTGCCCCTACCCGATCGGGTGAACCCGCCACAGTGCAATGGACCCTGTAAATCAGCAACCCCATCCGTAAGCCCAGGGGGGCTGGGACAGTCAGCACAGGGGCAGATGAGCTAAAAAAAATCAGGATTCTCTTCTTTCTGTTGCTCCTATAGACAACAATACAACGGGTGCAGTTCACTTTGGAACGGGCCGGGGGCTGCTCCCACAAATGCCCTGTTGCGGGATAGCCATCTCGGCTGTCCATCGGTAAACGTGAAATGTACCCGACAAAACTGCCTAAAACCAAGGTATATAGCGACCCGCCGTGAAATCTGAATACTCTTGCTCCGGGTCCATTTCACTTTGGCAGAGTCACCCAGTCGGTAGGGGCAATCCCCCCGTGGTTGACCCGGTTTTGGGCCGCTAAGAGGGTCGGCACGGGGGCGCGACCCCTACCCTAGGCCGAGGGTTCCAACGTGAAATGCACCCCAGGTAGAAGAGTTGGGCAGAAGAGTTGGGTAGAAGGGTTAGGTAGAAGAGTTTAGGGTAGGAGGTTTTCAAAGGGGTAAGGGACATGCAAGCATAGAGAGGTCAGCAGAGCGGGTTTCGCAGGGCGGGGTCAGGGTAGACCAGCCGACTTCGACGGGCGGGCCTCGATCGGCAGGCTGGGGCAGATA
>JAYKJG010000136.1:0-5218 GCA_035286285.1 Prochlorothrix sp.
GAGGTTTTCAAAGGGGTAAGGGACATGCAAGCATAGAGAGGTCAGCAGAGCGGGTTTCGCAGGGCGGGGTCAGGGTAGACCAGCCGACTTCGACGGGCGGGCCTCGATCGGCAGGCTGGGGCAGATAGACCTAAACAGGCAGATCTGGCAGGGGCTGCTGTCTCAAGTTGTGAAATCTGGACCTTCCGGTTTCCCTCGCTGTTTTGGAAGGGGGGCTGGAGGTGTGGGGGTCTTCCGATCTCAAGGCGGATCGCTGTAGATTTATAGACTTTAATAGACTTTATTGTTGTCTCACGAAAGGTAGCGTCAGACGGGTGGATAAGGGAACCCTGATTGAGTTTCGCCAAGGAGCCGATCGACGGCTTGCGGTTTTAGATCGTCCTGAAGGTAAAAAGCATTGGATTGCGATCGACGAGCGAGGGCAGTCCCATACCCTGCACCCCCGTCAGATTAGCTATGAAGTCAAGGGCGAGACCTATTTGTCTAAGGATATTGCCCGCTTCCAAGCTGCGGTGGAACCCTATCTAGACCCTTCGGCGTTGGAGGTGGCCTGGGAGTTTTGGGTGGAAGAGGGGGGCATGACCACCCCCAATGAATTGGCGGAATTTCTGTTTTCGGCCCAGGAGCCGGAGCAGTGCTATGCAGCCTATGTGCTGCTGTCCGACGATCGGCTCTACTTTAAGCAGCGTAAGGACAGCTATGAGCCGCGATCGGTGGCTCAGGTGGCGGAACTGCGGCACCAGCAAGAGGTGGAAACCCAGCGACAGACCCAGTGGCAGGGCTTTTTGGAGCGGGTCGATCGGGCTTTGGCGATCCCAGCAACAGACAGGGCGGCGATCGAGTCGGTAGCCTTTGCCGGAACGGAGGCAGAAGCTGAGGCGATCGAGGCGGTTGCAGCCGATCGAGCAGCCGATGCCGCAGCCGATCGAGCACCTGTCTTGAACGGGGCACCTACGCCGTCAATCCGGGCTAGCTCGGTACAATGGGAAGACAGCGATCGCCCCTGGCTGGAAGCGTTGGAAAACTTCGCAACCTTTGGGGAAGAGGCCAAACACCGGGCAGCGGCCTGTGACCTGCTCACCCATCTCCAGCGATCGGACAGTCCAGAAGCGGCCCTCAGCCTCCTGGTTGACTTGGGCCTGTGGCAGCCCCACGAAAATCTCTTTCTCCGTCGCAGTCAAATTCCCACCCACTTTGCCCAGAAGGTGCTCGATGTGACCCATATTTTGCTCCAGAATCCCCCGGTGGATCCCGACCCCGATCGCTCCGATCTAACCCATCTCAAGACCTACACCGTTGACGACGAGAGCACCCTAGAAATTGACGACGGCCTGAGTGTAGAGATTTTGCCGGAGGGTCAAGAACGGCTGTGGATCCACATTGCCGATCCGACCCGTTGGGTTACCCCTGGCGATACCCTGGAACTGGAAGCTCGCCGCCGCAGTACCACCCTCTATTTGCCCACGGGCATGGTGCCCATGTTCCCCAAGGAACTGGCCACGGGTCCAATGAGTTTGGTGCAGGGGCAGCGCTGCTGTGCCTTGAGCTTTGGGGTGATCCTGACGGAAGAGGGGGCCATTCTGGACTACTGCATCCAGCCCAGCCTAATTCAGCCCACCTATCGCCTCACCTATGAGGATGTGGATGAGATGTTGGAGCTAGATATTCAAGCCGAGGCTGAACTGGCGACGCTGTATAAATGGACGAAAATTCGCCAAAAGTGGCGGCAGAGCCAGGGGGCGATCACGATTCGGATGCCGGAAGCGTCGATTAAGGTGTCGGCTTCAGAGGAGATTACGATCGAGGTGCTGGAGGAGTCAGCGTCGCGGCAGTTGGTGGCAGAGATGATGATTTTGGCGGGGGAAGTGGCAGGGCACTATGGCCAGAGCCATGATTTAGCCTTGCCGTTCCGCAACCAGCCCCAGCCAGAACTGCCCCCGGAGGAAGAACTGTACCTCCTGCCGCCCGGTCCGGTGCGGGATTGTGCCATTCGCCGCTGTATGCCCCGCAGTGAAGTGAGCCTGACCCCGGCGCGTCACGCCAGCCTGGGCCTTGCCACCTATACCCAGGTCACATCCCCAATTCGCCGCTATAGCGACCTTTTGGCCCATTTCCAGATTAAGGCCCATCTGCGGGGGGATGAACCGCCCTTTACACCGGAGCAGATGCAGGAATTGCTGCTGACGACGAGTAGCGCCTCCTATGAGGCGACCTTGGTGGAACGGCAAACCAATCGCTATTGGGGCTTGGAGTATCTGCGCCGTCAGGGGAACCAGGTTTGGCCTGCCCTGGTGCTGCGGTGGCTGCGGGAGCATGAAAATTTGGCGCTGGTGCTGTTGGAGGATTTGGGGCTGGAGTTGGCGACGCGCTTCGATCGCACGGTGCGCCTGGGGGACAAGATTCATCTGCGGGTGAGCCATGTGGATCCGCGCCGGGATGTGATTCAGTTCCAGCAGGTCTTCCAGGATGCGGCGATGCAGTCGGTGAGCTAGCCTTGGTGCAGGCAGTGCAGGCATCCTACCTACGCGACGAGGGTTGGGAATTTCCGCCCTGCTGGGCTAGTGATGAGCTAGTGGCGAATGGGCTAGTGACAATGGACGGGTGACGATGGGTTTTGAGTATGACTTGGTGGTGGTGGGGGCCACGGCGGCAGCGCAACAGGCTGCTTTGCGGGCGGCTCACTGGCAGGCCCGTGTGGCTTGGGTAACCCAAGGGGAGTTGGGGATTTGCGATCGGGCTAATTTTCCACCCCCCCTCCCGATCGATCGAGGCTCAGCCAAACCCGATCTGATGGGTTCCCTGAGCTTGGCGGGGGTAGATGTATTGGCGCAGCGGGGGGAGTTCCATCCCCATCCCCAGGTGGCCTTGACGGTGGGCGATCGGACGCTGCGATCGCGCTTTTATCTATTGGCCCTACGTCCAACGCCAATTTTGCCCCCGATCGCCGTTTTGGATCCCGATGTCACCTTTACGTGCCATACCCTGAGTCACCATCCGGTCAATGCCTTACCGACTCGTTGGTCAGTTTTGGGATCCAGTCCCCAGACCTTTGCCTGGGCGCAGTGGCTCTTGTCTCAGGGCCATCAGGTTACCCTCACGGTGGCTACTGGGGCGGGGATCCCCCAACCGTTTCCCAGTGAAGATCCGGCGGTCAATCAGCTTTGTGTGGCCCATTGGCAGGCCCAGGGGATTGCGGTGCGATCGGGTTCGGTGCGATCGGGTTCGGGGCCATGGGAGGAAGAGTCCTGGGGACCGGACGGGACTAGCCCCGCTGCACCCCTGGGGGCGAGGGCAGTTGGCTTTTTGGGGGAAGCGCCCCACACTTGGGTGGATGCGGGTTTGGGGCTGGATCGGCTGGGACTCAGCAATACGGAGCCGATCGCCGCCAATGGCTACGGCCAAACGGCCCATGCCCAGGTTTATGTCTGTGGGGGAATGCGGGGCGGCTATGGCTTGCCGGTGTTGGCAGCCCAGGAAGCGGCGATCGCGGTGGATCATGCCCTCGGTCAGCGCCCCCAACCGCTGTACTATGCCAAAATCCCCTATAGTTTGCCCTTAGATCCTCCCGTTCTGCGTGTTGGTCTCACGGAGGCCCAAGGTCGTCGCTTTTTCCGCCGCCAGCGAATGATTAGCCTTGTGGCAACTCCCCTCGATCCAGTGACGGGGGAAACCCGTTGGGCCAAGGTGGTGCTGCTGGAATCGGGGCGAATTGTGGGGTTCCATGGGGTAGGGCAGGGGTTGGAGGGATTGTTAGGGGTGATGGCGGCGGCGATCGGGCAGGGCGTGCCCCTGGGGCAGTTGGGGAATTGGGCGGGGGATGCCTGGAGCTATGGGGTGGTGATGGATTGGGGCCAGCAGTGGCAACGGTGGCGTTTGGCGAATTTTCCGTCTTTTGAGCGCCGTTTGCGCTGGTTTTTTAACTGGCAGCGTACTGGAAACTTTTAGACGGGGTTTTATGGGGTGGGGTTTTATGAACTGAGAGTTAGTGAGGTTACAAGCAATTACCATGCAGTCTGCCCAAATTTGGCTGATTGGCGGCACCCAGGAGAGCCGGATCCTCGCGGAAGCACTGGTGCAAGCCGGGATTCCGACTCTGGTGACGGTCACCACTGAGGCTGGCCGATCGCTCTATGCCCATTGTCCCGGCTTGAGGGTGAGCATTGGGGCGATCGAGGCTGCTGCCATGGCAAATTTTATCCAAAGCCACGGGATTGTTTTGATTCTAGATGCCTCTCATCCCTTTGCGACGATCGTCTCGGCAGGGGCGATCGCAGCGGCCCAAACCTGCCAAATTCCCTATTTGCGCTATGAACGGGCTACTTTCCCCCCCCAGTCCGCCCAGCAGTCCCCTTGGGTTCAACTCATCCCCGATCGCCGCGACATCCTCCAGGACTTACCCTTAGGGGGGGAGCGGGTTTTACTGATTTTGGGCTACCGTCGCCTCCCTGAGTTTCAGCCTTGGCAGGATCGCGCAACGCTGTTCACCCGGATTTTACCCTCAGAAATCGCCCTAAAAACCGCTTTAAGCACAGGCTTTAGCCCCGATCGCATCCTTGCCCTCCGTCCCCCGGTCAGCTTTGAGCTAGAGTCTGCCCTGTGGCAACAGTGGCAAATTTCCCTAGTGATTGCTAAGGCTTCAGGAAAACCGGGGGGAGAGGACGTAAAACGGCGATTGGCTGAGCATTTGCGGGTTTCCCTGCTGCTCTTGGCGCGGCCACCGTTACCCTATCCTGCGGTGACGGACTCGGTGGAGGGGGCGATCGATCGCTGTCGGCAGGTTATGATGGCCTTCAACGCCGGGACTGGGCTAAACGGAACTGGGCTAAAAATGACCCGCGAGGGCAGAAACGCAGCGATCGCAGATTAAAGGGTGCTTCGGGTTTTGGCCGACACTGAGGGCGTAATTCCAGCAGCGATCGCACTTGGTGCCCTCTGCGGGAACGACCCCGATCGCCATGTCCTCCCCTACCCAGTGATAGTCCGCTGCGGCGACAAAAGCGGGACTGCCGACAATTTCCACCTGGGATGCAATCAGCAGATACCGCAACTCATCGACCCCATTGCCCTTCCCGTCGCTGTGGTTGAGCTTGACAAGCTGCTGTGCCCAGGTCGCATCTTTGACATAAATCAGGACTTTTGCCCCTAAGGATGACCCGATCGCCTTGGCTGTGCGAGCTTTCTCTAGCACCTTATTGCTCTCATCCCGTAGCTGCCGCAA
>JAYKJG010000137.1:0-2909 GCA_035286285.1 Prochlorothrix sp.
CGCCGAGTGGTGGCTCTACCGGCCCAGGCCGAGGTTCGGAATTTGCGCTGGTCACCCCAGGGTCATTTTCTGGCCTTTACCCTGACGGAGGAAACGGGGGTTTCGCTGTGGGTGCTGGAGTTGGCAACGGCCCAGGCCCGACAGCTTACCGGTCCTTGCCTCAATGCCACCTATGGCAATCCCTGTAGCTGGCTTAGCGAGGAGCAAGGCTTACTGTGCAAAATGATCCCCGCCGATCATCCTGAGCCTCCGGAAGCGCCAGCGGTGCCGATCGGCCCCCAAGTTGAAGAACACAGCGGTGAGGCTAGCCCATCGCGCACCTACACGAATTTGCTCACGGATGCCCACGATGCCGTCCTCTTTGAGCATTATTTAACCTCAGTTCTGGTGCAGGTGCGCCTAGATGGTACCCAAACGCCCTTAACGCAACCCTGCTTAATTGATGAAGCGACCCCTTCCCCCGATGGGCAGTGGATTTTGTTGGAAACCCTGTCTCGGCCCTTTTCCTACCAAGTTCCCCTCTGGCGCTTCCCCCATCGGGCGGAAATCCTGGATTTACGGGGTCAATCCCAGGGAATCATTGCCGATCTGCCCCTGAATGAGACGGTGTTGCCCCAGTATGATGCGGTGCGACCGGGGCGGCGTTGGGTGAACTGGCGCGGCGATCGACCGGCGACAATTTTTTGGGTTGAGGCGCTCGATCGGGGCGATCCACGGGTTGAGGTGCCCTACCGCGATGCAGTGTATCAAATTTCTGCGCCCTTTGGGCCAATGCTACCCAAACCCCAGCTTCTCTGGCAGTTGGAAATGCGCTTGCAGCGGCTGCGCTGGGGGCGGGAGTCGGTGGCGATCGGCATGGAAGCCTGGTATGACAGTCGTCAGTTGCGCCTTTGGAAACTGGACCCCAGCCAACCGGGGGGCAATCCCCAACTGCTGCACCAGCGGGACTTCCAGAATGCCTACCAGGATCCGGGGGAGTTGGTGACGGTGCCCGGTCCCTACGGCTGGAGTACCCTGCTGTTTGCGCCCGATGGTGAAAGTGTCTATTTAGATGGCTATGGGGCTTCTCCGGCGGGGGTTTACCCCTTCCTCGATCGCTGGAATTTAGCCACAGATGAGAAAGAACGGCTCTGGCAGGCGGAGGATCCCTATTATGAGTCGGTACGCTTGCTGTTGGATAACGAGGCCAACCGTTTTATCACGGCTCGCCAAAGTGCGACGGAACCGAATAATTTCTACTGCCACGATCGCCGCAAGCAAACCATCACCCCCCTTACCAACTTTACCGATCCTCTACCCTGGTATTCGGGCATTAGCCGCCATGTTGTGCGCTATACCCGCGCCGATGGCCTCCCTCTCTCGGCAACGCTCTATCTCCCCCCTGGTTACACCCTAGAACAAGGTCCACTGCCGACGCTGCTCTGGGTCTATCCGGAGGAGTTCCGCAGCCCGGACAGTGCGGGACAGGTGACAACGGCGGAAAATGTCTTTAGTCGGCCTTGGGGCGGGTCTATTCTGTTTCTGCTGACCCAGGGCTATGCGATTCTCGATAATCCCAGCATTCCAATTTTGGGTGAGGTGGGGGAGGAACCCAATGATACCTATGGGGAGCAGTTGCTGAGCAGTGCCCATGCGGCGGTGGATTTTTTGGTGGAGCGGGGGATTGCGGCTGCCGATCGGGTGGCGGTGGGGGGGCACTCCTACGGGGCGTTTACGGTGGCGAATTTGCTGGCCCACAGCGATCGGTTCCGGGCGGGAATTGCCCGCAGTGGAGCCTATAACCGCACGTTAACGCCCTTTGGCTTTCAGGGGGAGCAGCGGACCTATTGGGAGGCATTGGAGACCTATACGCAAATGTCGCCGTTTACGGTGGCCGATCGCATTAAAACGCCGCTTTTACTCATCCATGGTGGCGCAGACAGCAATCCAGGTACCTATCCGCTCCAGAGTGAACGCCTATTTGAGGCGATTAAGGGGCTGGGGGGGACGGTGCGCTGGGTGGTGTTGCCGGGGGAGGGCCACAGTTACCAGTCGCGGCAGGCGGTGGGTCATGTGCTGTGGGAGATGGTGACCTGGCTCGATCGCTGGGTTAAGGTCCGTAGGACTGACCATCAAAGGGATTAAAGAGTTGTAGGCCAAAAGCTCGAAAGTCGTCCACATTTCTGGTGACGACAATGAGGCTATGAATCTTGGCGGTTGCGGCAATCATGGCATCTTCATAGAGGTTGTCGGACTTGCGATGCATCAGTTTTGCCCAGGTGCGAAAGATAGCCGCATTCATGGGCAAAACGTTATAGGCATTGGCAACTAAGTCTAGCCATTGCTCGATTTGGGCCGCTTTTTCAGCATCCTGTTCCCGTGTTATCTCGATTCCTGCTTGAATCTCGGCGATCGTTACGGCAGAAATAAAGAGATCTTTGTCTTCTACACTCTTTAGCCAAGCAACAACCGCACCATGGGGTCTGGCGCGGCGTAGTTCAGAAACGACATTGGTATCCAGTAAATACACCTGTCTTACTCCAATTCAGGAATGGCGCGGCGACAAGCTCGGCCTCGCATTGGCAGTTGTAGGTCTGTGGTGCGTCCCATATCGGATAATAAGAGTTGTTTTAAGGACGGTTGGGCTATGGTTTGTAATTTCTGCCAGACTTCGATCGGAACTAGAACGGCTGCTTCTACCCCCTGCTTTGTCACGATTTGGGGCTGTCCTGCAATGCAGGCTCCAAGAAACTCGCTGAATCGTGCTTTTGCATCTTGTACTGACCAAGTTCGCATTTTTAATCCCCCTTGCTGTGTCTAATCCGTTATCTGAACAGTTTAATCATTGATACGATCGCTGACAACTGCCACCAATTGCGGCAGGCGGTGGGTCATGTGCTGTGGGAGATGGTGACCTGGCTCGATCGCTA
>JAYKJG010000138.1:0-6646 GCA_035286285.1 Prochlorothrix sp.
TTGCCAACTCCAGCACCCACAGCGAAACCCCCGTTTCCTCCGTCAGGGTAAAGGCCAGAAAATGACCCTGGGGTGACCAGCGCAAATTCCGAACCTCGGCCTGGGCCGGTAGAGCCACCACTCGGCGTAAATTGGGGGCTTGGGAATCTTTTGGATCAAGGCGACAAACGGTAATGCCGTTATAGCCTTGGGCACGGGCCGGTTCCCAGGTTTTAGGATTGAGTTCAAGGCCCGCTAAATGTAGGGTCGGTGCCGTAATGAAGCTTAAATCCGGCAAGGAGGGCTGCTCTAGCTCCAAAAACCACTGGCGATTCGGGGAAATGCGGACGGCAGGAGAGCGGAAAGAGTCATACTGGACATCAATGGGCGCGGGGGGAGTTTGCCAGTGGGATTGGGGATCAGCGGTTAAGGTCATGAATAGGTCAGTCAAACGAGGTCAGTCAAACGAGGTCAGTCAAACAGTAAAAATCAGTGAAAAAGACAGCAGTCCCAGGGAAGTCCCTGGCTCGATCGCCCTAGGGCGACGATCGCCCGTCATCATGCCCGCAATCCGCAAACACTCTGAACAGCAGCCCTGATCTATGCTACCCCGCGCCTGTGACATTCAACGCCACCCCCTCGCCTTGAAGCCCATCCCCCATCGCGATAAGATCCGCCTGCTGATGCAATTCCAACATAAATCACCATGACCCACTACCACGTATACGGCCTCGGCAATGCTTTGGTGGATATTGAGCTATCGGTTAGCCCAGAGGTGCTGCAAACCGCTGGCATTGACAAAGGCGTAATGACGCTCCTAGATGAGGCGCAGCAGCAGGAGATTCTGCACAAGCTCCAGGGCCATGCGCCCAAAAAAGCCAGTGGCGGCTCGGCGGCCAATACCCTGATTGCGATCGGCCAGTTGGGGGGGAAAGGCTACTATTCCTGTAAGGTTGCTAAGGATGCCGATGGGCAGTTCTATTTGGAGGATTTGGCCCGC
The DNA here is from genome assembly GCA_035286285.1 of Prochlorothrix sp. Taxonomy (GTDB): domain Bacteria; phylum Cyanobacteriota; class Cyanobacteriia; order Prochlorotrichales; family Prochlorotrichaceae; genus Prochlorothrix. The sequence continues at coordinate 980 of JAYKJG010000138.1, forward strand.
TGTGGCCTAGAAACGAACCTTAAGCCGGAAATTTTGACCGAAGGCATTACAGGTAAGTGCTTGGTGATGGTCACCCCCGATGCCGATCGCACCATGGGGACGTTTCTGGGCATTAGCGGCAGTTTTAGTGAGGCTGAGCTAGATCCAGCGGCGATCGCGGCCTCGGACTATACCTATATTGAAGGCTATTTGGTGACTTCGCCCACGGGGAAGGCAGCGGCGGTTAAGGCGCGGGAATTGGCCCAAGCAGCGGGAAAGCGAGTTTCTTTGACCCTATCGGACTTTAATATGGTCAAATTCTTCAAGGAGGGTCTCTTGGAGATGATTGGCGGGGGCGTAGACCTGCTCTTTGCCAATGAAACCGAAGCCCTGACCCTAGCGGAAACTGAGGATTTGGCGACGGCGATCGCCCACCTCAAAACCCTCAGCCGCGCCTTTGCCATTACCCGTGGTCCGGCGGGATCGGTGGTCTTTGATGGCGAGAATTTGCTGGAGGTGGCGGGTTACCCCGTCAAGGCGATCGATACCGTCGGTGCGGGCGATAGTTATGCCGGAGCGTTCCTTTACGGCCTAACCCAGGGTATGGGCTATGCAAAGGCGGGGGATTTGGCCTCCCGCGTCTCTTCGCAGTTGGTGACCCAGTATGGTCCCCGCCTCACCACGGAGCAAATTCAAGGGATTCTCAAGGCACTGTAGGACGGGACTATGCGGTCAATGGGCGGACTAAAGTCCGCACTACAAGCCTTTTGAGCCAGCGGCCAATGGGCGGACTAAAGTCCGCACTACGAGCCTTTTGAGCCAGCACAACTGGGGCAACCACGGGGGGATTGCCCCTACCGATCAGTGGCCTGGGCTTAGGCACTTTGGGCTTGGCACCAAGCAAGACCGGCTTCCCAACTGGGGAACAGGTGGCAGCGATCGTCCGCTTGGAGGGCTTTGCCTTGGGTCAGTTGGGCTTGCATGGTGGGGGAAACATGGGTGTACAGCACCTGAAGATTATGCTGGTAGGCCAGTTGGGTAATGCGCTGAAAAGACAGCACTGCCGACGCATCCAGGCCACAGACCTGGTGAAAATCCAGCATCAAATAGCGGTAGGTCGGTGGGGCCAGATCCGGCCCAGGGGCGATCGCCGCCGTTGCAGTGCCAGAGGCAGTCTCTGAGCTAACTCCAGACCCAACCCCAGCCCCAACCTGACCTTCAACCCCCTGGGTCCGGTTGCGAACCTCAATCAGCAAGCGGTTGGCATTGCCGAAAAAGAGAAAGCCCTGGAGATGAATGGGCAGAATCCCCAAACTCATCGGATCGGGAAGGGGGGTTGCCGAGACCGTCGCCGGAGCCGTAGCAGTCACCGAGGCAGCAGGGGCCACATCCTGGACCACGGCCAAGCCGCTATAGCGGTAGAGAAAGGTCAGCAAGACCAGGACAAAACCCGCCAAAATGCCCTCCAGAAAGCCAAAGCGGTTAATTACAATCATCGTGACCCAGAGGGTGGCATAGTCCACGGCTGAAAACTGGGTCCGGGATTCAACCAACCACTGAAACAGCAGATTGAGGCCCAAATAGACCAGTAAAGAGCCAAGAATTGGCTTGGGCAAGAAGGGCAGAAACACAGGGCCAGACAGCAGCACGCCCAGGCAACAGAGGGCTTTGAAAACCCCCACGAGGCGATAGGTTGCCCCCATTTTGTAGACCAAGAGGGTGCTGGGCAGGGCTTGGTTTCCGGCCATGCTGCTGCCCAACCCGGCCACAAAGTTGGCGAGGCCGATCGACTGCAACTCCCGATCTAAATCCAGGGTTTTGCCGACGCTCAGTTCAATGCCATTGTTCGTGAGGACCAGAGACAACAAACTGACAAACATCAGCAGGCCAATACTGCCACTGTGGGCGAGGATGCTGCCCCACTGGACTTGGGCTAAGTCGGAAATCGACAGGGGGTGCCACAGATCTGCTGTGTCAAAGGTGGCCAAGAGCCAGCCCGCCGATCGGGCTTCCCCGATCGAAACCCCTTGGACGACCACAATCAGGTAAAACAGGCCGATCGAGATCAACAAGCTCACCGGCATAGCCAGATAGTGCTTAAAGCGCTTGGAAATCCACAGCAGGGCTGTCCCAATGCTTAACCCCGTCAGCCACTGCATCAAGCAGGTTCCTCGACAAATATCGAGAACAGTCGCAAATTTAAGCGGTTCATCGGTAATGACCTCAAAGGCACCGCGAATCAGGAGCCAGCCCGTCCCCGCCATAAAGCCCCCAATCACGGGGTAGGGGATAAACTGAACTGCACGTCCTAGCTTCAGCGTGCCTAAAGTCCAGAGAAATGCCCCGGTACAGAGGGATCCGATCGCGATCGCCGCAATCACCGTAATAGCAACGGTTGTCGGCGGAACTTGGCCAACCAAATCCTCCGCTAGACTAGCGGCGAGGATGGAGAGAACGGCAGTGGGGGCGGCGAGGGGAGTGGCGATCATCCCCGGCAGGGAACTGGTGAGGGCAACGACAATGCTAATGGCTGCCGAACTCAGGATGGCCATGCCAATACCCAGATTCAGGTGTACCGCCAAGGGGCCAGCAAAAATCAAAGCCGCATAGGAAATCGCCCGAATCACGCCGATAATGGCGGTAATCAGACCGGCGGTGAAGCTGGCAATGATGTTACTGGGTTGCAGGGTCTGGGTCCAGGAAGAGGACAGGGCAGGTCCAGGGTGGGGAGTAGTGGTCATTCCAAAAACAGTGGGGTTATCAGCAGAACAGGTTATCAGCAGAACAGGTTATCAGCAGAACAACAGGCAATCGCGCTAGCGCATCACACGCAGTTGCTCTTCGCGACGGGTTAGGCTGTCGCATAAAAGCCTAACAATATATTCCTCCAAGGCATAGACCAAGGCGGGGTGCTGGGTCTTCATTTGAGCGAGGGCAGCGGGAGGCAGGTAATACAACCGGCAGGGCAGATCCGCAACCACCGCAGTGGACAGGGGACGCTTGTTAAAAAAGCGCATTTCTCCCAAAATACTGCCGCCTTGACAGGTTTGGAGTCGCCGCGTTTTGCCGTCTTCAAAATCTAACAGGACCGTCACCTGACCCGTTTCCAAAAAGTAAAGACCCTTGCTCGGTTCATCCCGACGGAGCAGGATACTCCCCGCTGCGATTTCTTCGGGAATCAGGTACTGCATAAAGTCAGAAACCTGATCCGGCTGAAGGAACATCTCCACCAGTCGTTCATCCAGGCGTTTTGTTTCGGAACTGAGGGTTTGGGTTTGGCTGAGAATTTGATTCTCGCACCACTCCAGCCCCCGATCGATGTCGGGAAACACACGGCAGCGATCGCCACTCGCCTCAAACCCATCTCCCTGGATTAAGCGACTTTGGAACTCCGGTTGGATATTGGTAAAGATCAAAATTAGATCCTGTTTGCGGGCCAGTTTCAGCACCTTATTAAAGGTTAAAACAGCCGACGAATCGAGGCCCGTCACTTGTCGGAAATCGAAAATAACGTAACGAAGGGGCAACTGATTGTTACCTTCTGTAAGACTTTGGCGGGAAGAGTTCTGGGCCGGACCATCCCAGGTGGGGGTGAGGGGGCCATTTTGGCTAAAACTGCGCTGGCGCACCCGGTTCAGGAGGTAGTGGGCTGTGCCGAAAAAGAGGAAGCCCTGTAATTCCAGCCCAAAGACCTGATCGCCAAAGTGGCTGAGAATTTCCCGTTGGACCGGCGATCGGGTGATGACATTGCTGCGAGTGGTAAAGCCCGACAGGACCGACTTGGCCACATCCACATGGCTGTAGTTGTACATAAACAGAATCACCGTCACCACAAAGCCCACGGCAATCCCCTGGAGAAAGCCCCAGGTATTAATCACCACCAGCGTAATCAGCACCGCTCCGTAGTCCGCAAGGGGCAGCTTCGATCGGGCCTCGATAATCCATTGAATCAGCAGGGAAAAGCCCAAATACAGCAGCAAACTGGCCAAAACTGGCTCCGGCAGATAGGGCAGAAACGACGATCCCAAAATCAACACGGTGAGGCTGGGCACCATGGCCACCAGTCCCGTCAGGCGGGTTTCGGCTCCAATGTTGTGGACCAGGAGGGTACTGGGCAGGGCTTGGTTACCCACCATGCCGCCCCCCACTCCGGCGACTAAATTGGAGAGGCCGATCGCCTTCAGTTCCGAATTCAAGTCAATATCCTGCCCAATCACCAGTTCAATGCCGCTATTGCTCAGGGCAAGGGAGAGCAGGCTCACCAGCATCACGGTGATCAGGCTGTCGGCTTGGTGGGCGATCGCCTGCCATTGAATTTGGGGGAACTGCTGAACCTGGAGGGGGTGCCAAAGCTGGCCATCGCCTTCGGGAAAGGCTTCTAAAAGCCAGCCCGCCGATCGGGCCGTTTCGATCGAGGTGTGGCTCACCGTCAAACAGAGATAAAACACCCCCGTCAAGGCCAACAGCGTGCCCGGTAGCACCAGGTAATGTTTCCAGCGCCGCGCCACCCCCAGCAAAATCAGGCCAAAGGCCAAACCCGGTGCCCAGCGAATCGCCATCTCCGGGGTCGCTAGGGTCGCCAAATTCTCGAAATCTAGGGGCAAATCCGTAGACATTTGCACAAATCCTCGCACCAACAGCCAGCCGGTGCCCGCCATAAAGCCCCCCACCACAGGATAGGGAATGACGCGGATTTTGCTGCCCATTTTGAACCAGCCCAGGGCCAGCAGAAACAGGCCCGTACAGAGGGAAGTCACCGCGATCGCAGCAATCACCGTCGTCACGATCGTCGCACTGCTTTCCCCAGCCAATTCCATCGCGATGCGGTTGGCCATAATCGCCAGCAGGGCAGTGGGAGCCGCCAAGGGGGTCGCAATCATGCCGGGGTGGGCACTGGTGAGGGCCACAACACCGGAGGCAATGGCAGAACTGATCACCGTCAGCCCAACCCCCGTGGGCAAGTGGGGGGTCAGAACCCCAGAGAAAATGAGCGTGGCATAGGAGATCGCTCGAATGACCCCGATAATGCCTGTAACCGCCCCAGCGGTGAGACTGGGTAGGAGCAGGTCGGACGGTAGGAGTTCTCGAAACAAGCGCTGTAGGCTGGAGCCTTTTGGATCGACAAGAACGGTTTGGGTCATGGAAGACAGAGGGCGGGTCACAAGGGATTTGGGTTAGGGTCTGGTTAAGCAGCCAAACCCCTCTATCAGCCAAACCTAGAGCGGCTGTTTTAAAAGTATGCTGAGCTACGAAATCACCAAACCCTCCCCTAGGATCGCCCATTTGCCGGGTGTATTTCACGTTGACCAAGGGGCGGACTCAAGTCCGCACTACGAGCCTTTCACTAGTTCAGCAGGGCACAAATAAGCGTGTTTTTAACAGTTTCCAACGCTCCCCCTCCTCCCTTCGACGGCACTCAGGGACCGTAATAAGGGGAAATATTTCGGGTAGGGGCCGGGTCTTCCGGCCCTCTTCGGGGATCAGCCAACGGGTACTTGTGAATGGTATGCCCATGGCTACCCTGCTGGACTAGGGCTGTCGGCTCATCAGGATCCCTTAGCAATCCGCTGGGCTAAATCCTGAACCATCTCCACCAGGATCTTGGGCGGAAACGGCTTAACCAAGTAGGCATCTCCCCCCTGCTTTAAGGCCCAATAGCGATCGGACTCGCTGGACTGGGACGAACAA
>JAYKJG010000139.1:0-3981 GCA_035286285.1 Prochlorothrix sp.
GGCGGGGACGACCCGCGCCTTGCTCCATGGGGTTTGTAATTTGGTGCGCTGGCGAGTCTGTAGTGTGGAGGAGGCGATCGCCCTGGCGACAACGGCCCCGCGCCATGCCTTGGGCGATCGGTGGGAGGTTTCCCACCGCGATCGGCCCTTCATTGGTAAACCGGCCAACCAACTGCTGCGCTGGAATTTAGATCCGGAGACCCATGAATTAACCTGGGAGCGTCTTTTTCCGGCCTGATGGGGTGGGGGTCTCAGGGGTGGGGTTTACGGTTACGGGGCAGGGTGGGCTAACGCAGCCCCTAACCTGGCTCAAACGGCCCGTAGTGCGGACTTTAGTCCGTCCCTTGGCAAAAGTGAACTGCACCCAAGTGAACTGCACCCTGTCTGATCTGGTCCTGTCTGATCTGGTCCTGTCTAGTCTGGGCATGTCTGATAGAATCAGGTCATGCCCAATTCAGGCACGTCTGATCCCGTGATGCCCGATGCCAGTCTGCCGAATTTAAGTGTGTCTGATTCAGTACAACAGGATACCGAAAACAATCAAGAACAGGATACCGAAAACAATCCGTATCCTCAGCTTTTAGCGCCGGGAATCTGGGGCGCTAAGGCCCAAAAAATTTACTCCTATCTCCACGATCTGCTTCAGCATCTTCCGGGCTGTTTTTACCATAAAACTGTTCGATCGCTCCCGGCGTTTAACGTCCAGTTGGATTTTATTAGTGATGGGATTATGACCATTACTGGGTATAGCGCCCAGGACTTTATCACGGGTTCGGTGAGCTTCGATCGGCTCATCCATCCCCAGGATCAAGCCCGCAGGACCACAGCAATTCTGACGGCCCTCGATCGGCGCAGTGCCTATGAGGTTGAATATCGCCTTCAGCGGCGTGACCACAGTTGGGCCTGGGTTGGGGAGCGGGGGCGGGGGATTTTTGATCCGGCGGGGCAGTGCTTGGGGTTGGAGGGGTTTTTAGTTGATGTTAGCGATTTTAAGCGGGCTGAACGGGATCTTTACCGCAGCGAAACAAAGCACCAAGCCTTGCTGGCCCTGCTGCCGGATTTGGTGATCCACATGCGGGATGATGGCACCTACCTCCAGTTTATTAGTGGGGGATCGGTGCAGATTCTCAATAACGAGAAGATGCGATTGGGGGTCACGATTGATGAAATGTTGCCGCCCCACTTAGCCCAGCAGCGCATGGGTTATGTCCAACGGGCGCGGGAGTTGGGGGTTGTCCAAATCTATGAGTATTGCATTGATCTAGAGGAGGGCAGGCGCATTGAGGAGGCTCGGATTGTTGCGCTGCCGGATGCGGAAGTTTTGGTGATTATTCGGGATATTACCGATCGCAAACGGGCCGAGGAAGAAATTCAGCAGCAACGGCAGTTTTTGCGGCGCATTGTGGATACTGACCCCAACTTAATTTTTGTGAAGGATCGGGCGGGGCGTTTTGTTTTGGTGAACCAAGCCCTTGCAGATTTCTATGGCACGACGATCGATCAAGTCATTGGCAAAACCGCCGCTGATTTTTATACCTGCCCCGCCAGTTTGAATCGCTTTGAGCAGGAAAATCAAAGTACCTTAGATTCGGGTCAACCCCTGTTTATCCCAGAGGAACGGGTGCCCAGCGGTCCCCATCTGGGGGAATGGTTGCAATGGCAAAAGCAGCCCCTGACCCTGCCCGGTAGCCAAGAGCCTTGTGTTCTGGGCATTGGGGTCAATATTACCCAGCACAAGCGGACGGAGGAGTGGCAGGATAGTCAGCGCTTGGTTCTGGAGGCGATCGCCACGGCTGCCCCCCTGCCGGAGATTTTGGAACTGTTGGTGACCACCCTAGAGCTACAGTCGCCCAGCTTGCGGGGAGCCGTTTATGTGCTCGATCCCCAACTCCAGCAACTGTGCTGCCAAGCTGCCCCCCAACTGCCCCCCGCCTATCTCCAGGCCGTCGATCCCTTACCGCTGCCTGGGCTGAACTGCTTGAAGGCGTTGTCCCCGCCGCCCCGCTTCCAGGCTACGGCAACCCCTTTTATGGCGGATACCCCCACGGTGCCCTGGCAGCAGTATGCCACCCTTGCCCCAGACTATGGTCTCTACCCCTGTGCGTTTATCCCGATTTTGTCGTCCTACGAGGAGCTATTGGGGGTGTTTGGCTTCTATTCGGTTCAGCCCCTCAGCCTCACGGGCCAGGACCGCAGCCTGTTCCATACAGCGACCCATCTCGCGGGCATTGCCATTGAGCATAAGCAGCGGGAAGCGGCCCTTCAGGACAGCGAAAGTCACTATCGCACGCTCATCCATAACTTGGATGCGGGGGTGGTGGTCTACGATACCCAGGGGCAGATTGTGCTGGCCAATCCGGCGGCGGCCCATCTGCTGGGGCTACAGCCCGATGAGCTACCGGGTTTGACCTTGGATACTGCGCCTTGGCAGCTTTATGACGAGTCGGGGGAGCGGTTGGCCCTGGAGGACTACCCCTTTCACCGGGTGATGCAAACGGGGCAGGGGGTGAATGACTGGGTGCTGTGTCTTCAGCAAAGCCATCGTCACCGTATGGTTTGGACGCTGATCAATGCCTTTCCTCGGTTTGGGGCCGATCGTAGCTTGCAACAGGTGATTGTCACCTTTACCGACATTACCCAACTCAAACAAGCCGAAAACAAGATCCGCCATGCCTCTTTCCATGACACCCTGACCAGCTTGCCCAACCGTTCCCTTCTGCTGGAGCATCTGGATCAACGGATCCAACAAACCCAGTTGGGCCATCTTCAGTGCTTTGCGGTGCTGTTTGTCGATCTCGATCGCTTTAAGGTTATTAACGACAGCCTGGGGCATCTCTTTGGGGATCAGGTGCTGATTCAGGTGGCGATTTTGCTTCAGGAGTTGGTGCGATCGGATGATTTGGTCTGCCGGTTTGGTGGGGATGAGTTTGTGATTGTGCTGGGGACTTTGGCCAACCCGCAGGCGGGCATTGCCAAGGTGCAACAAATCCAAGCAGCTTTGGCCCAGCCGATCCAGGTCCGTGAGTATGAATGCTCCGTTGCGGCCAGCATTGGCATTACCTTTAGTGAGGGCCAGTACAGCCGCGCTGAAGATTTACTGCGGGATGCAGATATTGCCATGTACCAGGCCAAGGCCAAGGGCCGCAACGGCTATGCGGTGTTTGATTTGGCGATGCATGAGCAGGCGGTGCGGCGGCTGAGTTGGGAAGCGGAGTTGCGGGCTGCTTTGCGGGATCCCCAGCAGGAGTTTGAGTTGTATTACCAGCCGATCGTGGACCGCACTGCCCAGCCCGATCGTTGGACTTTGGCCGGATTTGAGGCTTTGGTGCGTTGGAAGCATCCCCAACGCGGCCTGCTCAGTCCGGGCCAGTTTCTGGGCATTGTGGAGGAAATGGGCTGTATTATGCCCTTCAGTGAGTGGATTATCACCACGGCCTGTGTGCAGTGCTGCCAGTGGCAGCAGCAGTTCCCCAGCCTGAGCGATCTGCGCTTTAGTATTAACCTGACTTCCCAACAGTTGCAGCAGGTTGGCTTTGTTGACTGGATCCAAGCAATTTTGGCCAAGACGGGGGCCAGTCCCCAGCAGTTGGCCTTGGAGGTGACGGAATCGGTGCTGTTGGAGGATCTAGTCACGGTTATTGCCATTCTCAAGCGTTTGCGCCAACTGGGGATTAAGATCAGTCTGGATGATTTTGGGACGGGCTACTCGTCGTTGAACTATCTCCAACAGTTTCCCATTGATACCCTGAAGATCGATCGCAGCTTTATCCAAGCGTTGGGCATTACTGAGGCCCAAACCGCAGTGGACTCGGAGTTTTCCCCCCAACCCGATCGCAAGGGACTTCAGATTATCCAGGCGATTCTGACGCTGGCCCATGCCCTGGACCTCAAAGTGGTGGCGGAAGGCATTGAAAGTGCTGAAGAACAGCATTTTTTGCATGGCCTCGGCTGTGATGCCCTCCAAGGCTATTATATTGCCCG
>JAYKJG010000140.1:0-3601 GCA_035286285.1 Prochlorothrix sp.
CAGGGAGACGGCTCCCCACTGACCCCAACGCCCTGCTTCCCCGTTCCTTTCCCGCCCCAGCCCTCGCCCCGGTAGACCTCTCGGAGACTGCTGACCCTGAAGTCTATGGCACCGATACCTATGGCACCGATACCTATGGCGACCCCTACACCACTGGGGAGCAGTCAACCGCCGCCGAGCCACTGACAGCCTCTGAAGCCAGTCCTTTTCCGGCCTTTGGTTCTTTTGGGGGCAGTGATTTGGCCCCTACCTTGATTGAAGAGGAAAGCGGTGCCTTGGGGGGGGAGGACGACGATCGATCGGCGTTTCTGCCGTCTGCCCCGCCCCAGGGGCTTTCCCCCGCAGAGTTCACCACAAATCTGCCCACCTTACCCTTTGATGACGGCTTGCCTCCCCTCACCCCTACCTCCAAACCCGTCGCTTTCCCCGGTTATGTTGGCCAAATCCCCACCCTACCTTCGGAAGTTCCCCTGTCTCTGCCGCCTTCCCAAGCCTTGACGGGGGCTAATCCCAGTGATCTAGACGGTTCTAGCGCAGTGAGTACCAGTGCTGGGCACTCCTTTACCCCTGCTGCCCGTTCTGAAAGCCCAGAGACCTTGGGGGGGATTTTGGCAAATCGGTATCTGTTGCGATCGATCCTGGGGGAGGGGGGCTTTGGGGTGACCTATATGGCCCAGGACCAACAGCGCCCCGGCCAGCCGGACTGTGTGATTAAGCGGCTCTGTCCTGCCCGTCAGGATGCCCGGTTTTTGCAGGTGGCTCGCCGTCTTTTTAACAGTGAGGCGGAAATTCTGGAGCTACTGGGCAAGCACGATCGGATTCCCCGGCTCTTGGCCTACTTTGAGGAAAAATGCGAGTTTTATCTGGTCCAAGACTTTATCCGAGGGGGGTCGCTAAGCCAAGAACTCCAGCCCGGAGAGCAGTGGCCCTTGGAGAAAACCCTTGAATTTCTGCGGGAATTACTGTCTATCCTGGACTTTATCCACGAACGCCAGGTGATTCACCGGGATTTGAAGCCCAGCAATATTATGCGGCGGCAGGATGGCAAATTGGTGCTGATTGACTTTGGGGCCGTGAAATACCTCAATGCGCCGGGAAAAGATGTGGTTGAGGCCAGAACGATCGCGGTCGGGACTCCCGGCTATGCGGCACCGGAGCAAATGGCGGGACATCCCCAGCTTAATAGCGATCTCTATTCCTTGGGGATGTTGGCAATCCAGGGACTGACGGGTATCCCGCCCCATTTACTGAAGTTGGACCCCAATACGGGGGACTTGAACTGGCGCAATTACCTCGATCGATCGCTGCCCCTCTTCCCGATTTTGGAGCGGCTCACCCACTTCAACTGCATCGATCGCTATCCCACTGCCGCCCAAGTCTTGCAGGACTTAAACCGCCTCTAATACCAAATCCGACTAATCTCGATTCGTTTTGGTAGGGGCAATCCCCCCGTGGTTGTCCCTGTATTTGGCTGGTTGAGGGTCGGCACAGGGGCACGACCCCTACCCGTTTATTCTGTTTCAGGCTCAACGGATTTGGTATAAGCCCACGGGGCGCACCCTATCCGTTGTGGCCCTAGTACCGCACAGCGGAACTACACGACCCCTTGGCGTGGACAGTCAACCCACCCCTAACCCCTTCCTAGAGGGGAACCGGAGTCGCATCCAGGAGGGGTACCCAAACTTCAGCCCTAGAGTACTAGGCGGGGACGGTGACCCGCTCGACCCCCGCAAGGCCAAAGGCGCTATGGAGCGCTTTGAGGGCTTCCACGCCTTGATCTTCATCAACCAGGCAGCAGATTTTGATTTCTGAGGTGGCGATCATTTGGATATTGATGCGGCGATCGGCCAGCGCCTTGAACAGCTTGGCCGCAACCCCCGACTGGTACATCATGCCTGACCCCACGGCGCTCACTTTGGCAATGGCGGGATTAATTTCAACGGCCCCAAAGCCTAACTCCGGTGTAATCGCCTCTAGGACGGTTTTGGCGGTTTCCGCATCACTACGGGCCACGGTACAGGCAATATCACGGGTTAGCTCTGCCCCAAGGCGACGGCAGCGCTGGGACTGAATGATCATATCAACACTAATTTGATGCTCGGACAGTAAAGAAAAGATTCTGGCAGCCATGCCGGGACGATCGGGAACGGCACGAATCGCCAGTTGGGCTTGGTCACGATCGAGGGCCACGCCTCGCACTGCTGGGAGGTTAACGGGGGAATTTTCCGGGTCTGCGGCCTTGAGGTCGGCGGAATCTACCTCAAAGGTTTGGCAAAGGGCCGCGATCGCCCGCTCTCGATCGCTGGCGGCCACAACACAGCTTACTTTCACTTCCGAGGTGGAAATCATTTGCAAGTTAATCCCGGCATCGGCGAGGGACTGGAACATTTGCGCCGCCACACCGGGCCGACCAATCATCCCAGCCCCTTCAATGCTGACCTTAGCAATCTCCCCATCGGTCATAACGGCTGCTGCCTCACCGCCACTGCTTTCCCCCCCTAGGGCTGGTAACAGCGCCTCTGCTACGGCTTCAGCCCGTGCGAGGGAGGCTTTACCCACGGTGAAGGTGATATCGTTACTATTGCCGTCGTGGATCGACTGAATGATTAAATCGACATTGAGGCTGCGATCGGCCACCTCCCCAAACAGCTTGGCGGCAACACCGGGACAGTCAGGCACATGGAGCAGGGCCACCTTGGCTTGGTCGCGATCGAACTCAACCCCATCGACGGGGCGGGCAATTTCTAGACCGTTTAGCGATCGGGGCTTGGGCGGGGGGGAAACCACGCGGGTGCCCGGATCATCGGTCCAACTCGACCGCACAACTAAGGGCACGCCGTAATTGCGGGCAATTTCGACGGCACGGGGGTGGAGGACTTTTGCCCCTAGGCTGGCGAGTTCCAGCATTTCATCGGCGGTAATTTCGGCCATGAGTTGGGCCTCTGGCACCAAACGCGGGTCCGTGGTCAAAATCCCCGGTACATCGGTATAAATCTCACAAAAATCTGCCCCTAGGGCCGCTGCGAGGGCTACGGCAGACGTATCCGACCCCCCCCGGCCTAGGGTGGTAATTTCGAGGTCTTCCCCGTGGCTGATGCCCTGGAATCCGGCGACGACGACGACTTCGCCTTGGCTGAGGGCGGCTTGGATGCGATCGGGCTTGATTTCTAAAATGCGGGCGCGGGTGTGGTGGGGTTCTGTGACGATGCCCACCTGTGCGCCGGTCATCGATCGGGCCGGTTGTCCCAGGGCTTGGAGGGCCATGGAGAGGAGGGCAATGGAGACCTGTTCCCCCGTGGAGAGCAGCATGTCCATTTCCCGGCGGCTGGGATTGTCTGAAATTTGTTGGGCAAGGCTAACGAGGCCATCGGTGGTTTTGCCCATGGCTGAGACGACGACCACGACTTGGTTGCCTGCGGTGACGGTTTTCTGGACCCGCTGGGCCACGGCTTGGATCCGCTCGACGGTACCGACAGAGGTACCCCCATATTTTTGAACAATCAGCGCCATAGTTTAGCTTTGCTCTCCTGCAATCAGCTTTAATCCGCTTGAATCTGCCCCCAAGGGCGATCGGCCCCGTGGATTTGGATGTTGGATTTGG
>JAYKJG010000141.1:0-3588 GCA_035286285.1 Prochlorothrix sp.
CCGCCCTGCTGGGGGTGGCCTTGGCCTTGGTGATGGCCTATGGGCAGAGGCTCAGTCCGGGGCCGGGGGTCAAGGGGGGCGTGCGGTTGGCGGCGATGGGCTATGCCATACCGGGGGCCGTCATTGCCGTGGGCCTGTTGATGCCCCTAGGGGCCGCCGATCGGGCCTTGAATACGGCCCTCGGTGCCCTCGGTTGGCAACCGGGTTTAATCCTCAGCGGGGGGCTTTTTGCCCTGATTTTGGCCTATTTAGTCCGCTTCCTGGCCGTCGCCTTTAATACCGTTGAATCCAGCCTCACCCGCATCTCCCCCAGCCTCGACGATGCCGCCCGCAGTTTGGGCCAAACCCCCCTCGGCACCCTCTGGCGCGTTCACTTTCCCCTGCTGCGGGGGGGGCTACTGACGGGCATTATGCTGGTTTTTGTCGATGTCATGAAGGAGCTACCGGCCACCCTGGTCATGCGGCCCTTTAATTTTGATACCTTGGCGGTCAAAGCCTTTCGCTACGCAGCCGATGAACTCCCCGATCGCGCAGCGGCCCCCGCCCTCACCATCGTCTTGGTTGGGCTATTGCCCGTCATTTTCCTCAGTTGGCAGGTGGCCCACAGTCGGCAACAATCTCAGTCAAACTGAAATTTCTCCTGGTAATGTGTGCCGTAAGGGAAGTTTGCAGTTACAGTAAACCCAATCGCAGATGCATCCGTTGCCAACAGGGTTCACACCGTTCCTTCGCCCCCCGTTTTTTGACTTGAGAGCTTCTGGCTTCTCACCCTATTCTACCGGCCCTATGACACCAGCCCTTCAGCCTCGATCGCCCCGCCCCCGCCCGCGTCGTCGTTCCCGTGTCGCTTCTGCTGCGGCTGCCCCTTCCCGCACTGTACCCCCCCCCACCGGCTCCCGATCGCGGCCCCCTCGGCAGAGACCCGCCGCTGCCTCCCCAGGAACCCCACCCCCTGCCCGCTCCCCCCGGACTGCCCCTAGGGCTACCCCTCAAGTTAAAGTCCTCCGGCCCCAGCCCTACCCCGATCCCCTCTGGCTCAAAGGTCTCACCGCCCTACAGCAAACCTCAGGGGTGGTCGCCTTTGTCGTCGGTGGCCTTGCCATTGGTTTCTATGCCTCAACGGTCCATGCCCAGCAACAATGGGGCCGTGCCTACCGCAACTTGGAAAACCTGCAACGGCAAGAAGCCCAGTTGACCTCCGCCCATGAAATGCTGCGGCAACAGTTCGCCCAGGAAGCAGAACTGCCCCAGTCCGGCCTCGTGCCGCCTTCCCCCGATACCGTACTTTTCCTCGAAACAGCTACCCCCCGCCCCGCCCCGCCCCCCTTGCCAGATCCCCCAGTTTCAGGTCAAAGTTATCCAGCCGGATATTAAGGTTATCGTGTTGGGAACTGTGGGGGATCACAAGGTTAGTTATGGAAAGTCGTCGATCGCGCGGAATGCAACAGTGGCTCAGCTTTCTGGGTTTGGGTGCCCAGGGGCCAAGACGGGGCGGTCAGCCTAGACCAGGCGATCGCCGACCTCGATCGGGCAGTACCGCCCCCCCACGATCGGGCCAGGGATCCCCACAAAGATCCCCACAGGGATCCCTAACAAGAGTTACACCAGGATCCAAACGGCGATCGAACCGTGCAGTCGCCAGCCCCGATCGTCCCCGCCCCAGCCTCGATCGCCCCCAGCCCCCCCGATCGCCCCACAAAACCCGTCGCCCCAGCCGCCTCCACCGCCTCACCACCCACCCCCTCTTCCTCAAACTCCAAGCCGCCCTCGCTGCCCCCCCATCCCCCGCCAAGTCCCTCACCGTCCACCCCTCCCGCCTAATCGTCACCTGGCTCACCCTGGTGTTGGCCCTCGGCGGCATGACCTACCGGCTCTACGTCCTCCAGGTTAAAGAAGCCGCAATGCTGCTGGAACGGGCTGAAAACCAGCAATATGCCCAGGTGAAGCCCGTTTTGCCCCGCCGCACCATCCTCGATCGCGAAGGGCGGGTCATTGCCCTCGACCAAGTGCGCTACACCCTCTATGTCCATCCCGTCCTCTTCAATACCGATCCAACCACCGTCGCCGCAGCCCTAGCCCCCCTCCTCAGCGCCGCCGGACAAAACACCAGCACCGAAGCCCTCCTCGCCGAATTCGCGGCCCAAGACACCGGCATCCGCCTCGCCGACAACCTATCCGAAGGCACGGCCACCACCATTCGCCGCCTCGGATTCGACGGCCTAGACCTGTCCAAATACCAAGAGCGGTTCTATCCCAACGGCAGTCTCTTTTCCCAAGTGGTGGGCTATGTAGACTGGGAAGGGACGGCCCAGAATGGCCTAGAAGCCACCCAAGGCGAACTGTTGCTGCGATCGAAGCCGGAAATCACAGTCCGCCGCATGGGCAATGGCCTCGTCCTACCCGAAGCCCTGAACCTGGATGTCCTCCATGAGGATGACCTCAGCCTCCAGCTTACCCTCGACAGCCGCCTTCAACAGGCCGCCCAAACCATCCTCAAGGCCCAATTGGATAGGTTTTCCGCCAAACGCGGCACCGTCATTGTCATGGAGGTGAACACCGGGGAGATCATCGCCCTCGCCACCCTCCCCACCTACAACGCCAACCGCTACTACGAGGCCGATGTCGCCAACTTCCGCAACTGGGCCTTAAGTGATCTCTATGAACCCGGTTCCACTTTTAAACCCCTCAATGTTGCGATCGCCCTCGAACTCAAGGGCATTACGGCCACTGACACCATCTACGACGAAGGACAAATTCAGCTTGGGGGCTGGCCCATTGCCAACCACGACTTTGAAAGCATGGGCGGTCACGGCACCCTCAGCATTACGGAGGTTTTGCAGCGATCGAGCAATATCGGCATGGTTCACATCATCCAAACCCTCAAGCCAGGGGAGTATTATGACTTCCTTAAACGCTTAGGGCTAGGAGAACCCCTTAAAACCGATCTGCCCCAAGTGGCAACGGGCTACGTTAAAGAGCGCGAAATCATGGTCAATTCCGTCGTCGATCGAGCCACCACCTCCTTTGGCCAAGGCATCACCGTCACCCCCCTCCAGATGGTTCAACTCCACGCCGCCCTCGCCAATGGTGGCCTCCGGGTCACCCCCCACGTCATCCGGGGCTTAGTCGATCCCCAGAACCAAATTCAGTGGACCCCGCAACTGGAAACTACCCGCATCTTTACAGCGGAAACCACCCGCCAAGTCCGGGACATGATGGAAGCCGTTGTCCGGGATGGCACCGAGTCGGCCCAAATTCCGGGCTATCGCATTGGGGGCAAGACCGGAACCGCCCAAAAAGCTGAAAACGGGGTCTACATCGCCGGAGCCAAAATTACCAGTTTTGTCGGCATTGTGCCCATGGAGGCTCCCCGCTACGTCGTTTTTGCCGCCATTGATGAACCCCAGGGCGCAAATACCTTTGGCTCCACCGTCGCCGCCCCCGTCGTCCGGGAGGTCATGGAAACCTTGACCCTTCTCTACGGCATCAAACCCGCCAATCCCGACCTCGCCCAGCAAAATCTAGACCCCTCCTCCACCGCCTCCAACCCCCGCCACTAACCCAAAACTCAGACCAAGGCAATGAGGT
>JAYKJG010000142.1:0-9950 GCA_035286285.1 Prochlorothrix sp.
TACCATTGACATTCCCCTGAAATTACTTTTGTTAATACATCACCAATTGAGTAGGGACAATCTTTTGGCATTTCTATCTGGGTTTCCTTCGTCGCATCTAACCGGGCAGTGCGATACATTTTGTTGACTGATTCCTCGGATAGATAACGTTTCAGACTAGGACTATCCTCTAGGTATATTTCAATATTTTTTCTTTCCCTTTCAATGGTGATTTGCCAGCTTCTAGAGCGCTTTGCTGATTGATAATCCCACTTCAATAAATGCTGAAGAATCAATCTAATACTACTTAACAAAGCATCCCTTTCCCGCTTGGACAAATCTTGAATTTCCTCCACTAAGTTACTGAGATCAAGTTCGCTTAATTCCGTAAAGCGTTTTTCTGCTAGTTTCTGGGCCATAGTCTCCGCCCACTGGGCATAATCAGAGTCATACAGGGACTGCATTTCAGAGAATCTCCTTAACCGGGACAGGATCAACCTCGTCATAACGATAACTGCACGGGTAGTCGGCTCTGGAGTTAGCCTTCATAAACCATCCAACCTAAATAAAGCTTAGCCAGCTAAAGACCTCTCCAGCCGATAACTCCAACCGTGGCAAGATTTCCAAAACCGGTAACCGATCCTGCTCAGACTTCATTTCGGGAAACTGCTGCGGCTTGAAAACCAACACCGACTCATCCTCCGGATCAACCAGCCAAGCCAACTGAGTCCCTGCTTCCAAACAAACCATAATTTTTTTGATGACCCTATTTGCCGACTGCTCCGGTGATAGGATTTCAATCACCCAGTCAGGATAGGTATCAACACGATTGGCAATACGACCGGTTGGGGTTTTAGGAATACGCTCCCAAGTAAAAACACTAATATCCGGCACAAAAGAGCATCCGTTGATATTACATCTGAGTTCCGTAAAAGCGTGGGCTAACTTTTGAGGAAAAGCACTCTGATTAATAGTCATTCCTAAGCGAATCTGTAGCGTGCTATGTTCGCCTTGGGGCATAGGTTTCTGCTCAATATGACCGTCAATATATTCACCATAGGGTTTGGTCTCCGGCAGAGCCAAGAAGGCTTCTAGGGTTAAGTTGGCTTTGCTGGGGGAGATGGCAATCATAAAGCGGTGTTTTTTTCAGGAGAACGATCGGGACTAGGACAGGGGCTGGTGACTCATGCTATGGCCCCATTTTAACTGGCTCATTCCGCAGGATCCACCCCTAAAGCTTTGAGTTGTTCCGCTAAACGTTCAGCCCTGGCCCTTTCCTGGTCAGCCCTGGCCCTTTCCTGGGTCAGTTTCTGTCTCAGTTCTAGGGGAGATAAAAATAGATTACCTTCACCATCATAGAGATTTAAAGTTGAGGGCGTTCGCTCAAACTTAATACCCAAACGAGGACTAACCCAGTTGTCTATCTCTTCAATCGGGTTTAACTCCCCCTCCGTCCGGACTAAACCCGTAAGTTCATTGGGATCTGGATCGTAAATATAATACTCTTCCACACCATAGTGGTTGTAGAACAGTAATTTACGACTCATTTCCTTGGTGGTGTTTCCCGGCGATAGAATTTCAAACACCACCTGTGGCGCTACTTGGTTCTCCTGCCATTGCCGATAGGATCCTCTATCTCCCTTTGGGCGACCAAAGGCCACCAGAACATCGGGGGCCACTCGAATATCGGGACGACCTTCCACCGGATACCAGAGCAGATCCCCTGCCACAAAGACGGCCTCTTGGTCTGCAAATAGAGCGTCTAAGTTTTCTTTAATGAGAACAATCCAACGAAACTGCTGAGTATTATCTGCCATAGGTTTACCATCGCTATCGGGGTAAATGATGGCCTTCTCTAGTGTTGCTGTCATAACCCTGGGCCTTACCTTGGAAAGAATAGAGTGATCCAGCGTGGGATCTACAAAAAGCCCTCATCCCCAGCCCCTCTCCCCGTAACTATTCAGGGGTGTAGGAAGTTAGTAGGGTTTCAGCCCGACGATCGCCGGTCAGAGCCGGATTAAAGGGGTGCATTGCACCTTGGAACAACCGATCCCGGGTAGGGGTCGCGCCCCCGTGCCGACCCTCTTGGCGACCCACAACCGGGGCAACCACGGGGGGATTGCCCCTACCAAAATCGGGGAATCTGCCCCAGGGTAATGGACCCTCTTCCATCGCCTCAGGTCTGTTTTTTGAAGCCTGAACCCCTTATTCTCTCGTGACCCCCTGAATAATTACCCTCTCCCAAGGGGGAGAGAGGAGCAAGAGTATTCAGATTTCACATCGGATCACTATAGTACTCAATCTGAAGCATTCTGGCCTTTAAACTGGATGAGGGCTTTGACTGTGTAAATCTCGTAAAAAATTAATATAGTCAGCTAGTTGACAGTCCAGTAAGGGGACTAGCTGGTTATAAACTGCGCTTAGGTAATCCAGTCGTAACCAGTCGTAGTCAAAGTCATAGTAGTATCGCTTGAAGTGTCGGAACCGTCTCAGTTCATCTAACAGTTGATAAGACTCATGGGTGAGGAGAGCCTTGCGAAGGCCAGGGATTTCCACTCGCATCTTTTTCAGAAGCTCCTTATGCCACTGAGACTCCTCTAAATGATTTTCAAAAAGCCTAGAAATACGAAGAAAAATCGTTTCACAGCAAGTGTAGGTATTGCATAGAATGTCGGACAGTAGCACCGCATCCCTCAAGTCACGCTGTTCAAGATTCCTAAAGGAGGGTTCGTAGGTGTTGTATAACCGGTGCAACTTATCTAAAACAACCTGACTTTCCTGGATTTCAGCAATTAAGAGTAAGAGATCTTCCATGCTCGTAGACTACTATTCCCTTCATTGAAATAATCCTTTGAAATGGATCACATAACTCTTCCCAACGCACTAAATCTAAGGAAAATTGAGTGAGACTCTCTGCATCAGCTAGCAAGTTCATAAAGACGATCGAATCAACACCAGAAATAGCCAGGTCAATATCAGACACTTCAGAAAAATGTTTTGGCTTTAGGATAGATCCCCATTGAATGATTTGCTCTGGGCTGTATTTTTCAATGATCATCTCGATGATTGTTACTGAATCCGCCTTTGCTTTTTGCCATAGAGAGAAGCGTTGAGCCTGTGCTTGGTCTTGCTTGTGCTTTAAAGATTGACGTGCGCTTGCATAATCAAACATGTCTCAACTATTCCGCAAAGTCTTGGGGCAATTCAGGGATCAGCGCTAAATCACATCCGCAAAGGTTCGTTCCATCCTGCGGAAAAACCAAATCCCACTCACGAGCAGCACTAGCACTAAGGTGTTCGACAACAGAAAACCGGGCCAGTAGATTTGGGATTCATTGCCTAAAATAGCCCAGCGAAAACCGTCAATGACTCCAACCATGGGATTGAGAGAGTAGAGCAAGCGCCACCGATCGGGCACCAACTGACTGCTAAAACCCACAGGGGAAACATACAGGCCAAACTGTACTAAAAAGGGGACAACATAGCGAAAGTCGCGGTATTGAACATTAAGGGCAGCCAACCATAGACCTGCTCCCATGGCTGCGGCAAAGGCGATCGCAATAAATCCCGGCAATAAAATAATTCGCCAACTGGGCACAAAGTTATACCAAGCCATCAGCGCTAACAAAATAATGCCCGAAATCATAAAGTCTACAAAGCTGACGACGACTGCACTGGTGGGTACGACAAGACGAGGGAAATAGACCTTAGAAATTAAATTAGCATTACTGATTAGACTGTTGCTACATTCTGATAAAGAGTTGGCAAAAAACTGCCAGGGCAACATCGCGGCAAAGACCATAATCGGATAGGGAGCATCTCCCTCAGTCTCTAAGCCTGCTAGCTTGCCAAAGACAATACTGAAGACAACCATGGTCAAGAAGGGACGAATTAACGCCCACAGGATACCAATTTCAGTTTGCTTGTAGCGAACTAAAATATCACGCCATGCTAAAAAGTAGAATAATTCTCGATAACGCCACAGGTCTTTCCAATACTGTCGTTCTATTTGCCCAGCTTGGATGATAATTTCTGTTTGAGAGGACACAGGTGAGGGGGAAGTAATGGGCTAGAGAGGGCTAGGCGCTAGGGTTCAGGGGGGGCAATGCCAAGGCTTTGGAGGCGATCGAGGAGTTGTTGGCGCAGTTGCTTTTCTTTGGCGAGACTGGCTTCTGCAACATTGGCCCGTTGCTGTTCCTGTTCAGCCCGTTGCTGTTCCTGTTCAGCCCGCTGGCGCTCTTGTTCAGCCCGCTGGCGCTCCTGTTCCAACTGCTGCTGGGCTTGCTCTAGGTTTTGGCGCTCCTGGTGCAAGAGTTCATGACCCCAGAGCAGCAGGTTACCAGAAGCATCCCACCAACGGAGCCAATGGGCTGAGAGTTGAGATCTTTTACCCTGCCAGGTTCCCAAAAAGAGATTCATTTCTGGAATCCAAAAGCGCTGTTCATCCCCTGGTTGCTGTAACTCATAGCGACCTTCAATCAGACGATACAGATCCAGTTGGGCAGTTTTGGGATGGAAAATACCGTAGAGGGGAACTTGCAGAATCTTCTCATAGAAATGCCATTTTCCGTAGGGGTAATAGGGGTTAATCGAGTATTCCCCCCCTTCGGTTTCTGAAACAAATTCTAGGACAATGAGGGGAGAGGAACCTTCTAGGTTAGGGGTGTAGCTGCGGCGGATTTCCCCTTCAGGAAGGGGGGGGGCTGCGGGGATATAAACCCAGTCGGGCGCTTTGACGATCGTCTTGTCTTCCACCGTGGCACATAGGCCAAAGTTGGAAGCAATGAGCATGGACTCCAGAATTAAACCGGCGAGTTCTAGGGATTCCCGTAGGGCGGCGGCGAGGAGGGGTTGCAGATTACTTTCCACGGGTTCATCGGGCAGAATAAAGTCATCGGGGAGTTTTTCCCAGGTAACTTTGGGGAGGGGGTGATGGATTGTATGGATTGTGGGGGCAGGGCCGATCGCTACGGTAGCCAAGGACATAAGTTTAGACGCAAAGGGAGCAGCAAAAAGGCTTGCGTTACGAACTGAGCAAGGGCTGGGACTATGTTGCTAGCAGAATTGAGAAAAGACAGAAGTAAAAATAAAATTTAGGCACTAAGATTCCTGACTACTCAGAGGTTTAGGTTAAGACCCCTGTAGTTACAAAGGGGCTGAGATTATATAAAACCGTCGAAGCCCACTTTGTTTATTTGGCGAAGTATTCAAAATAGCAGACTCAGAATTTTAGGCAATAGGATTCCTTCCAACCTAGAAACCTACGAAGAGATTCCTATGGTAACAAAGAGGCTGAGATCTAATGTGACCGTCGAAGCCCGCTTTGTTGATTGCATGAAGCTGAGGTATTTAATTTTAGGCACTAGGATTCTGTCAAACCTAGAAGTCAAAGTTGAAGACTCCTATGGTGACAAAGGGACTGAGATCTGATGCGACCGTCGAAGCCCGCTTTGTTTACTGAGCCAGATTAGACTGACTGCGGAATCGCTAGAGGATTGGGTACTAACGACTTTAATTTGAGGGATAGGAGAGCGAGGTGCAATGACTACAAAGTCAAGGTGAAAACCTAGACTGCGCCTAGACCGTGGCCCAACACAGAAAACCTTACCGCATCCCCTCGTTTGCGTCAAGACTTTCGGGACAATTCTGGAGCCAGTGGTTTTAGCCATCAATCAGGGCTAGGCTTGAGACAGTCCCCCTGGCTTCAGGGAACTAATTTCCTTAGAATATGGCTTTGATGATCCTGCCCGACCCTAACCTTCATCACGGGATGGCCCCACTGTGAACTCCCTGTACTACGAAAGATTGAGACAGCGCCGCCTGAAGCCCGGAGAGTGGGTTTTCCAGGAAGGTGATCCCGGTGACTACGCCTACATTATCGATCAAGGCAGTGTCGAAATTTTCACGACTTTGGAGGATCAGCGCTACGTGCTATCGGTGCTGGAGCCAGGGGCGATTTTTGGAGAACTAGCGTTGGTGGATGGTCGCAATCGATCGGCCTCTGCCGTAGCCTGCACAGACACGCTGCTGACCTTGGTAACCCGTGAGCAGGTGGAGCAGCGGATTGAGGCGGCGGATCCGATTCTGCGAATGCTGTTGTTTGTGGTCTTGAGTTATTTGCGCATTGAGAGTACTCGGTTTCGGGGCCGATCGAAGCCGGATTTTGTTAAGCAGCTTGGGGGGGATCCGGAGACCAATTTACTGCCCCGAATCTCCCAGGCGGTGGATTTAATCCGGATGGAGAGTGAGCTACAACATGCGATCGAGGATGGGGAACTCAAGCTGTTATATCAGCCCATCCTCAGCCTCAAGGATCAAAAGGTGGTGGGGTTTGAGGCGCTGACTCGCTGGTATAGCCCCAGTCGCGGCTTGGTGCCGCCCAGCATTTTTATGCCGCTGGCGGAGTGTACATCGCTGATTGTGCCCGTGGGGGAGTGGGTGGTGGAGCAAGCCTTCCGGGCCTTGCAGCAAATTGAAAAGGTGACGGGCGATCGCCCCTTTATCAGCATTAACATTGCCAACCGCCAGATCGAAGAGCCAAGCCTGACGGGGTATTTGGTGGAGCAGGCGGAGCGCTATGGCATTGAGCGCGATCGCATTAAGTTGGAAATTCTAGAGCGGACCTTGATGGACAGCGAATTGGCTCCGCGTTGGATGGAAGAGTGTCGCAATTTGGGGTTTCGGCTGACCCTGGATGACTTCGGAACGGGGTATTCCAGCTTGGGCTATTTGAATCGCTACCAGTTTGACACCCTCAAGCTCGATCGCTCCTTTGTGCAGGAACTGGAGGAAAACGCCAATAGCCGCAGCATTTGCAAAGCCATTATTGACCTCTCCCATAATTTGGGCATGACGGTGGTGGCGGAGGGCATTGAAATGGAGACCCAGAGCCAGCTTTTGGCCGATATGGGCTGTAGTTACGGGCAGGGGTATCTCTACGCCAAGCCGATGTCCTTGGGCACTGCGATCGAGTTTCTCCAAGAGCATCTGATGGGGCCAGAGAACAGCCGTGGTTCGGTAGAATAGGGGTCTGCATTTGGAATTTGCCCATGGCCCTCCCTTACCTCCGCCCCGCCTTAGCCCAGTTTGGTGGCTATACCCCCAATCCCGGCCATGGAGCCGCTCCCCAAGCCCCCCTCGACCCTCTGGATACCAATGAATGCCCCTACGATTTGCCCCTAGCGCTCAAGGAAAAGCTGGCCTGGACCTATTGCCATGCCCTGGAGAGCAATCGCTATCCGGACGGTAGCCATGGCTCCCTTAAGGCTGAGCTAGCAGCCTATGTCCAGGAGGGGGCGGGAACAGCGGTGACCCTTCAGCCCCAGCACATCACGGTGGGCAATGGCTCCGATGAACTGATTCGATCGCTGGTGATTGCCACCTGCGTGGGGGGGGCGGGGTCCGTGGCCGTGGCAGAGCCGACCTTTTCCATGTATGGCATTATTGCCGAAACCTTGGGGGTGCAGGTTCACCGGGGGCGACGATCGCCGCAAACCTTTGCCCTAGACCTCGACTCGCTCCAAAGCTGCCTAACCCCTGCTGAAGGTCCGCCCCTGCGCCTGTTGTTTGTGGTTCACCCCAACTCCCCCACGGCCAACGCCCTCACTGCCCCGGAGTTGGCTTGGTTGCGCCAGGTGCCGGAGGAGGTGCTAGTGGTGATTGACGAAGCCTATTTTGAATTTAGCCAGCAAACCGTAGTGGCAGAGGCGCTCCAGCGGCCTAACTGGGTCGTGATGCGAACCTTTTCCAAGGGGTTCCGGCTAGCGGGGCACCGGGTGGGCTATGGGGTGGGCCAGCCCGACTTGATTGCCGCCTTGGAGCGGGTACGCCTGCCCTATAACTTGCCCAGCTTTGCCCAGGCGGCGGCGATCGTCGCCCTCCAGAACCGTCAGTCCTTGTTCCAAGTCTTACCGGAATTACACCAGCAACGATCGCACCTCGCCCAAGCCCTCCAGCAGTTCCCCGCCCTCCATGTCTTCCCCAGCGATGCCAACTTCCTCTTTGTTCACCTGCAACCGGGTCTAGGCACCCCCCAAACCCTGGCGGATATTTGCACCGCCATGCAGCAGCGGGGCACCCTGATTCGGCACACGGGGGGGGGCTTGCGGATTACGGTGGGCAGTCCAGCGGAAAATGAGCGCACGATCGATCGCCTCCAGGCAACCCTGGCCGACCTGGGTTTATAGGGGAGGTTCAGGGCCAAAACCAGGATTGGGCGCGAAAACCGCGCCCCTACAAGACCGCTGGGAAACAGTCAAACCGTTACTGGACACTGAGGGCGATCGCCCCCGCACTCAGAAACGCCGTAATGCCATAGAAAAAGGCCACAATTTGGGTTTCATTCCAGCCACTTAGCTCTAGATGGTGGTGATAGGGGGCCATCTTAAACAGCCGCTTACCCACCCCATCGGGGCCTTTTGTAGCCTTGTAGTAAAGCACCTGCAAAATCACAGACACGGATTCAAAAAAGAAGAGACCCCCGGCCAGCAGCAAAGCCCAGAGGCTATTGCTGAGAATCGCAACGCTCGCCAGCGCACCGCCCAGGGCGAGGGAGCCTGTGTCGCCCATAAAGACACGGGCCGGATTGCGATTGTGGGTTAAAAAGCCTAGATAACTGCCCCCGATCGCCCCACAAAAGAGAGTCAGTTCGGGATGCTCTGGGGCCACGATCGCCCCCAGGCCCACCAGCGCGATCGCCCCCGTCCCCGCCGCAAGACCATCCAGGCCATCGGTCAAATTAGTCGCATTACTTTCCGCCGTCAGGGTAAACACCGCCAAGGGCCAAAACAGCAAGCCCAACGGCAGCACCAGATCTTGCCAAGGCAGGGCAACCTGAGTTAGGCCGGGAACAAAGCCCTGGGTGAGGGCAATCCAAAGACAAAAGAGACTGCCAAAGGCCACCTGAAGCATCAACTTCAGCTTGGGCGAAATGCCCTTATTGGAGCGCTTGCGCAAAATCTGCCAGTCATCCAGCCAGCCAATAAAGCCATAGGCCAGGGTCAACAAACAAACCGCCACCGTCGGCAGCGCAAAACCCGACCACAGCAGCGCCACGCCGCACCCGACGGGAATCACAAAAATCCCACCCATGGTGGGCGTGCCCGCCTTTTTCAGATGGGCCTGGGGACCATCTTCCCGAATAAACTGCCCCGCCTTCAGTTGGCGCAGAATCGGAATGACCCAGTGGCCTACCAAGGCCGTCACCAGGGTACAAATCACCAGGGGAAGAAACAGCGATCGCAGGGCAAAGGGCGATCGGCCAGCGGTTTGATCTAAAACCAGGGCCGCTGCACAGAGACCACCGGTTAAACTCCAGAGCAGATGGCTGCCTGAGAGCAGAATCCCACGCGGGATAGAGAATTTAGCATCCACGATTTTTTGTGCTCACACCACAAAAGCAACAGAAGGAGGAAACCGTCCCCAAGACTTGGCACAGCTAAATTCAGGAGCCAAGCAGCCAGATTTAGAGCCAAATCCAGAGCCAAACTGAGAAGCTAACGGGGGGGCCAGTTTAAAAAACTTTAGAATTAGAATACCAGGAGTTGTCGGAAGGGTTTAGTTACCTGCCACACTCCTGTAGCTCGATCGGGCCAGAATTGCGCTCACCTTACCCTATGGACTCCAAATTGCAAATCTTTTGACCATTCCTGACCTTACAACCACAGAGGCAAGAACCTGATTGACAGTAGGTCAAACCTAGGCGCAGAGGATGGGTCAGGAAACCTGACCCCTACGATCCCAAACGTCTTGTAGGGGCGCGGTTTTCGCGCCCAAGGCAGAATTTTTTGTCAGTCAACCAGGTATGGAGGTTTCATTGATAGTCTGGCCTTGGTTATTGGTATTAATACTATTGTACCTGTTGCCATGCCTCGATCAAGGCTGAACGGATAGCGTCACTGGGGGCAGTGCTGACGGTGCCGGAGAGTTGGATTTGGGCACCGGGAATGTTTTGGCTCCAGGGACTGTTGGGG
>JAYKJG010000143.1:0-9868 GCA_035286285.1 Prochlorothrix sp.
ACCAAGCGCCAAACTCGGTTTAAGAACCGGAACTGACCCTCCACATCGGCATCATCCCACTCCAGATCCTTCTCAGGGGGCGCTTTGAACAAAATAAACATCCGGGCCGTATCTGCCCCATATTTCGCCAAAACCACCTGAGGATCGACCCCGTTATACTTAGATTTCGACATCTTTTCATAAACCACCTCCAGCTTCTCCCCAGTTGCCGGGTCCGTGGGCTGGCTCAAATCCGCAATGTGCTCCGGTGGAATATACTTACCCGTGCTGGGATTCTTGTAGGCACTGGCCTGGACCATGCCCTGGGTCAGCAGCTTCACAAAGGGTTCATCGCAGGAGACCAAACCCCGATCGCGCAAGACCTTGGTAAAAAAGCGGGAATAGAGCAAATGCAAAATCGCGTGCTCAATGCCCCCCACATACTGATCCACCGGGAGCCAGTTGTTGACTTTCTCTAGATCAAAGGCTTGGTCCTGATTTTGGGCATCGGCGTAGCGGAAAAAATACCAAGACGAATCGATAAAGGTATCCATCGTATCCGTCTCGCGACGAGCCGCCTTGCCACAGCAGGGACAGCTTACATTGACCCAATCCTCCAATTGAGCCAAGGGCGAAGCTCCACGGCCCGAAAACTCCACATTTTCCGGTAACAACACCGGCAACTGCTCATCGGGCACCGGCACTATGCCGCAATCCCCGCAGTGAATCATCGGAATGGGCACCCCCCAGTAGCGTTGCCGCGAAATCAGCCAATCCCGCAGCCGGTAGTTGTCCTGACCTGCCCCAAAGCCATTTTCCTCCAAAAACGCGATCGCCCGCTCAATGCTCTGCCCCGGTCCTTTCCCGACCGGCACACCCTCGATCGGCCCCGATCGCACCAGGATTCCCTCTCCCGTCCACGCCTCCGTCAGCGTTGCCCCATCCATAGGCTCCCCCTCCGGCTGCACCACCACCTTCACCGCCAAGCCAAACCGGCGAGCAAAGTCAAAGTCCCGCTGATCGTGGGCCGGAACCGCCATAATCGCCCCCGTCCCGTAACCCATCAGCACATAATCGGCAATCCAAATCGGAATTTCAGCCTGATTAACCGGATTAATGGCATAACTGCCCGTAAAGACCCCCGTTTTTTCCTTGGTGTCATCGGTGCGATCGATCTCGCTCTTCGCCGCCGCCGCTGCCCGGTAGTCTGTCACGGCTTGGGCCTGTTCCGCCGTCGTTAATTGCTCCACCAAAGGATGCTCCGGCGACAGCACCATAAAGGTCGCCCCCCAGAGCGTATCGGGCCGGGTCGTAAACACAGGCAACTCATCCCCCGCCTCCGTTTTGAACACCACCCGCGCCCCCGTGGACTTGCCGATCCAGTTTTCCTGCATCAAGCGCACGCGATCGGGCCAACCCGTCAGTTTTTCCAAGTCCTGCAACAACGGCTCCGCATAGGCCGTAATCTTCAAAAACCACTGGCGCAACAGCTTCTTTTCCACCAACGCCCCCGATCGCCAGGACCGCCCCTCCGCATCCACCTGCTCATTGGCCAGCACCGTTTGATCGATCGGATCCCAATTCACCGCCGCCTCTTGCTGGTAAGCCAACCCCGCCCGATAAAACTCCAAAAACAGCCACTGGGTCCAGCGGTAATAGTCCGGCGTACAGGTCGCCACCTCCCGATCCCAGTCGTAGGACAAGCCCAGTTGAGCCAACTGCTCCTTCATTTGGGCGACATTTTGGGTGGTCCATTGGGCCGGGTGAATGCCCCGATCGATCGCCGCATTTTCCGCCGGTAAACCAAAGGCATCCCAACCCATAGGATGCAGCACCCGATAACCCCGCATCCGTTGCACCCGCGCAATCACATCGGTGATCGTATAGTTGCGCACATGGCCCATGTGGAGCTTTCCGGAGGGATAGGGAAACATGGACAGCGCGTAGAACTTAGGCTTGCTGGGATCCTCTAGGGTCTGGTCCAGCTTCTGCTCAGCCCAGGTCTGCTGCCATTTTTTCTCTATCTGACTGGGGGTATAGTGACGCGGCTCCACGAATGCAACTCCTTGGGTCGGTGATGTAATAAATTCTAGACTCACCTAATTATGCCCCATTTCGGGAATGCCCCAGGGCAGAGCCTCCCACGGTTGCAGCACGATCCCCAAAACACCCTGGCTCCCTCCCCCGTCGCCGCATCACTCCGCCGCCAAAGCCTCCACCTCCGCCACCGTCAGCCCCGTCTTCTCCGCAATCACCGCCGCAGGCAACACCCCCAGCAGCGATCGGGCAATCTCCCGCCGACTTTGCTCAACCCCTTGCCGCAAGCCCTGCTCTAGCCCCTGCTCTAGCCCCTGTTCTAGCCCTTCCTGCAAACTCTCTTGAGCCGCCTTGAGGACGATGTTGCGGCTATCCTCAATGAAAAAAGCTTGGCGCTCTAGGATGTCCAGTTCATCAGGGCTAAGGCTAGCAGTTTCAGCAATGTGGAAAGCCTGATCGAGGTTGGGGTTGTCCTGGAAACTCGGAGGAACAGCCTCCAACTCCCCCGTTTGCTGGAGGAAAAAGAGCCAGCGATCGGCCAAGGTTTCCAAATCATCCACAGACTTGGCAAATTTAGGCAGTTCCACAAAAATTAGCTCAATATCATCCCCATAGGGCAAACAATCCCCCTGTTCCCGAAATTGGTAGCGGGAGATCACCCGATCGCGCTCCGGAAACAGAATAAAGTCCGTAATCGTCAGAGCAATCACCGGACGCAGGCGGCTGTAACCATAGCCCCGCTGAAGTTGGAGCGAGTAGGCTTTGGCCGCGTTGTACAGCACCCGCTTGCTGAAATCCAGGGGATTGAGCACCTGCATCTCAATCAGCACCGTCGTCTCATTGTCCAGCTTGGCCTTAACGTCCAAGAAGGTATCCTTGATGCCCTTCAGTTGGGGCGCTTGGTAGGGATCCAGAATTTCCAAATCCTGAATCGTGGGATTGCCCTCATAGACTAAAGCATTGAGAAACTCAATGAGGATCGACTTACTTTGGGCAGAGCCAAAGATTTTCTTGAAGGCGAAGTCCGTTTTTGGGTTGAGAAAACGCATCAATAACGCTCCAAAGATCAAGGAAACCAAGAGGGTGCATTTCACTTGGGAGCAACCCAGCCCCTAACCTGTCTCAAACGGCTCGTAGTGCGGACTTGAGTCCGCCCCTTGGCAAAAGTGAAATGCACCCAACCAGGACACAGTTACTTTGACTATAGTCCCTTCTCCCAGCGTTGGACGACTGTATGCTCGATCGCGCCAAGATCTTGACAACCTTGAGTTAAACCCGGACGCAAAGCATCGGGCAGGCATTCCCACGCCGGAGCGTGGGGTCCATTTCACTTTGGCAGATTCACCCAGGCGGTAGGGGCAATCCCCCCGTGGTTGCCCCGGTTGTTGGCCGCTAAGAGGGTCGGCACGGGGGCGCGACCCCTACCCTAGGCCGAGGGTTCCAAAGTGAACTGCACCCGGAGCGTGGGAACAAGAGTCGCCGGAGCGGGAAAGGCTCATCCTGATGCTAACGGAGCGATCGCGGCCAAAACCGGGATTGTTCGAGGTGTCCTCTAGTGGGTGTGGCTAGAAGCGTGATCAAGGCTGTGGCTATGTCCATGATCATGGCCTTGAGCATGGCTATGGCTGCCGTGATCATGCCCATGATCAGAAGCGTGGGGATGCTCGTGCCCATGCCCGTGCCCAGGATGCCCGTGCCCAGAGTCATGACCGTGATCAGGTTCCTGATCGTGGCCGTGGTGACTAGGGCTGTGGTGACTAGGGCTGTGGTGACTGTGGCTAAGCTCATGATCAGAAGCGTGGGGATGCTCGTGCCCATGCCCGTGCCCAGAGTCATGCCCATGATCATGACTATGCCCATGCCCGTGACCATGCCCGTGGCTATGGCCGTGATCATGCCCGTGACTATGCCCATGGGCCGATCGCACCTGCTCCGCCAGCAACGGTTGCACCGCTTGGGCCTCCGCCTCAATCAGATCAGCAATCTGCATCTGTGCCCAGTGCGCGGCCATCTCCAAGAACGCCGGGTGATCATTGACACAGGGCATTTGCACATAGGTGACATGGGGATGCTTCTGTTGAACCTCCTCAATAATATGCTCCACATCCAACAGCGTTTCATGGTTCTCCGTCGCAAAGCCGATCGGCATCATCACGATCGCCTTAGCCCCCAACTCCACCAGATTCTGCACCGCCAATTTAGCATTGGGTTGAGTCCACTTAATTAAAGGCGTTTGGTGATTGAGCCAACCCACCGAAATTAAGGGAAAACGATGGATTAACCGCGCCCGCACCAGTTCATAAAGAGCTTGGCTTTCATCAATACCCGATGTAAATCCCTTCGCTTCAAAGGGACAGCCATGGTTCATTAAAACAATACCAATCTGGGATGGCAAATAAGCTTGGCTCAAGTCCTCCTCAATCTTGCGCTCCACCAGCTTCACCAGCAGGTTAATATACTCCGCCTCGTTATAAAACGAAGGAATATAACGAATCCCCTGGACCCAGTGGCTGTCAGCATTAGGGTCGGCATTTTCTGCCAGTGCTTTGTTGACCTGCTCTACGGCAATCCCACTGGTAAAAATGGAGTCAACCACCAACAGGGGATAGATCAAGATCTTGCGGAATCCCAAAGCCTGGATTTCGTCGAGGACTTGGTGGGGCAAAAAGGGCTGGCAAAAGTTAAAAGCCTTGAACACCTGCACCCGATCGCCCCAGGTTGCCTGAAGATGGCGTTCAATCCCCGCCCGCTGACGTTCAAAAATAGCATTATGGGGTGAGATAAACTGACCATGTTGGTGGCTCCACTCATGGAGATCAAACACCGCCAGCAACTTCGCCAGCGGCGGATAAACCCAGGCTGGGACCGGCGCAAACTTAGCCGTCAATAAATTCAGAGCTTGCTCGTTATAGTTGGCAAAATCCTCATATTTTTCCACTTCGCCGTAACCCATCAGCAAGACCGCAACACGATCGGCAGGGTTACCCGCTTGAGACTCGACTGGACTCTCAGCAGTTAAAATCTCGGCAGTTTTGAAGGTCGCAACCATAGGGGATATCTCCAAGTGAGCGCAGCACAGGCCGCAGTCATGAACCGCAGTCATGAACAGAATAGCTCTACCTTAGCATCCCCCCATAGGGCATCAACTTAAAAGAAGCCTAAGTCTTTCGCCCCCTCCCGTAGTACGGACTTTAGTCCGTCCCCTCCCCAAAGGAAATTAAAAGAGACGTGCGACTAGAGACAAGGGCAGCTAGGATTGCTATAGATCCCCAAGCATAAACTGGAGACATTTTCCGATGGGCTTATTGAGATTACAGTCCGCCACTCTGTTGCTAGCAGGCACAGCCCTGTTTTTAGGAGCCTGTAACCAACCCTTACCAGGAGACAATGCCACCAATTCCGAGTTCACCGGCTTTGAACTCACCTTTCAGGTTGGAAGCGCCCTCGGACAATTTTGCACCCAAGCAGCCCAGCAGTTTAATGCCACCCAACCCAAACTATCCAGCGGAGAAGCCTTTTATCTAAGCTGTAACGAGCAGGGCAGTGGTGATCTCGTTCAAAGTCTCTCCAATGCAGCGCAGCAGTTCCAAAAAGGCATCTTAGGGGCAGATTCACCGGAATTACCCACCTTAATTTCCCTAGATGGGGAAGTTTACCACGAACAGTTGCACTACCGCCTCAACCAAATCTTTCCCGGCGAAACCTTAGTCCCGCCCGTAACCGATGCACCGCTGCTCGCCTTTAGCCCCATGGTCTTTATGGCAGCGGAAAATCTCGCCCCCAGTGTTGCCAAGACCCCCAATCTCTACCAAGCTCTAGTTACCGCCCAAACCCACCAGGACTTAGACCCCACCGCTCCCCCCCAAACCATCCACTTTGTCCATACGGCTCCCACCCGATCGAATTCGGGACTCCAAACCCTGATTGCTCAGTTTGCGGCTGTTTCCGGTAAAGCACCAGAAGCCCTGACGATCGCCGATGTCCAAACCTACCAAGATGAAGTCCAGAAGATTCAGAACAAAATCACTCGCTACGGCATTTCTACCGCATCCTTAGCCACGGCAATGGTTCAAAATGGGCCATTTTGGGCCTCGATCGGGTCCGTCTACGAATCCCTAGTCATCGAAGCCAATAGCACCCTGCCCCCCGGTCAGCCCCGCTACCAGGCCATCTACCCCCCAGCAACCTACACCTCCAATATGCGGGGAATTCTGTTTCAAGCGCCCTGGGTCACGCCCGCAGAACGGGAAGCAGCGGAACAGGTCTTAAACTTTTTGCAACAACCAGAGATTCAGACGATCGCCACCAATCTCGGCCTACGCCCCGGAGTCCCCGGAGTAGCCCTTAGCCCGAAGTTTAGCGCTGAATTTGGGGTTAATCCCCAGGCCACCTACGATTCCTACCGTTCTGCAACGCCTGAAGTCGTGGAAGCCATGCTGACGGCCTGGGCAGAAGTTGCCAAGCGTCCTTCCCAAGTGGTGGTCGTGGTGGATTCATCTGGCTCCATGGCCGAGGGCAATAAGCTGGTTTCGGTGCAAAGTACCCTCCAAAACTATATGAATCAACTGGGCAAACGCGATCGCATTGCCTTCATTGACTTTGATAACCTCATCCGCGACCCCGTGCTGGTCGATCAAAGTCCAGAGGGCCAAGAACGCGGTTTTCAGTTTATCAACACCCTCCAGGCCGACGGAGAAACCTATCTCTACGATGCAGTGCTCACAGCCCGGAACTGGCTTCAGAAAAACCGCGATAGTCAAGCCATTAACGCCGTTTTAGTCCTCACCGATGGCCAAGACTCCGGTTCCAGCATTAACCTAGAGCAACTGGCCCAAGAACTCCAAAAATCGGGTTTTTCCAGTGACGATCGCATTGCTTTTTTCACGATCGGCTATGGCCAAGAAGGAGAATTTGACCCCACAGCCCTAGAACAAATCGCCAATCTCAATGGCGGCTACTACCGCAAGGGAGATCCCATGACGATCGCCCAGTTAATGGCTGACTTACAGCTAGAATTCTAGCTAATGAAGGAATTTACCTGATTGACTGACAAAAGGGGGTCAAACCGAGGCACAGAGGGCAGGTCAGGAAACCTGACCCCTACGCTCCCAAAGGTCTTGTAGGGGCGCGGTTTTCGCGCCCAATGCAGAATTTTTTGTC
Source organism: Prochlorothrix sp. (assembly GCA_035286285.1). Taxonomy (GTDB): domain Bacteria; phylum Cyanobacteriota; class Cyanobacteriia; order Prochlorotrichales; family Prochlorotrichaceae; genus Prochlorothrix. Next base: position 7,177 of record JAYKJG010000143.1, read on the forward strand.
CGTCAACCAGAGCATTGACGATCCTTAGACTCTTGCTAGCCTATTCTTAGCCCATCTTTGGAGAATCCTAACCGATGGTTCCAATAGCCACCCCTCTCTCCCCTGCAACCGTTGCTCCTCCCTACCCCCCCAGCCTCCTATACCCTGACTCCGACGGTCAACCTATGGCTGAAAATACGCTGCAATACCGCTGGATTGTACGCCTGGTCAGTAATCTTCAGCATGTATTACGAGATCAAGTGGCCTTCGTTGCGGGCGATTTACTGTGGTATCCGATCGAGGTAGAACGCCCCCCTGCTCCGGCTGTAGCCCCCGATGTCCTAGTAGTCCTGGGACGGCCAGCGGGCGATCGGGGCAGCTACAAACAGTGGCAGGAAGATAACATCGCCCCCCAAGTGGTGTTTGAAGTGCTCTCTCCCAGTAATACAATCCAGGAAATGCTAGAAAAGCAGAAATTTTACGATCAATATGGCGTTTTAGAAGCTTTTTTCTACAATCCAGAAACTCAAGACTTCTGGGGACTGGTCCGAAGTGCCCCCCAACAGTCTTTCCGCATCATCATGCAGTTACAACTGCCCTGGACTTCTCCCCTCTTGGGCATTCGCTTTGAAATGGGAAAAACAGAACTAGAGGTCTTTTATCCCGACGGAGAACCCTTCAATGGCGAAAAATTCAAAGATCCCCTTGATTTCGTCCAAGAACGGAACCAAGCAACCCAAGAACGCGATCGGGCCTTTGCCAAATTGCGAGAACTGGGCATCGATCCCAACGATCTATAAAGCTCCAACGATAAGGGACAAAAACCGTGAAAATCTCACCCGTTTGGAAGGAAGTTAACCCCCTCGATTATCCCCTAGCCCTACTCCTAGGGGGATTGGTCTTAGTGTTGGGCGTGCGAGGCTTGCAGTTGCCCAGCATCGTAGTCCTGCCCGTAGCGGGGGGAGTAGCCGGGGCAGGGGCGATCGTGCGCCGTAACCAAGAGCCAGAGCAGCTTAACCTCGGCGATCCAGCCCTAGAAGGCCATGTACAGGCTGCTGTGGCCCAAGCCGCTAACTTAGCAGCCCAGGCAGAGCGGTTACGCCGGGAGGCGGGCGATCGCCTGACGGAAAGCCACCAACTTGACTTGCTGGTGGCCGTACAACTGGTGTGCGATCAGGCCCAGGATCTACCGCAAAAAATCAAAGATATGGCCCGCAAGCTCCATAAAAAAGACACCATAGTCTCAATCAAAACCCTAGAGCAGCAACTCAAGCAAGCCCAAGCCCAAAAACAGCAGTGTAGCGGCGATGCCCAAAAACAGTGGCAAAAACTGATTCAGTCCCTCCAGCGCAATATTGAGTTAGCCCAGCAGGGAGACGACGTGCGCCAAGCCCAAATCATTAGCCTCTCCAACCTCATCCTCGAAACCCTGGAAGTCCTACAACAGTTACAACTCCAACTCCACCAATCGAACCTCAGCAGCACCCATGCCACCAACGCCGCCCCCCTCAGTAGCCTCAGCGAAACCCTGACTCAGTGCCAGAAAAACCTTGATTTACTCACCTCCTAGGAGGATTAAACCCCAATGCCGCGATCGATGCCAAAATCCTTACGCTGGGCAACTTCCCTCGCCATTACGGCAGTTTCCCTCACCCTTGCCTATGCTCCTCTCCCTGGATTCCGCCAAACCCTCATTGTCGTTAGTGGCAGCGAACTCAAAGAGCCACTCACAGCCCTAGAAGCCCAGTTTGAGCAGCAATATCGGGATATTGACCTCAAAATTGAAATTCAAGGCTCCCAGGACATGATGGAAAACTATCGCTTGGGACGGAATGACTTTACGGCGACAGTGCTGATGCCAGCCGATGATCAACTGCTCAACGAGTTGGAACAACGCTGGCAGCAGGACAACCCCTCCGGCCCCGCCCTCTGGGCAACGGAACCCCAGCCGATCGCCAAAACACGCCTCGTCGCCGTAGCATGGCCCGATCGGGGCCAAGTCCTCTTTCCCCAAGGCCAATTCCAGTGGCAGCGCCTAAGCACCCTGCTAGCAGCCGATCGGCGCTGGGAAGCCATTGGTGGTCCCCCCGCTTGGGGCAGCTTTGACCTGCTGATGACCGATCCCAGCCGCTCCCACAGTGGCCAACTCAGCCTCAGTCTTTGGCTCCAGCAGTCCCTAGGCCAGGATAACCTCGATCCCAGCAGTTTCCAATCCCCCCAAGCCCAAACCCTCCTCTCCCAGGTCAAAAAAGCCCTCTATCAACCCGCTCCCTCCACCGACCTCCTGCTGCAACAATTCATTACCCAAGGCCCAAACAATGCCGATCTAGCCTTAGTTTACGAAAGCATCGCCCTCTACCGCTGGTCCCAAGCCCAAACCAGCCAAAGCACCGCCTACCAAATCTACCCCCTCAATCCCACCCTAGAAACCGTTGTCACGGGCGCAGTGCTCCGCCCCGGCAACTCTCGCCGCACCCTTCAAGCAGGTCGCGCTTTCCTGCAATTTCTCCAGGAATCCGCACAACAACAGCACTTTGTCACCTATGGCTTCCGCCCCCTAGACGATACGATCGATCTCACCACCCTCCCCAACAGTCCCTGGAGCCAAAACATTCCCGGTGCCCAAATCCAACTCTCCGGCACCGTCAGCACTGCCCCCAGTGACGCTATCCGTTCAGCCTTGATCGAGGCATGGCAACAGGTACAATAGTAT
>JAYKJG010000144.1:0-3583 GCA_035286285.1 Prochlorothrix sp.
ATCACCGCAATCCAAACCTTGGAAGCTAAGGGTGCCAATCTTCTCTACTACAATGGCTCATTCTACCGCCCTGGCTCTAATCACCTCGGTGTCAGTGAATAAACACAGTCCACCGTAGGGGTCGCGCCCCCGTGGCTCCCCTCTTCAGACGCACAACCGGGGCAACCACGGGGGGATTGCCCCTACCGCAATCGGTGAACCCGCCAAAGTGAAATGGACCCCCCCCGGCAGAATTTTTTGTCAGGCAACCCAGTAACACCCTCTCCCGTGGGGAGAGGGCTAGGGGGGGTTAGACTACGCCGGAGGTTGGGACCGGGGTAGCTTGTTTGGGCATTTGGGGTTGGAACTGGAACAGTCCATAGACCACATTGCGGCGAATATTCACCATCATGTCCAGAAACAACTCATAGCCCTCGCTCTTATACTCAATCAGCGGATCCTTCTGGCCATAGCCCCGCAGCCCGATCGACTCCCGCAGGCCATCCATCTGCTGCAAATGCTCCCGCCAAAGCGTATCAATTTGCTGAAGAATAAAGAACCGCTCCGCTTGGCGCATCAAACCGGCTTGGATTTGGTTAACCTGGGCCTCCTTGATGTCATAGGCATTGCGGGCCTGCTCATGGAGGAAAGTCTTAATTTCTTCCATAGAGAGGTCTTCCAGGTCGCTGGGCTGTAAATCCGCCAGCAAATAGACGAATTCCTTGACCTTGCTCACCAGCTTGTCCAGGTTCCACTCCTCCGAGGGTAGCTCAGGGTTGATGTAGTACTCCGCAATGTCATCCATGGTCATCTCGGCATACTTAATCACCTGCTCCTTGAGGTCTTCTCCCTCCAGAACCCGCCGCCGCTCCGCGTAAATGGCCTTCCGCTGGTTATTCATCACGTCGTCATACTCAAACACCCGTTTGCGCATGTCGTAGTAATGGGTTTCCACCTTTTTCTGGGCACCTTCCAGGGAGCGGGTCAGCATCCCCGACTCGATCGGCATGTCTTCCTCAACCCGGAACATATTCATCAGGCCAGAGACCCGATCGCCCCCGAAGATCCGCAGCAAATTATCCTGCAAGCTCAGGAAGAAGCGCGTTGAACCGGGGTCACCCTGGCGACCGGCGCGGCCCCGCAACTGGTTATCAATGCGGCGGGATTCATGGCGTTCCGTACCGATGACGTGTAAACCGCCCAGTTCCACCACCTTTTGCTGCTCAACCTTGGTTAGAGCCTCATACTCGCCCAAAATTGCCCGGTAAGCTTCCCGCAGCTTTTGGGTGACGGGATCCACCGTTGGAGCCTGCTCAGCGGCTACTGCCACCAGTTCTTCAGCCTCCAGTTCCGGTAGACTGCGCTCCCCATGGACTGCGATCGCCTTCGCCACCGCATCCTTCAGCAGCGTTTCCGTCTCAGGGGACAGTTCCGTGGGGAAAATATCCGGCGAAGCCTTCCAGGTCTTGACCTTTTGGCCGGGAACAAAGCCCTGGGCCTTCTGGCGCTGTTTTCCGGCACCGGGCACCGAGACCATGCCCATGCCCTCCTCTTCCGGCTGGACAATGCGGGGCATGAGATACTCCCGCACCTTGAGGCGGGCCATATAGTCCGCGTTCCCCCCCAGGATAATGTCGGTTCCCCGACCGGCCATGTTGGTGGCGATCGTCACCGCCCCACTGCGACCGGCCTGGGCGACAATTTCCGCTTCCCGTTCCACGTTCTCAGGCTTAGCATTGAGCAACTGGAAGGGAATTTCCATCTGGATGAGCAACTTGGACAATAGCTCCGACTTTTCGACGCTTGTTGTCCCAACGAGGGTAGGGCGACCGATACGGTGCATTTCGGCACACTCCTTCGCCACCGCCGTCCACTTGGCTTCCTCGGTCTTGTAGACCACATCGGCCAAGTCCTGGCGCTTGTTAATGCGGTTGGTGGGAACGATCGTCACTTCCAAGCTGTAGGTCTTCTCAAACTCAGTCTCCTCAGTTTTGGCCGTTCCGGTCATGCCCGACAGCTTGGGATAGAGCAGGAAGAAGTTTTGGTAGGTAATGGAGGCCAGGGTCTGGGTTTCTGGCTGGATTTCGACTCCTTCCTTGGCCTCGATCGCCTGGTGTAGGCCATCGCTCCAGCGGCGACCGGGCATAATCCGCCCCGTAAACTCATCCACAATCATGATCTCGCCATCGCGGATGATGTAGTTCACATCCAGGGTGAACAGTTCCTTGGCCTTGAGGGCGTTAAAAATATAGTGCGCCCAGGGGTCTTCGGGATTGAAGAGATCATCCACGCCCAAGAGACGCTCGGCGCTTTCAAAGCCCATATCCGTCAGCAGAATATTGCGCTGCTTTTCGTCTAGTTCATAGTCGCCGTCGGGTTCGAGATCTTCATAGTCCCGCGCATTGGGATCGGTGCTGGATTTGGTCAAGGCTTTGGCAATTTCCGCCGCCCGCAGGTACTTCTCGCTGGGGCGCTCCACCTGACCCGAAATAATCAGCGGGGTGCGGGCCTCATCCACCAAAATTGAATCCACTTCATCAATGACGCAGAAGTTAAAGGGCCGCTGAACCACTTCCTCGATCGAGGTGGCCATATTGTCCCGCAGGTAGTCAAAGCCCACCTCGCTGTTGGTTGTGTAGGTGACATCACAGGCATAGTTCTTGCGGCGCTCCGGCGGCTGCATACTCTGCTGGATTAGCCCCACACTCAGGCCCAAAAAGCGATGCACCTGCCCCATCCATTCCGCGTCCCGGCGGGCGAGGTAGTCGTTGACCGTCACCACATGGACCCCTTTTCCGGCCAGGGCGTTGAGGTAGGCGGGCAGGGTGGCCACCAGGGTTTTGCCCTCCCCGGTTTTCATTTCGGCAATTTGGCCATCGTGGAGGACCATGCCGCCGATCAACTGCACATCAAAGTGGCGCATCCCTAGGACACGCTTACCCGCCTCCCGAACCACAGCAAAGGCTTCCGGCAAAAGTTCCGCCAGGATTTCCTTCTCTACGGCGGGCGTTGTCGCTTTTTCCAGCTTTAGCCTAAACTCTGTGGTTTTGCCCACTAGCTCTTCGTCGGAGAGGGGTTCGATCTCCTCTTCTAAGAGGTTGATTTCCGTGACTAGGGGCTTGTAGCGCTTGAGTTTGCGACTGTTGGGGTCACCTAACAGAGTTTTGAACATAACGATTAGCAGGCTAATAACTTTGGGGGTTGACGGGATGAGCGGTGGGAAGTAGCACGTCCCGATCGGCGAGAAAGGCTTCCCAGGGACGGAATAACTTTGGGGGTTACGAGGGGGGCAGCGGGCAACCCGATCGCGCGGGTCTACAGACTGGGGCGATCGCACCGGGCCACGGACCCCGTTGTAACGAAAAGTTATCATTGCATTTTAAAGTTTACCCGTCGATCGGGCTAGCACGGAAAACCCGCCCCTGCTTGGCCCCCTTTAAGGGTTTGACCACACACCACGATCCGCCAGACGATACACTGGGGATCAACCACTGCCCGATCGCCCGCCCGATCGCGCTACCGTCACTGTTTTACGGGGTCCAGATGCCATGAGCCAGCCCGCTGCCTTACCAACCTTTACGCCCGCCGAGATGGAAGATCTCCT
>JAYKJG010000145.1:0-11885 GCA_035286285.1 Prochlorothrix sp.
CTGGGGATCAACCACTGCCCGATCGCCCGCCCGATCGCGCTACCGTCACTGTTTTACGGGGTCCAGATGCCATGAGCCAGCCCGCTGCCTTACCAACCTTTACGCCCGCCGAGATGGAAGATCTCCTCGACGCGATTTATAACAAGTTTGACCCCATTAGGGGGTTTGCCAAAATTTATCTAAACCTGCCCTGGGGTTTGGGGGATAGACCCAAGAGGGCGGGTTTAGGGGGTTTTTGTTCGATCGCCTGATTTTCTGGGTTAAACCCGCCCCTACATGGAGGGTAGGGGCAGGTTTCAGATGCACAACAATCCGGGGCTATATCTGGGTTACCCGTCGGTTGGAACAGGTGGGGGCTTGAGAGGCGGGTGGGTTTGGCGAGGTTGGGGCGGGCAGGTACAATGGAGTCATTCCCATGTTAAGGCGGATGGCGCTATGACTTCCCTCGACCAGATTCAACGGGAGATTCAAACCCTGCCCCAGGAGGCTCTGGAGCTGCTGGCGGTTTATATCCAGCTTCTGAAAAGGGCAACTTTGGGGGCGGTACAATCCCAGGATGCGCCTCCAGAAACTGCTGAACTCCTCCCGGAAGGCAGTGTCTATGAGCGGTTTCAAGCGTCTGGCCTGATTGGCTGTATGTCCAGTGAGGACAACCTTTCTACCACTTATAAACAAATCCTCGCTGAGGACTGGAAGCGTAAGTATGATCATTGCTGATACAGGGTTTTGGGTGGCTTTAATGGATCACAAGGATAGTCATCACAAAAAGGCAAATCAGGCGCTAAAAACTTATTGAAAATTTGCTGGTGTAGTGAGGGGTTTATGGATTATTTGGATTTAGCGGGAGTGGAAGGGCTGGGGCGGCGGGACGGGGCGCTGGGGGAGATGTTGGAGGAGTTGGTGCGGGCGTTGCGGCGCAAGCGGGGGTTTGGGCTGTCTTTTGTGCAGTGCAACCAGGTGCAGAGGGAGGAGGTGATGGCGGCGGTGGCGGAGCGGCTGTCGGGGAAGCGGGTGCGGAAGTTTGAGTGGGGGCGGGGGAGTGAGAGTTTGTATGGGGAGATGCTGGCGGCTGATCAGGGGGAGGGGTTTGATCTTGCGTTTGTGGTGGGGAGATGGTGGGGAAGGATTTTGAGGAGTATCGGGTTCTATCCCAGGAGGACCGACTGGCCACGATTTTAGAGCTTAAGGATCAGATTTCCCAGGGGAATTTGCATGAAACCGAGAAAGCTGACCTGTTGCGGGAACAGGGCCGGTTATTTCATGCATCGACCCCATCCGCCCCGATCCCGCCTTCCAAGCCCTCCCCCAGTCCCCCACCCCCTAACCCCCCATGCAAATCACCCTCGATCTCCCCGAAACCCTGTACCAACCCCTCGCCGCCCTCGCCCAACAACAAGGCCAATCCCCCGAAGACCTCGCCCTCCACTACCTCACCACCGCCCTCCACCTCCACCTTCCCCAAGATCCCACCCCCCTCCAAGCCTTCTGCAAAACTATCCAAACCCTCCCCTCCTCTCAAACCCTCACCGAAGCTGACATCGAAACTGAGATCGCTGCCTACCGGGGTAGCCCATGAAAGTCCTGATTGATACCAATATCCTCATCTCCGCCGTTCTCAAAGATCGGCTACCTGAAGCAATTATCCTCAAAATCATCCAAAGCCCTGACTTTATTTGGCTAGCCTCTGCCTATATCCTCCAAGAGTACAAAGGAGTCTTAGCACGTCCTAAATTCAAACTCAGTGAGGCACAACAACAAGAATGGTCCCGGCTCATGGATCTCTACGTGACCGTTGTAGACGTGACTGGCAGCATCGACTTTCCCAGAGATCCTAAAGACGCTCCTTTCTTGGCCTGTGCGATCGCGACCCAAGCCGACTTTTTAATCACAGGAGATCGAGATTTGCTTGAGAACCCCGATATTATCCCAACCCAAATCGTCTCAGTCGCTCAGTTCAATACTCTTTTTCCAATGGCGTGACCTCACTCTGGCACATCATCCTCTATCGACCTCTGGTCGAGATTGGATCGCTCCACCGTTGCCATATTTATAGAACTATTGTACTATTGAGCCTGGATGACACAGGCGCGATCGCCAGCCCGACTACCCTCACGCTGGCGATTTTTTTTGGCTTAACCTAAGCCGAAACCGGCTCCTGCCCCGATGCCACCGGCGCGATCGATCGTAGCTTCAAGCGGGGATGATCCCCCAGCAACTGCCCCACATTCCACTCATTGCGGAACAACAACACCGGGCGATTCCAGCTATCCTTCACCGTCACCGTATTAAACAACCGCCCCAGCCGCTCCAACTCCGGCCAGCCCCCCTCCACCCAGCGGGCCACCGTATAGGGCAACGGCTCCACCAAGGTTTCCACGCCGTACTCGCTTTCTAAGCGGAACTTAACCACCTCTAGCTGCAACTGTCCCACCGCCGCCAAAATCGGATCCCGCTTCGCCTCATCCGCCGAATACATAATCTGCACCGCCCCCTCTTCCCGTAGCTCAGAAACGCCCTTATTAAACTGCTTAAACTTAGAGGGGTTGGGATTGCGCAGGATGGCAAAGATTTCCGGGGAAAAACAGGGAATTCCTTCGTATTCCAGCTTTTTGCCCGTGTAGATGGTGTCCCCGATCGTGAACACCCCCGGATTATTCAAACCAATCACATCCCCCGGAAAGGCTTCCTCTACTGACTCCCGGTCCTGGGCAAAGAGCTTTTGGGGCCGCGACAGCCGCACTGTTTTACCCGTGCGGGCATGGCTTACCGTCATATCTTTCTCGAACTTGCCGGAGCAAACCCGAATAAAGGCGACCCGATCGCGGTGTTTCGGGTCCATATTGGCCTGAAGCTTAAAGACAAAGCCGGAAAACTCCGGATAATCCGGCGCAATCTCCCCCTGGGTGCTGGCATGGTCTCCGGGTTTGAGGCCGTAGTCCAAAAAGGACTTGAGGAAGAGTTCTACGCCGAAGTTGGTCATGGCACTGCCAAAGAAAACCGGCGTAAGGGTGCCCCTGTGGACCTGGGAGAGGTCAAAATCTTCGCCGACCGCATCGAGGAGTTCAACTTCGTCGTTTAACTGGCTGTACAGGGGCAATCCGAGCAGGGACTCTAAATCGGGGTCGTCAAGACTCAAAACTTGGTTGCTGGCTTGGCGTTTGCCGTGGGCGCTGCGCTCGAATAAATGCACGGTTTGGGAGCGACGATCGAACACGCCCCGGAACTCCTCCCCCATGCCGATCGGCCAGTTGACCGCATAGGTTTTTAGCTGTAACTGCTGCTCAATTTCATCCAGCAACTCCAGCGGTTCCCGCCCCGGTCGGTCCATCTTGTTCATAAAGGTGAAGATGGGGATCTTCCGCATCCGGCAGACCTCAAATAGCTTCAGGGTCTGGGGTTCCAAGCCCTTGGCCGCATCCTCCAGCATCACGGCATTGTCCGCCGCCGCCAAGGTGCGGTAGGTGTCTTCACTAAAGTCTTGGTGACCGGGGGTATCGAGCAAGTTGAGGTGGTAGTCCCCATAGTCGAACTGCATCACCGTGGAGGTGATGGAAATGCCCCGCTGTTTCTCCATTTCCATCCAGTCGGAGGTGGCTTGGCGCTGGCTGCGGCGGGCCTTGACGGCTCCGGCTTCCTGGATGGCTCCCCCGTAGAGCAGCAGCTTTTCGGTGAGGGTGGTTTTGCCTGCGTCGGGGTGGGAAATGATGGCGAAGTTGCGGCGACGATCGACGGCAGCACGGATGGCGGCTTGGTGTTCAGCGGACATGGGCGACGGGTTGAGGGAGCGGCGGGGATCGGGGCAGGAGTGGGGGGGGATCAGCCACAGAAAGCAGCAGGGAACTAGCGCTAGGGGCAATGTGCCCGCACCGGACTAGGGGCAGCCCCTGCGCTCTCAGTGCAAGACACTGAATCCAGCAGGCCGATCGAAGATCTATGCGTCAGCGGCAGCGGTGCTGCTGTTGCTGTTGCTGTTGTTGTCTTCGTTGTCCTCAGGACGGTTATCTTGGTTCGATCGACGCATTCCGGAGCGGCCTCGGTTGCGTTTACGGAATTTGCGGGCATAGGCTTCGTTACGCAAAGCCTTCTCTTTCTTAAGGTTACGGCGTTTAGCCATGGCTGTCTCCCAGTCTACAAAGACTTTTTATTCTATCACACCGGCTTCGGTGGCGGTCTATTGGGGTTGGGTCCACCAAGCCAGGGCGTAGGATTGGCTGGGTTGGTGGGCTTGGCTTTGGTATTGGACGCGGATTTTGTACTGGCCCGATCGGGGCACCGCTGCAAACAGATGTTCGGTACTGTCTACGGCACTGACGGAAGCGGCGATCGCTGCTGTGGAATCCGTCGCCTCTAGGGGCAACAGAAATAAATCCAGGTTATTTAAGCCCAGATTTTCAAAACTTTCGCCGATATCATACTCGCCATTGCCGTTGTCGTCCTTTAGCTCCACCCAGCGATCCCAGTTGAGGGTCAGGGCCACATGGCTCCCGGCCTGGAGGGGTTGGGCTAGCACATAGTCGCGGTAGGAGGGCGTGGCGGGGTCTAGGCCCACTTGGTTATAGTCCCAACCCCGTGGGGGAACGGGGCGATCGGGGCCACCGGGTCCGGCGCTGAACTGTTGGTAGGCCCGCCAAACATTGAGGTGACCGGCTCCGAGGGTGGTATCCAGGGGCAGATCCGATCGCGAGTAGGCCGGGGACTCCAGCCAAGTGCGGTTGCGGTGGTTGCGCAGGGTGCGCTCCATGGCCAAAAATTCGCCGCTACCGGGATCTTGGATCTTATCGGCGCTGTTGAGCAAGACGGCTTTGGTGACTTCGTGGCGACGGGCGGCGATCGTCCAGCCCGGTGTTTTGGCGGCTAACTGGCGATCGCCGTATTCCTGGAGCAAGGCTACCGCAGCGGTGACGTGGGGGGCGGCAAAGCTGGTGCCACTACTGACGGCCTCCTCCCCCTGGAGGGTGAGCAACTCCAATTTGCTGCCCGGTGCCACAAGATCGATCGATCGCCGCTGGTTCAAATTGCGCTCCCGCCCCACCTGGCGATCGGCCACACTGGCCAACTCCCCCCCGACATTGGCAAAGTCCAGTTTCTGAAACACCCCCTGCCAGCGGGTGCTAAAGGCGACATTAATGCCGTTGTAGTTATCCGTGGGGATGGGGATGCCCCCTTCGCCTTGGTTCCCTGCCACCACATAGACAACATCATGGACCCGCGCCGACCAGTCTACACAGAGGGTCAGCAGGGCGTTGCCGTCCAGTTGGGCATTGGGGCGCGGATCCCGTGCCAAGGATTCGCCAAAGCTAAAGTTAATGGCCCGAACATCGCCGCCATTTTGCAGGGCGACATGGTTGGTGGTGCGGCATTCCTGGGGCTGGCCGCTGGTTTGGAGGGAGCCGATCGCGGCGGAGTAGAGGCGGGCCTGGGGGGCAACTCCGGGCAGGGCTTTATCGCGGCTGACCATGATGCTGGCGACCTTGTGGGCGTGGCCGTCAATTTCGGGGAGATCCAGGGTATCGCTGGGGCTAGCGCTGTGGGCCAGTTGATCCCGGAAAAATAGCCCCCAGGGCCGCAGGGCACGGTTGCGATCGCCCACCTTATCAAAGCCAAACAGCCCCGGTCGTCCCAGTTCCACTTGACCAATGGCGATTTTGCGTCCGGTGAGGGTGTAGGGCGGTTGGTGGAGGATGGCGGCGTTAACTCCGGCGGGGCCGATGGAGTCCTGGGCCAAACTGGGGGAAATGGGGAAGGCGGTTGGGACGATCGTGGTGGTGAGGAGGACACCGACTCCCCAGGGCCAACGGGGCAGCGATCGCCGAACTTGGGTGAGGGTGCAAGGCACAAGGGGGGTAAGGGGGGGGCCGATCGGGGGACTTGGGTTTTGGAGCCATGGCCTCGGTAGCCTTCTGTTTATCCAGCGCCTTATCCAGCGCCGTCCCAGGGGGTTTTGCATTATTTTGGATCTGCTTTGGAGATTGCCTATCTGTTATATCGCAATGGCTACACCATAAACGGCATCAACGGCGATGAAACCAACGGCTCACGTTGGAACCGCCAACGGTAGGGGTCGTGCCCCTGTGCCGACCCTTTTCTTTGGAACCGACAATAACCGGGGCAACCACGGGGGGATTGCCCCTACCCAAATTGGTGCCCGCCACGGTGAAATCGACCCTCTTAGGGCCACAAACCGGGGCAACCATGGGGGGATGGCTGCGATCGGCTATGGTTTACGATACGGTTAAGCTTTGAGCTTGAACCCATTGAAGTGTTACTGTGCTGAACAATGGCCCTAACTGAGTCCGCCATGTTGCCCCTGGGCACCGTTGCCCCCGACTTTAGACTGCCCGACGTTGTTTCGGGGTATTACCTTAGCCCCGTTCACTTTAGCGATCGCAAGGGCTTTCTGGTCATGTTTATTTGCCAGCACTGCCCCTTTGTCAAACACATCGAGCGGGAAATTAAAAACCTCGATCGCGACTACCGCACCAAGGGCTTAGGCATGATCGCCATTAGCTCCAACAGCATCCTCACCCATCCCCAGGACAGCCCGGACCACCTGCGGGAACAGGCCCAGCGTTTGGGCTTTAACTTTGCCTACTGCTTTGATGAAACCCAGGCCGTCGCCAAGGCTTACAATGCCGTTTGTACACCGGATTTCTTTTTGTTTGATGCCGACCAGCGCTTGGTCTACCGGGGCCAACTGGACGATAGCCGACCGGGCAATGCCATCCCCGTGACGGGGAAAGACCTGCGGGCGGCGATCGAGGCGGTTTTGGCCGATCGGCCCGTGGACCCCAACCAAAAGCCCAGCGTTGGCTGCAATATTAAATGGCATCCCTAAATGGCATCCCTAAATGGCATCCCAAACCCCCTAGCACTGACCCTCACTAATCCCCATGGCAGATCAACTCATCCGCGCAACCGCCGCTAACCATGGCATTCGGGCCGTGGGTGTCATCACCACCGACCTCACGGAAACCGCCCGCCAACGCCACAACCTCTCCCCCGTCGCCACCGATGCCCTAGGCCGGACCATGGCCGCTGGGCTGATGTTGGCCTCCAGCATGAAACAGCCCCAGGCCCGCGTCAATTTACGGATTCGCGGCAGTGGCCCCTTGCGGGGGCTGATGGTGGATGCGGGCCGCAATGGTACGGTGCGGGGCTATGTTCACAATCCAGCGGTGGATCTGCCCCCCAACGGGGAGGGCCATTGGGATGTGGGGGCGGCGTTGGGGGCGGGCTATTTGTTTGTGATGCGGGATTTGGGCTATGGCGAACCCTTTAGCAGCACCGTGGAACTGGTGACGGGGGAAGTGGGGGATGATGTCACCTATTTTCTGGCCCACTCGGAACAAACGCCGTCGGCGATGGCTTTGGGGGTTTTTGCGGACCATGACGGGGTGCAGGCGGCGGGAGGGTTGCTGATCCAAGTGTTGCCCAAGGCGGCGCGGGATTTGGCCTTAGTGAAGGTGTTGGAGTCCCGCTGTCAGCACTTAACGGGGTTTACGCCGCTGCTGCGATCGGGCAAGTCCTTACCGGAAATTTTAGAGGATTTACTGGGGGATTTAGGACTAAATCTGGTCCAGGAGCCGCAGAATCTGACGTTTTCCTGTCCTTGCTCCTTCGATCGGGTGCTGGGTGCCTTGAAGATGTTGGGGCAAGCGGAGTTGCAGGATATGATCCAGGCGGATGATGGGGCGGAGGCGACCTGTGATTTTTGCGGGGAGGTGTACCAGGCAACTGCCCATGATTTAACGGATTTAATCCAGGAGTTGCGCCATGAAGCCGCTGAAGTCTAATTTTGAGGAGTGAAGCTGCTATGGATACCCACAAAATTCCTGAGCCAGGGGTTTGGCCCGATCGCCTGCCCAGTAGCGAAGAACTCCCCCATACCGACGACACCCCTGTGGATAACGAAGATCAGAACCTGCTGCCTAACTGGCTGTTTGCTGCACTGGAGGAGATTTGGATCGATCGGCGTGATTGGTATTTTGCGGTGGATATGGCGGTTTATGACCGGGAAGGGCAACGTCGCCGCACCCCGACCATTATTCCCGATGGTTTTCTGGCGCTGGGTGTGCCGCGCTATCGCTATCCCGATCGGGGGCGGTTGAGTTATGTCATTTCCGAAGAAAGCGATGTGGTGCCAATTTTGGCTCTAGAGCATGTGTCCCATAAGTACGGGGGCGAGTACGATCGCAAGTTTGAGATCTACGCCCAGTTGGGGGTGTTGTACTACGTCATCTACAACGGTCAGCGACGGCACAAGGGACGCAAGCAGCGCTACACCGGCGGGGCGGTGCAGCATTCTGAACTGGCAACGGGGACGAATGGAGCAGCGGGACGCAATGGAGCAGCGGGAAGTCATGGCAAGACGGGATTGCCAGCCTTAACGGTTGATGCCCTAGAGGTGTATCGGCTGGAGGCGGGGGTTTACCGGCGTATTGCGGGGGATCCGGTGTGGATGCCGGAGGTCGGGCTAGGGATTGGCTGTGTGCAGGGGGAATTACGGGGGCGACAGCGGGAATGGTTGGCCTGGTTTAATGAGTCGGGGGTGGCCTATCCGTTGGTGCAGGAGCGGGCGGAACAGGAGCGGCTGCGGGCGGAGCGGGAGTGGTTGCGGGCGGAACAGGAGCGGCTGCGGGCAGAGCAGGAGCGGCAAGCGCGGTTACGCTTGTTGGAGCAGTTACGGCAAATGGGGATTGATCCGAGCCAATTTGAGGAGAATTAACCGCAGGGTGGTACCCCATTCTGACTTGCGAGGGTAGGGGGCGATCGGGGGGTGTTAGGATGGGGAGGGACTAGCGTTTATGTTTCGGGAGGGTTTAAGATGCAAACGATTCAATTGCAGGTTGAGGTCAAGGCCGATCGATCGCTGACGATTCCGTTACCGTCCGATTGTGCAGCGGGGCTGTATGAGGTGGTGGTGGTAATGAACCCCCAAGCTCGTGGTGCGGTGGGTTTGCTGGGGGTGGCTCCACGGGCTGCGATGCCTAACCCTACTGATGGGGAGGGTTCTATATCTAGCTCGGTTTCGTTTGCGGAGCTAGCCCATGAGTTTATTGGCTGTTTAGACAGCGATTTGGAGGATTTATCCTATAATTCCGCTTATATGAAGGGGTTTGGGGAGTGATGAGCAGGCCGGTGATTGTGGATACGGGGGTTCTGGTTGCTTTTTTGGTGCCCCAAGACCGATTTCATCGCTGGGCGGTTGATCAACTGACTGAGGTGAGGGAGCCAGCGATAACTTGTGAGGCTGTGATTGCGGAATCTTGTTTTTTGACTCAGCGTCTTCACGAAGGGCCGGAGAAGGTGTTGGAATTAGTCCGTCGTCGCTATCTTACGCTTCCGTTTTGTCTGGATGCAGAGATAGCAGTGGTGAAGGATTTGGTCAGTCGTTATCGATCGGTGCCGATGTCTGTGGCGGATGCTTGTTTGGTGAGGATGAGTGAGATGTTTGATGGGAGTTGTGTTTTAACGTTGGATAGTGATTTTCAGATTTATCGCAAGCACCGTAATCAGGTTATCCCGGTGATTACACCTAATTTCAGTTAGGTTTGAGGCTGTGAAAAGGATTTTGATCGCTTAGGGGGGAATTGAGGGGGGCGATGAAGGTGTTGGTGAGGGTACTGGAGAGGAGTCCGGGGGAGAGGTTAGGGTAGTAAGGTAAAACTGTTACAGTGCTGGGGGCGATAGAGGCTAAAATCACGACGATCGAGGGTTAAAACTGTGCTGAGGTTGTGATTCTCTGCTAAAGCCATGACGGAGGCATCCACAAAGTCAATACGACTATCCTGATATTGGTTCAAAATGGCGGCTGTGCGGGAAAGGGCGACCTCGTTAAGGCCCAGGAGTTCAAATTTGCTGAACTTGAGGGATTGCAGAAATTGAACCACAATGGCAATTCCTGCATCGCGGGTGAGGAGATAGGCGACCTCAGCCAGGACGGTTTGAGGCAGTAGGATTTTAGACTGCTGTTTGTACACGGGTATGCTGGCTTGGTGGTATTTGTCATTACGGTTGGTTAGGGCAACGACAAAGCCTGTGTCTGTTATGGCGCTTAAGCTTTCCATGTCCAGCCCGATTCGCCCAAGTTTGCTTCTAGGATGTCTTCGGCTTGCTCAGAAAGGTTGGGGCTACCGGAGTAGAGACCCACGATCGAATCTAAGTCAGGCCGATCGATCTCTGGGGGCTGTACTGCGGGGGGGTGAGGGGCTGGAACAAAGGGGATTTTGTACTGTTGCTTGAGGAAGCGTACAAAGTCGAGGATTTGCTGGAGGAGGGAGGGCGGGGTGTTGCGGAGTTCTTGAAGGAGTTGATCTTGGAGGGAGGTCATGGGGAGATGGGGGGTTGCGGGGGGGTGGCTCTTTTTAGTTTAGGGTTTGGGGAAGGAGAAGGGAAGCGTGGAGGAGTTTGGGGTGATTCAGAGGTTGCGATCGCGGTGGCGGGAGGGGCGGGGGTTGGTGGTGCGGTATCTGGAGGGTTTGTTGTGGCAGGAGCGGGGATAGGGGGCGATCGGGGGGTGTTAGGATGGGGAGGTGTTAGCGTTTATGTTTTGGGGAGTTGGGATGCAAAGGATACAGTTGCAGGTTGAGGTGAAGGCCGATCGATCGCTGACGATTCCGTTACCGCCTAATGTGGCAGCGGGGCTGTATGAAGTTGTTGTGGTGATGCAGCCGCAGTCTGAGGTGAGGACGACAAGCCAAGACTGGGAGCAATATTGGGAGAATTTGGCGGGGTTTCGGGCCAAGATTGCAGAGCGGTTTGGCTGTAGCGATCGGGATTGGGTGGCTGAGGCACGGGTCGATCGAGAAACAGATTTAGGGCAGTGGCTGGGATTGATAGAGTGATGAAAATTGTTCTGGATGCGAATATCACGTTGGCGTTAGTGTTGTCGCTACCGGCTACGCCCCAAGCCGTCCAAAAGGTTTCAGATTGGCAAAAGCAAGGCTATCAATTTTTTGTGCCGACTTTGTGGTGCTATGAGGTTATTTCGGCGTTACGGAAAGCGCGGGTTGCTGGTTTTTTGGATGCCGTAGCAGTTAAGGAGGCTTTCGATCAGCTTTTGGGCTTGCCGATCGAGTGGGTTGATCCAACTCCGATATTGATGGAGCGTAGCCTATATTGGGCTGAGATTTTGGGGCAACGGGTTGCCTATGATGGGGCTTATTTGGCTGTGGCAGAGGCAATTGAGGCTGAGTTCTGGACGTTGGATCACAGGCTGATTCGGGCAATTTTGCCGTTAAACCTGGGTTGGATTCATGCTCTAACGGCAGAGGACTAAATAAGTTAGGCTTATGGGGTGTAAGGGAGATCGCTTAGGGTTTAGCTTGGGAGGGGGGCGATCGGGTGATCGCGGTGGTGGGAGGGTGTCATTAGTGATGAGGATTCGTGACTCACGATCGACTTGTTGAATGACGGTTTCATCGTCGAGTCCCCGTGCTTGTTCATACACTGAAAACACGTCATGACCTGCTTCCCGCAGCCATTGGGCTACTCTTGGCCCGGTACATTCATCAACTAAAAAGCGCATTAGGCAACTTTATCCCAAAATTGCTCAGATTCTATGTTTTCTAGGGTTTTTGCAGCAAATAAAAGGCAGGCAAGGATGTCTTCGAGGGTTTGTTCTTGGTATTCTGCCAAAATGTCCTCTGGGGTTGAGCCGTGGCCAAGCAGGTTGAGGATATATTCTACGGTTAGCCGGGTGCCTTTGATGGTGGGTCGTCCGGCCATGATGTCAGGGTTGATGGTAATGCGTTCGAGTAAGGGGGATGGGGTGAGTTGCATGGCTATGGTCGGGGCTGAGTGTCAAGGTTAAGGGAGGTTATGGGGATGTTGCGGGGGGTGGCTCTTTTTAGTTTAGGGTTTGGTGAGAGAGAAGGGAAGGTGGG
>JAYKJG010000146.1:0-14282 GCA_035286285.1 Prochlorothrix sp.
AACAGCAGAAAGAAGGTCTAAAACCGCAAAACGCTTTAAAGAAGAAAAGCCCCTGGGAGTCTTTCCGTGTTTCGACCCCAGAGGCTTTTTCGCTCGAACTTTCACTCCTCACACGCCTATTACAATACTGGACTCCCCCCCTGCTTCAACGCTGCTTGTGCCACTTTTCTCCACTGGCACACCCCCCGGTTTAGCCCCTGCCGATCGCAGGGAGCGTCCCACGGTAGCTAGGGTTGCGGTGACTTTGAAGGGGATGTTGTATGCTTAATGACATCTCACGTTGGAGCCTTCTTCCAGCCCAAATAGTCCACCCGATCGCATAGGTGAGCCATGACAACATTTTCCCGCGCTAGCGTCAGAACAGACATGAGCGAACTCCAGCGACTCAAGGGTTTGCTACCCCCTGAGTTGCAAAGTTGGGTGTTCGTAGAGTCTTCCACTGCCGTGGATCCGCCGCTGATCACCTGTGAGGAAATTGGCCGCGATGAAGTGGAGGTCCAAATTGACTTAGTGCGCTGGGAGCAATTTGCCCTAGACCAACGCAACCTGTTGTTTTGGCATGAAGTGGGCCGCATTCAAAATGATACGATTCCCCGCGATGGCTGGGAAATGGCGGCCCTGGCGATCGGTCTGGGGGGTGCTGTGGGTGAGTTGTGGGTCCAGGATGGCGTGCTGCTGTTGCTAGCCTTGGGGCTGTCGGGTTTTGCCGGGTACCGTTTGTACCAAAAAAATAATACCGAGAAGCGCCTCCAGGAAGCGATCGAGGCCGATGAGCGGGCGATCGCCTTGGCCACCCGCTTTGGCTATACCCTGCCCAACGCCTACAAGAGCCTTGGCAGTGCCCTCAAGACCTTAGTAGAGCAAACGCCAAAAAAACGGCAACGGGCCAAGTATGAAGCCCGTCTCCAAGCCCTGCGGCGCAGTGCAGCACGGGCCAAGGCCAAGGCCCAAGCCCAACAGGGCCAACCGGGCCAACAACCGGGCCAACCGGGAAGTGCGTCTGGGTCTTCTCGCCAATCTGAGAATGTCTTCGGCTAGGGGCTGTCATCATTGAATCCTAGAATGCTCTCAGCATCAGAGACGCAGCCCCTCGCTCATAACCTTGGGGCGGGCGTGTAACGCTGATATTCCAAGGTTTCTACCGTTCATGGATGACACGCCCTAGGCCAACCCCCGCTGGCGCTGTACCCTTGCTGCGGTCTTAATGGGGATTCCCTCAAGATTCCCTTAAGTCCCTGCCTTAGCCCAAAGCAGCAGCGTACAATAGAAGCACTATCCGGCACTTACCCCTAGCCCATGACTGAATCCTTCCCTTCTGTCCCATCCCCAGACCGCGCTCCCATTGAACCCACCGTCCTGACCAAGGCTCCGGCAGATGCTGCCCTGGCCCTTGCTGCCGCTGAAGCAGCCGACGATCGCAAGGGCGCAGATATTGCAATTTTGCGGGTGACGGAGGTCTCTTACCTGGCGGACTATTTTGTCTTGGTGACCGGCTTTTCCCCGGCACAGGTGAAGGCCATCGCCCGATCGATCGAAGCCAAATTGGCAACGGAGTGGCAGCGAAGTCCCAAGCGGGTGGAAGGACAGCAGGAAGGCCGCTGGATCTTGCAAGATTTTGGCGATCTCATCGTCCATATTTTTATGCCTGAAGAGCGAGAGTTTTATAACTTGGAAGCCTTTTGGGGCCATGGCGATGTGGTTCCCTTTCATCCCAGCGCCCCGGCTGTGGTCGCTTCTTCAGCATCCTTGGGCGGAGACTGGCGCTAGGGAGCGGGATCCCCTCACCCCTGTGGTAGCCCTCACCCTCAATTCCTGTTGATCCAGTTATGACCCAACCCCCTACCTACTCCACCCCTTGCCCCGTTCCAGCGGAACAGCAACCCCTCAATGAGTACCAAGAACTCCGCCAGTCCTGGTTTTTTGGCTTGGCGCTGTTTCCCTTTCCTCGGTTGCTAAGACCGCTGTTGGGGGTGTGGCTGTTCAGTTGGGTCATTGCTGGCCCGATCGCCGCTGCGAGCTTTGTACCCCGCTACCACGTGGCTAAATTTCTGCTCACCAGCAGCACCGGGGCTTGTTTGCCTGTGCTGTTGGTTTTGGTGCAGTTGTATTTGGGCTGGCGCTATGTGGGCGATCGCCTTGCCCAGCCCGCCATTTGCTATGAAGAATCCGGCTGGTTTGATGGCCAAATTTGGCAAAAACCGGCGGAAATCCTCACCCGCGATCGCCTGATCTTCACCTATGAAATCCGCCCGATCCTCCGCCGCCTAGAGCAACTGCTAGCCCTGGGCTTGGTGGTGATTATGGGCGGGGCCATTAGTTGGCCCCTCTTGCCCGCTTAAGCCCCTAGGGGGTTTTGAAGCGATCGACCTTAAACAGCATCAACTGCAACAACAGCAGCACCGGAAAACTGGACAGCCCCAAAAAGAGGTGCCCCGTCCGCTCCCAGCCCGCAATCAGAAAATTCGTCCCCCCCAGGAACAGCGCCCCAAAGAGGAGGGTATAGAGAATCCCCTGGGCCAAGGTGTTGAGTTTGCGCAGTTCCCGGTTGCCTTCCACGGAATTGACCCGCAGCCGGAAATCGCCTGCTTCTAGCTTGTCGAGGCTGGCATGGATGCGCTGGGGCAACCCTAGGCTAGTGTTGGTAAACTGAGTGGCTTGGCGGCTGAGTTGATTGAGAATCATCTCTGGTTCGCTCATGTTTTCCTGACCCAAGATTTCCGCCGCAAAGGGTTGGGTCACTTCCATAAAGCTAAAGTCTGGATCGAGGGACTTGCCCATGGCCTCTAGGGTTGAAAGCGCCCGCAGGACAAAGGTAAAGGTCGCCGGAAAGCGGAAGGGCTGATCGTAGCTCAATTCATAGAGATCTTCGCTAATATCCGCCATGGAAATTGATTCATGGGTGCTGAGGGCTTGCTCGAAGTAGGTGTCGAGCATATATTGCACCGATCGCCGCACCGGCCCTAAATCGCTGCTACTGGTCAAGGCTCCCAGTTCCACCATGGCCTTCACCACCAGATTGGCATCCTTTTGCATAATGCCCGCAAAGGTCAGCATCAGGCGCGATTTTGTGCTGGGGTGAATTTGGCCCATCATGCCGAAGTCATAGAAAATCAGCCGCCCCTGGGAATCAACGGCAATGTTGCCGGGGTGGGGATCGGCATGGAAAAAGCCGTGGTGTAAGACCTGGCGCAAATAGGCTTCAACTCCGAGTTGGGCGATCGCCTTGCGATCGAGGCCCGCCGCCTCCAAAACCGCCACTTCACTGACCTTAGTTCCCGGCACATACTCCATGGTCAGCAACGCCGAGGAGGTATAGCGCCAGTGGATGCGCGGCACCACAATACTGGGTAAATCCCGGAAATTGCGCCGGAACGTATCGGCATTGCGCCCTTCGCTGATGTAATCCGTTTCTTCCCAGAGGGTCCGGCGGCATTCTTCATAAATCCCCACCCAGTCCCGACCGTCTTGGCCCAGGGGGGTGTGGTGCTGCACAAATTCGGCGATCGTCCGCAGGATCCCCAGATCAATCCCAAACAGCCGATGCAGTCCTGGACGCTGCACCTTCACCGCCACCTCTTCCCCTGACTTCAACACCGCCCGATGGACTTGGCCCAGGCTCGCTGAGGCGATCGGCTCCGGCTCAAAGACCGCAAAGGCCGCTTCGATCGGCTTCCCCAACTCCCGCCGGACGATCGTCTGGACTTGCTCATAGCTAAAGGCCGGAACCTGATCTTGCAGCTTGGAGAGTTCCTCCACATAGGCCAGGGGGAACAGATCGGCGCGGGTCGAGAAAAACTGCCCAATTTTGATAAAGGTCGGCCCCAAATGCAGCAAACTTTCCCGCACCCAAATCGCCCGTCGCCGCTGCCGTGCCGCCTTTTGGTCCACGATCGGCAAGCTACTGTCTCGGTAGCTCCAGGACTGCTGATCCATCCAGAGATACATCATCAGTTGCGTAACAAACTGACCAATATCCCGGACACGATCGACAGCTTTATAATCATCCCGCGCCCAGCGATAGTCCGCAGAAGCCAGTGCTGGGAGAGTCAGAGCAGGAGCAGGGGAGTCTAAATGGGTGACCACGATGTTTTTTAGGGGTTCTTGATAAAGGGTACAGGGGGATTTTGTAAAAATTTTGGGAGCAGATCGCAACAATGGGGAAGCTAGAAAATCTGCTGGGGAGAGGATCGGTTTACCCACCGTTCGCCTCTCATACGTTAACAAGTTTGTCCAGTCAATCCTAGGGCTTGACAGGGGTAGGGCTGGGAGAGTGATGGCGTTGATCCCCTGCGACTTCTACCCTAAAAAGACCCCAGTGCGAGACAATGGGCAGGGGATGGAATCGCCTAAACTTTGCTGCATTTGCGCGTCTGAAGCGCAGATCGGTTTTACGCCCTTTTTACGCCCTTGACGCTCTTGGAGGCCAATGGGGGGATGCGGACTCATTGGAATCCCCCATGACTTATATAAAGCAATTGAAACACTTATTTACAATTGTTAATGTAATAATAGAGCACCAGGGATGGTTAGCAACGCCCCAACGGATGATTTGAGGGATGAACTTCCTCGGCCACTGCTGGAGAAGCCACCTGGGGGGGATAGACCTCTCGGTCTTGAGCCTCTTCCCCCATCCTTGGGCTAGACCGCCGCTCGTCAGAACGCTGAGGCTCCCCTAGGGCTTCTCCATTGACAGCGTGCGTTTCCAGCACAGTTGGTTTCCCGCCTGCTGGCTGGGCTTTCCCCCAATCCGTAACTGAATGGTCAGCCCTGAGAGTTCTCCGGCGCTTCAGGCCCACGGATGGCAACCCTGGTCACGATGCAAATTTGCAAGAGGACAATGATATCCACAGTGTTTGGTAGCTTGCCATTTCCGAATCAAGGCGGAGACCGCGTCGTTAGCAAGGTTGTAACGGCGGCCATTTCGGCGCTTTTTAAGAAGTCAGAGCAGCTAGCGGTCAATGTACGGGCCGAGCCGGTTGCGAAGCTGCTGCAAGGTAGCGTGGACGGCTTTGATTTTCTGGGCAAGGGGCTGCTGATGCATAGCGGCCTGCGCGTCGAGTCCATGGAATTGTATGTCCAAGCTGTGGCCATCGACTTTGGTGCCATTTTCAGCGGGCAGGTCAAGCTCAAGCAGCCGATCCAGGCCAGTATGCGCGTGGCCCTGAGCGAGACTGACTTAACCGATTCCTTCAACACACCCTTCCTCACGGAAAAGCTCAAGACCATTCGCCATGAAGGGCAACCGTTGACCTTCCGCGACACGGTGTTCAAGATTAATGCCGATCGCTCCATTCAACTCATCAGCCAAATCCACGTTGGCGATCGGCCCAGCCCCACCCCCGTAGACATCACTGCCCAAATGGAGGTCGAGAACCGCAAGCGCATCCGCTTTACGGAGGTAACCTGTGCCGGTGATGCCGCCAGTGTTGAGTTAGGAACGGCCCTGGTCGATTCCCTCAACACTCTGCTGGACTTGGATCAGTTTGCGCTGGATGGGATGCAAATCCGGGTTGATCAGTTGCGCCTGCGCAACCAGCAAATGATGCTCTATGGGGTTGCCCATCTCGATCGTTTCCCCGATCGCAAAGGCTAGTACCGGGCGGCAGAAGTCCCCCGTTCCCACTCACGCTACACTGAAGGTGAGTTTTTGGGTCATGCTCCGATTTTGGGAAGCCAAAACCCTGCCATGACTTTCGGATTTTCTTTGCGGAGGTTATTCCCATGGATTTAGCGAATTTTACGCCCCTGCTGATGCAGGTGGAAGCTGGAGCGGCATTTCCAGCAATGACTGTTCTCACCCTCTTGGTGCTGGTGGGCTTTGTCGCCGCAGTGGGCATTGGCTCCATTGCCTGGTACAACTCCAAGCGCCCCCCCGGTTGGGAAACCAAGGATCGCCCCAGTTTTATCCCCAAGTTTGGCCGCGACGACGACAACTAAACCGGCTCTTCTAAACCGGCTCTTCCTCAGCCCCCAACTCCGCGCCCAGGACGAGAACAGGCGGGGCTGGGGGCTTTTGTGATTTTGATCATTGCTCTGATGGCAGTGCCTGAAGCTTCTGCCCCCGCCAGCGGAAGGGGGTAGGGTTTGCTGTCTCTCCTGCTGTCCCCCTCTGTCTGTTCATACCGCTTGGTGACCTATGACTACGATTTGGGTAAACGAACAATTAGACCCGTCTGGGATCCTCTATTCCTGCATTGCCTGTACCAATCCAGCCCAGGCCCAGGACTGCTACCAAGCTTTCCAAGACAACCTCACCCCTGAACAAAAGGCCCAGGGGTGGACGGTCAACCAACACACCGTGACCTCCTGGGATGATGTGCCCCCGACGGCCCTGAAGCTGAACTAGTCCTTCAATGATTCCACCAGGGCAAAGCTGCACTGGACTGCCCCAGATAGGGCAGTTGCCTCGGCTTGGCTGGGGGCAATTTTGAGTTCTGCTTCGCTGAGGTTGAGGAACTCCCGCGCTAGAAAGAGAGACATCTCAGGGCTGAGGTGGGGCAGGGGTAAGTCCTGGGATTGGCGGATCTGGGCGAGCAGGTCTTCGGGGGAGGGGGCTGGGGTTTCCTGGAGGATGCTGCGGGCTTTTTGCCAGTCTTCTGGGGGCCGATCGTCGTCTAGCGCAAGATACAGACGGCCCTGCTCCCGATCGCAGTAGTGTTTGAGGTGGGCTTGGTGGCTTTGACTGTCCTCGACGGTGCTGATGATCAGGCAGAGCAGGGCTTGGCGCAGACAGCCGGGAGCCGCTTGGATCATAAGGGTTGGTTCCGGGAGATCCAGGGTCAGGTGAAAGTTGCGATTGGCCACCTGAAGGCGGGTTAGCATTTGCACATCCTGCAAGACTTGCAGCAGGGAAACGGGCTGGATGTGGCGGGGGTGACTGCCCACTTTGAGCTTAGAGAGTTGGGTCATTAGCTCCAACATGTCTAACAGCCGCTGGGCGGAGTTGTAGGCTTGCTGCACGCATTGGCGCTCCTCCGCTGGATCGTCGCAGAGGTCGTTGAGGATGATTTGGTGCAGGCTCATCAGGCTGCTGAGGGGCGATCGTAGCTCGTGGGAGGTTCGAGCCAGGAAGCCCGCATAGTAGTTGGCCAGGTGGCTGTCTTGGAGGGTGGCGATCGCCGAGGCGATGGCGGGGGTCTCGGTGGGCTGAGGGGCCGCCCCAGGGGGTGCCGGGACCGGGGCAGAGGGGACCACTAGGGCAGGGGTTGGCCGATCGATCGAGGCTTCCCCCGGTAAAGATGGCTCCTGGCGTTGGCGATCGCGCTGCTGTCCCCACAACCAACCGCCGCCGAGGCCCGTACAGAGGCCCGTACAAAGACCCAGGCAGAACAGAATCACTTGGCTCCAGACCAAAGTCATAGATTTACTTGCCCTCTTCCCAAAATGATGTGCTTAGCCGTGGTCAAGGTAGTCAGATCAATGCGACCGTGGCGATGTCCCCGTTGATTGGACATCCCTAAGGCCACTTGGCTGCTGTGGGCCGGGTGGCGATAGAACCGCGATGAGGTATTGACATAAACCGTTGCGCTACTGATGCGCTGGCAAAACTCCTGGCTTTCGCCATAGGACTCGGTGGCAATGCAGTCCGCTTGGGAGCTACTGTGGGCGTTCATCCAGTTCACCGCCGTTTCCAGGTTTTGCACACACCGAAAGGCCACGGTCCGGTTCAAATAGGGCTGGGACCATTCCGCCGCCTCCACTGGCTCTAAATCGCTGCACAGTTCCAACAAGCTCTGATCGCCCCGCAACTGAAACCCCTCTGCCTTTAGCCCCTCCAACAATAACCGCACCACGCTCTCCCTCACATCCCGGTTAATCAACACTTTTTCAATGGCGTTCACCGGGTCCGGCTCTGTGGCGTAGCTGTCTTGGATCATCCACTGCACTAGCTCCAACTGGCCCGAAGCTGCCCAGTAAAGATAACAATTGCCCATGCCCGTCTTGAGCACCGGGGCCGTGGCCACCTGCTCGACCCGATGGACCAAGCTGGGGCGACCGTAGGGAATGACCAAATTCACCCAGGGACTTTGGACGAGGCTGTCGCGCAGCAAACTGCCGTGATCGCCTCCCAAATGGGTGACACAGGCGGGGGGCATGTCGGCGGACTCCAGTCCGGCCCGTAGAGCATGGGCGATCGCGGCATTGGAGTGACTGGCATCGGTGCTGCCCCGCAGAATTAAACTGTTGCCCGTGCGGATACAGAGGGCAGCGGCGATCGCCCCCAGCAAGGGCAACGACTCATAGACAAGGGCGACAACCCCAAGGGGGACGCGCTGGGTAAAGCCCTGGGTGAAGCCGCTGCTGTGGGAAGGTGTGGCAATTCCCTGCTCTAGGGGATCCTCTAAGGTGCTGAGATCCCACAAAATTTTAACCCCATCTTGGAGCCGTTCTGGGGTCAGGCGCAACCAATCCCGGATCAATTCGGGGACGGCCATTTCCTCACAGGCTTCCAGATCCAGGGTGTTGGCCTCCAGGATGTCATCCATCGCCTGATCGAGGGCACGGGCCATGTGTCGGAGGGCACGGCTGCGCTGACGGCCTTGGCTGTTACCCAAGTTGAGGCTGCCGTTGTGGGCTTGGTAGAGGGTACTTTCTAAGTTGAGATGGGCGGGATCCACAAGTGACATGGGGGGGGATACCAACGGGGGAAAGCCCAAGGGTGTCAGTCCTTAGGGCAGTGTCAGGGTGGATCTCACTTTGAGGGGGGAGGACAGGCCAGGGGCTGAGCCTCTAGGCAGGGGGTCACACAGCCCAGAGGGGGGCTGGGTTGGCAGACTCTTCAAAGTGAGATGCGCGGGGGGATGCGGTGTGAGAGACACGGGGGGATGCGGGGGCTGGGGGTTTACCAGGATTTTAACGCCGATAGGTCACCCACAGGACGACTCCCGGTAAAACCACCCCCCCAAAGAAGACCGCAAGCCATAGGGGCATCAGTCCCGGTACAGCGCCATTGAGCAGAACGGGCATCCAGAGGAGGGTGAGCACAATCACAAGCGCGGCCCCCAAAATCCAGGGGGATTGTTGTGGGGGGGGTAAGCGTCGCCAGTGCTGTCCGGTCCAGCGCCAGCGTCGAGGGGTGGGGGTGGGGCTGGCAATCTGTTCGAGGATTAAGTCTGGGTTGCTTAAGGTAAATAAGCTTTGACAGCGATCGCAGCCGATCGCCTCCATTAAGATGATGGGGTTTAGCTCCCCCTGGGAGCCGCAATGGGGGCAAGGGATGGGACTAGGCAGGGTCAAGGCTGTGTCTTCCAGGTGCAGGGGAGCAAGAACCGCATCTAGGATAGCGTGAGTGGGTTCGGGGTTTGGTTCAGCGTTAGCACCCCAAAGCTGACGGCTAAATGCTATAACCAAACTGATTTCGCTGATGTTTCTAAATTGCCTTATTTCTAAACTTCCCTATCCCCCACCTTGAAGTCACCTAGCCAAATTAGGACGGAATTGTGCAAATTAATCCAGCCGATCTAGAACAATGGCGGCGTGCCATGGCGGATTATCCAGGGGTGCTGCGATCGCTGGAGACGATCGAGGATTGCGAGGGCGATCTAGAAGATGCGGCCATTACCCTTGCCATTCAATCCAATTTAGAACCCGATTCGCGCGATCGGTGGCTGGCTAGCTACACCAAACGCTTTCGCCCCCTCATTTGTCAGCCCGACTTTCGCCAAAGTCTACGTCAGGGGGATGTGATTAGCTTGGTTCGTCACCTGGTTGGGACCGACTCTGGTTGTCCGGAGGTGCTGGCGATGCCGGTGGCCCTACAAATTATGAGCGAGGGGGTGGATTGCTTTTGTGCGGGCTATGCCTAATGGGCAACTTTTCCCCCGCCCCTCACCCTCAAATTCTTTTTCCAGACTTGATTCCGTCCTTTTTACACCCCCGAACAAAGTCCCCATGTCTACCCGACTGCGCAGCGCCATCCAAGCCGGTGAGTTTATTGTTACAGCCGAAGTCTCTCCGCCCAAGGGCGGGGATCCCGGCCACATGTTGGCCATGGCTGAAACCCTGAAGCACCGTGTCCATGGGGTGAATGTGACCGATGGGAGTCGTGCGGTGATGCGGATGTCTTCCTTGGCGGCCTGTGTGCTGTTGCAGCGCCAAGGTATTGAGCCAATCTGTCAGGTGACCTGCCGCGATCGCAACCGCATTGGGCTTCAGGCTGACCTCCTGGGTGCCCATGCCCTGGGGCTGCACAATATTTTGGCCCTGACTGGGGATCCCGTCAAAGCTGGAGATCACCCCAAGGCCCGCGCGGTGTTTGATTTGGAATCGGTGCGGCTGCTGACGTTGATCGAGAAGCTCAATACCGGCTTGGACTGGAACGATCAAGCCATGCCCGACGGTGCCACAACCCTCTTGGCGGGGGCGGCAGTTGACCCCCAACTGCCCAACGAGTCTGCCTTAAAAAAGCGCTTTGAGCGCAAGGTTGCGGCGGGGGCTGCTTTTTTCCAAAGCCAGATGATTACGGACTTCGATCGCTTTGAGCAGTTCATGACCCAGGTGGCCAAACCCTGCGGTAAGCCGGTGCTGGCGGGGATTTTTCTGCTGAAATCAGCGAAAAATGCTGAATTTATTAACCGCTATGTGCCGGGGGTCCACATTCCCCAGTCCATCATCGATCGCCTTGCCCAAGCTCCCAAGCCCTTAGAGGAAGGGGTTGCGATCGCCGCCGAACAGGTCAAACTGGCCCAGCAACTCTGTGAAGGGGTCCATATTATGGCCATTAAACGGGAAGATCTGGTTCCGGCAATTTTGGACCAAGCCGGGATTGCACCGGTGTCGGCCCTAGCGGTGGACAGCCCAACCCCAACCCCCAAGCCGGAGGTCTTGGGCCGGGGGGCAGAGGCGAAGGCAGTGGCTTAAACCACACCGCTTAAACCGCACCGCTTAGACCACACCGCTTAGACCGCCTGGGGGAACGTTTGGGTTTGGGTTTTAACGACTGTTTCCAGAATGGCGCAAAAGCGCTGGATGGGGGGGATCAAGAGCCGATCTTGGGTCGTGACGCAGACCACCTCCCGCGTCAGGCTGGGGCCGATGATCGATCGCACCGTCAAACTGGGATCCCCCGCCACCTCCACCAAAGCTGACTGGGGCAACAGGGCCACCGCCTGACCCCGCCGCACAATGCCCCGGAAGGCATCCAACGTATTCAACTCCAAGGCCACATGGAGGGACAGCCCCCGCTGGGCAAACTGCTCCTCAATCAAGCGCCGCATTCCATAGCCATCCTTAAAAACCGCATGGGGATATTGGGACAGGGCTTCCCAGGAAATCGGCCCGGAATGGCCGCTGAGGGGATGTTGCGCCGACATCAAAACTTGAATGGTGTCCTGAAACAGGGGGGTCACCACCATGGGGCTAGCCGCCGTTAAAAAGCGGTTCTGCATCACCACCGCAATGTCCACCAAGCCATCGCGCAGCACCTTGAGCGCCCGATCGCTGCCCAAGGCCGTCACCCGCAGTTGAACATCGGGATACTCTCGGCTAAAGTGCTCAAAGGCAACGGGCAAGTGGTGACAGCAAATGGAGCTAATGGCCGCAACACACAGTTCAGTTTGGTTGCCCTGGAGTAAATCCGCTAATTCTTGGGTTGCCACGCGCCATTCTTGGCAAATACGGCGGGCACGGGGCAAGAGGCATTGCCCTGCCAGGGTGAGGCTAATGTGACCCCCTCGGTGGAAGAGTTCTGCGCCCACACTGGCCTCTAAAGCTTGGATTTGGCGGCTAATGGTGGATTGGTTGACGTGGCAGTGTTTGGCAGCGGCTTGAAAGCTGTGGGTCTCTGCGATCGCCAAAAAAGCTTGTAGTTGCTCAAGGCGCATAGTAAAGGCGCATAGTGAAGGCGGAATTGTCAAAGAACTGAAGGGGGGGATGCGGTGGGCCAGCGATCGAGGCTCCAGGGCAAAAACTCAGGGAATTAAAACTCTAGGACAAACCATAACCTCGGTCTCCGCAAAAGCTGGGGGTTTACACAAAGCTGGGGTTCACAGCAACCTCAAACTCACCCTAGAAGAAAACCACCCCCTGCGTTTGTGTTCATCAACACAATTTTAAGGCTGCCTGGGGTGATTCGGTGAGCCGGGGATCGCCGGAGGGCAGCCCCCATGCCTGGGACTCCCGTTGCACGGGGGACTGCTTATCCCCCCCCTCAGCCTCCATGGGCCTGAATGGGCCTGAATGGGCTTGAATGCGTTACGCTAGCGCTAAGATAGCCAGACTTCTAGCCAGACTTCTAACCAGGTACATTTCACTTTGGAGCAACCCAGACCCTGACCTGGCTCAAAAGGCTCGTCGTGCGGACTTTAGTCCGTACCGGGGCAAACGTGAAATGCACCCTTCTAGCCAGACTTCTAGCCAAACCCTGGGCCAAATTCTCTTGATATCAATCCCTATGACATCCCCCCTTTCCCCCAACCCCCCCATTAGCCTGGTACGGGCCACAAGCTACGATCGCGACCCCCTCGATCGTGCCCTCCAGCAAACCCTAGACCCCTGGGGCGGCATGACCCACTTTGTGAAACCGGGCGATCGGGTGCTGCTGAAGCCTAACCTCCTCACCGGCTCCCGTCCCACCAAAGACTGTGTGACCCGCATCGATCTAGTGGCGGCAGTGGCCCGTCAGGTCCAAGCCGTGGGGGGCAAGCCGTTTTTAGGGGATAGCCCCGCCTTTGGGTCAGCGCTGGGGGTGGCCAAGGCCAATGGCTACGGTCCCCTGCTGGAGGAGTTGGGAATTCCCGTGGTGGAGTTCAAGGGGCAGCGCTACGCGATCGACAACCCCGACTTTAACCACCTGCGCCTCTCTAAGGAGGCCATGGAAGCCGACGTGGTGATTAATCTGCCCAAGGTCAAGTCCCACATGCAGCTTACCCTGACCTTGGGGGTGAAAAATCTCTTTGGCTGCGTTCCGGGCAAGATGAAAGCCTGGTGGCACATGGAGGCGGGCAAGGATCGGGAGCGCTTTGGCACAATGTTGGTGGAAACGGCGCGGGCGATCGATCCCGATTTAACGATCGTTGATGGCATTGTTGGCCATGAAGGCAACGGCCCCAGTGGGGGCGAACCGCGAGAGTTGGGTATTTTAGCCGCCTCGGATCAGGTCTTTGCCCTCGATCGGGCCTTGGTCGAAATCTTGCAGGTGGATCCCACCACAGTCCCGACGATCGTGGCTGCCCAGCAGTTAGGGCTATGTCCTGATCTGGCGGATTGCCCATTTCCCCAGGGCACGATCGAGGCGTTTCGGGTGGCTAACTGGCAGCTTCCGGCTGCAATGATGCCGATCGACTTCGGTGCCCCCCGTGTGCTCAAGTCCACCTTTAAGCACCTCTACATCCGCTTTATCAAAGAACCGATGAACGCCTACAAGGTGGGTTAAGCGCCTGCGGAGCCTGCCATAATAGGGGCTGCTGACTCCAACCCTTTGTCCCCCCTCAACTATGCGCCGCTATACCCTGCATCGTTTTTATCGCTTGGCCCTGTCCTGCCTCCTCGGTGTCACCATTACCGGCTGTGCCGCCCTCACCAGTCAGGCCCAAACCCTAACCCAAGCCTCCGATCTAGAGGCCCAAGTCTTGCAAATCATCCGGGACAACCCCGAAGTGATTTTAGAGTCGCTTCAGGAGTATCAGCGGGCACAGCAGGAGCAGCAGCGCCAAGCCCAGCGCCAAGTGTTGGAGCAGATGACAGCGGATGTGGATCAGTTTATTGGCCAATCGCCAACCCTAGGGGCCACCGATCGCAAGATTGTGCTGGTAGAATTCTCCGACTTTCAGTGTCCCTTCTGTGCCCAAGCCCACAACGTCCTGAAGACCTTTATGGAGCAGCAGGGCGATCGGGTCACCCTGGTCTACAAGCACTTCCCCTTAACGGAAATTCACCCCGAAGCCCTCCCCGCCGCCACCGCCTCCTGGGCCGCTCAACAACAGGGCCAATACTGGGCCTTTCACGATGCCCTCTTTGCCCAGCAACAAGCCTTGGGTGAAGAGCGTTACGGGGAAATTGCCCGCAGTTTGGGCTTGGATATGGCGAAATTTAACCGCGATCGCACCAGCCCCGAAGCCCTCACCGCCGTGAACCAAGATCGCGCCCTGGCCATCCAGTTGGGTCTGCGGGGAACCCCTAGCCTGTTCTTAAATGGTCGCCCGATCGAGCTACCCCTCACCGTCGAAAAACTGGAAGCCCTAATCGCCGATCGCCCCTAGCCGTCCCTGCTCACCGTTGCTCAACAAAATTTAACAATTCTGAACTAGCCCAGGGTCCATCGCTGCCCGTAGAACTACAGGGCG
>JAYKJG010000147.1:0-11350 GCA_035286285.1 Prochlorothrix sp.
GGGTTTACCCCTGCCCCTGTTCAGCTATGGCGGCAATTCCATGCTCTCCAGTTTGATTACGGCGGGGCTGCTGGTGCGGGTCGCGCGGGAAAGTCATCAGGCGGAGGTGGTCAGTCTGCCCCGATCGCAGGCTACCGACCCCATCCCCTTTCCCTCCCAACGCCCCTAAAGCGCGTTGAGGACAGCCGGTTAGGCGAGGTGCCGATCGAGGACCGATCGCGGCGCTTGGCGAACTCGGCAGCGAATGGTTAAAAGCCCTAGCTTTTGGTGGGCTTCGTAGCGATGGCAGCCGGAAAAGCCGTAATAGTGGCCCTCAACGTGCAGGACTTCGATCGGCTCCCGCAGGCCCTCAGCGGCGATCGACTCCATCAAGGCCGCCACCTTGGCGGGATCGGTTTGCCGGGGCAGGGGCCGACGAATTTGGTTGAGGGGTAGCTCGCGAATCTCAGTCATGGGATGAGGGGCTGGGGGGGTGGGAATCGGTGGGGGCCAGGACAGCCTGGACAGCCTGGAGGTTGGGTTGGCTGGCGATCGCGCCCGGTTGGGTTGCACACAGCCCCCCGACTGCACTGGCAAAGCGTACCATAGCTTCAGCTTGTCCCGCATCGTGCGGCAGTCCCTGGGTGACTAATTGGTGGACAAATCCCGCGACAAAGCCATCCCCCGCCCCGGTGGTATCCACCACCGCCAGCTTAAAGGCGGGCATAAACCCTTGATACCCCTGGATCCAGTAATGACAGCCCTTTGCCCCATTAGTGACTAGGATGGCCTGGAGATTGGGGAATTTTGCTTGAATTGCGGCGGCTTCCTGGGTGCTAAACAGTAGGTCAGCTTCTTCTACGGCAACTTTCAAGACGGTAACCTGGGGCAGGAGGGCCAAAACTGCGGCGGGGGCTTGGCGGGGGTCAGGCCAGAACATGGGTCGCCAGTTGACATCAAGGACGATGCCGACCTGGTGCCGTTGGGCGAGGGCATAGGCCGATCGTAGGGTGGCCCCGGTGATGGGAGCGGCAAGGCCCAGGGAGCCAACGACCAGAAATTGCGCGGCGGCAAATAGGGCCGGATCCAACACCGCAGGCCCACAGAGGGCATCGGCAAACTGGTTGGTATCCCGGCCTCCAAAGCCCGCAAAGCGCCGATCGCCCTGGGCATCGCGCAATACGTCCACTTGGCGGGTCGGGGCGCTGGGGTGCGTCTGGACTGGGTGGGTGTCTACCCCCGCTTGGTTTAAGACCCTGAGGAGTTCGGCTCCGGCGGGGTCTGGACCAATGCAACCGAGGAAGGCAGTGGGGGTACCCCATTGAGCAAGGGCGCAGGCAACGTTGGCGGGGGCACCACCGGGGTAGGCGGTCCAGGACTGGACTGCGGCGACGGTGGGGGCGGGTTCGTTGGCGATGCGATCGAACAGGACTTCTCCGAAACAGAGGACGGCGGGGTTGGCCATGGCGACTGGCTCCTTGAAGTTTGCAGCTTTGATTGTAAAATGCACCCGGATCGGGCGAAAGTTGCAAAAATAGACGAATTGGAGCAACCTCGTAGTGCGGACTTTAGTCCGAACCGCCCCATTACAAACGTCTCGTAGTGCCTCGTAGTGCGGACTTTAGTCCGAACCGCCCCGTTGCAAAGGGTGCATTTCACTTTGGAATCAACCGTAGGGGTCGTGCCCCCGTGGCTCCCCTCTTCAGACGCACGATCGGATAGAC
The DNA here is from genome assembly GCA_035286285.1 of Prochlorothrix sp. GTDB lineage: Bacteria > Cyanobacteriota > Cyanobacteriia > Prochlorotrichales > Prochlorotrichaceae > Prochlorothrix. The sequence goes on from JAYKJG010000147.1 coordinate 1,704, forward strand.
CTTGAGACCTCAGTCAGAGGGGGGGCGCTGAGGGAGATAAATCTAAAAAATTCATAAAAAACGATAGTTTTGATATAATTTGGTAGTAATGAGCCAGCCTAGATCCACTCAAGTAATTCATTTGTACTCTTATTGGACTCACCCCTCGAACTTTACAGGTCCAAATCGTCCAAGTGGGTTACAGTCTCCCCTCTCACAGTCCCCTCGCTTGTTTCACCGGTTCCTACCCATACTGACTCCATCCCCCGCCCGTGGAAACCGTACCCTGCCCTAAACCTTGCCAGCCTTCATCCTAGCCAGATGACGCTAACCTTTGGCAGCGCGGGAGACTACCTACCATAAAAGTGCCAGGTTCAGGGGTACTCAGTCGGAGGTGCCCGGTTGAAGAGAGACGCAATATCACAGGGAGGCAGAAGCGTATTGCAACCGCGTAACGAGACCTGTGCAACTAAACAGAGCAGCAAGAACCGCGCAACCTGAACCGCGCAACCCAGCTCTAAGGCTGCAACCGGGTCATTTTTTCCCAGTCCAGCGCCAAGACTCCAAAACTGGTAGCTTTACAAGCTCCACTGTTCATTGGTTCCCCATTACCCTGGCAGTAGCGACACTGGGTGGCAACACTTGGGTGCCCTACTGGGCAGCCACTACTGGGTAGCAACTCCTGATGGCGACACTGGGTGGCAACACTTGGTGATCCCTACTGGGCAGCCACTACTGGGTAGCAGCACTTTTGAGGGTAATTGAGCCTGTCACCTTGTTTGTTCCATCAGCCCTGTTCTCTGCCCGTGCTATCGCAGTTGTCTATTCACGCCTTAATCGAATCTCAAGCTCTTGTGGACAGCTTTCTGCGATCGCTCGACCACGATCGCTACCGCTTGACCTATCACCTAGACCTGAAGAACTTTGTTGAGGCGATCGCGTCTGAACAACCTCCTGACTGTCTAGTGGTCCAAGCCTCCCCCAGATTGCCCACGACGTTTCATGAGCTAGTCCAGCGCGGCACCCTTCTGCCGACGGTTATTCTGACGGAGACGATCGGGACAGCAGCCCACCCCGCCCGTTCAAGCCCTTCCCCCCAAGCCCCAAGCGCCCAGACCCCCACCCAAGGGGACAATGCCGCCGATCCCGGCAGTTCCCCCGTCCCCAGGGAGAGCCACCCCAAAGATAGCGAACCCAGGGATAACAGCCCCAGGGATAATCGCCCCAGGGGCGACGACCCCCCAGGGGCCGCGCTCATTTCCTCGGAACCGCTCTATCACCCCGCCGAAGTCTGGCAACAGCAAGACAGCCAATATACGATTAACCAGGCGATCGATCGTGCGATCGTCCAGTTTTTGCAACTCTCTCCCCTGACCCGTCTGAGTGGTCTTTCCGCCACCCTTCCCCCAGCAGAACATTACTCCAGTAGTCGCCAACTGCTCGTCCAACAGCAGCAACGTCTGTCCGAAAAGCTCAAAGAACGTTTGGGATATTTAGGCGTGTACTACAAGCGGGATCCAAAACAGTTTCTTCGTCACCTGCCCCCGGCTGAGGCCCAGGAGCTTTGGGATGCGCTGCGGAAACTCTACCGGGACATTGTTCTGAACTACTTTGAAGCTTCAAACCAGCTTAACTCCCTCATTGATGAGTTTGTGAACTTGGCGTTTTTTGCTGACATCCCCGTCACCAATATTGTTGAGCTACACATGGAACTCATGGATGAGTTTTCTAAGCAACTCAAAATGGAGGGACGCAGCGAAGAAATTCTCCTCGACTACCGGCTGACGCTGATCGATGCCATTGCACACCTTTGTGAAATGTATCGCCGATCGATCCCCCGTGATTGATAGCGCTGTCCAGGGAGAACAGGCGTTGGCTGCTGCCCCCGACCTCTGGGGCCAAGCTACACCGGGGGCATTGGCCCCCCATCCTAACGGCCTCAGCCCTTGACCCCCAGATCCACCCCCCCCTGAACAACCCTCAAGGTTTTGAAAGGGAGGCTTGAGAGCCTTTACCGCTGCATCTAGCCACCTTGCGCACTCTCTTCTCAAAAGAAGACGGGTTTCGCTCCGCTGAGGTCAGTTTTCTGATCCTTGTTTGATACTTTGAGAGTGAGTACTCACGCAATCCTCTGAAGAGTCACCAGAGGATGGATGATGTTCTCTAGGTTTCACTGCCCTGATCATCTTGCGCTTTGCAGCCCCTTCCTGGCTCCGCGTCCCGCTTTCCCTCCCCCGTTCTTGATCCTCCCTAAACTGCCCTGAGGCCGCTAACTGCGTTTATTATCTATGAGTCCCCTGAGAAAAACCTATGTGCTCAAGCTCTACGTCGCAGGGAACACCCCCAACTCCGTCAGAGCCTTAAAAACACTGAAAAATATTCTAGAGCAGGAGTTCCAGGGCGTTTATGCCTTGAAAGTCATTGACGTGCTGAAAAACCCACAATTGGCTGAGGAAGATAAGATTTTGGCAACTCCAACCCTTTCCAAGATTCTTCCTCCCCCGGTTCGTCGTATCATTGGGGACTTATCCGATCGTGAGAAGGTTCTCATTGGCTTGGATTTGCTCTATGAAGAACTGCGCGATGAAGAGTAACGCACCATGAAGTTAGGGTCGCTGACGGGGGGTGTTGTCACCGCCCTAGCAGGGAGGGCCACATTGACCCGATCGTCCCTGACCGGTCCAGATATAAATTTTTTTGAAGCAAGTATTGTTGTCGTCCGACATAAATCACAACCATGACCCAAGCTGAACAGCCTGTAAAACCGACCGATCGTCCTGTCATGGGGGTACAAAAAATCCGTACCATGATTGAGGGATTTGACGACATTAGCCATGGTGGACTGCCGGTAGGGCGGACCACCTTGCTGAGCGGAACCTCAGGGACTGGCAAGACCTTACTGTCGGCCCAGTTTTTGTATCATGGCATTACCTATTTTGATGAGCCAGGGGTGTTTGTCACCTTTGAGGAGTCTCCGGCGGACATTATTAAAAACGCGGAAAGCTTTGGCTGGAATCTTCAGGTCTTAATTGACCAAGGCAAGCTTTTTATTTTGGATGCCTCACCGGATCCAGAGGGCCAAGATATTGTCGGCAATTTTGATCTATCGGCCTTGATCGAGCGAATTCAGTACGCGATTCGCAAATACCGAGCAACGCGGGTGGCGATCGACTCGATTACGGCAGTGTTTCAGCAGTATGACGCGGCTTCGGTGGTGCGGCGGGAAATTTTCCGGCTGGTGGCCCGCCTCAAGGAAATTGGGGCCACGACGGTGATGACGACGGAGCGGATCGAGGAATATGGCCCGATCGCCCGCTTTGGAGTCGAAGAATTTGTGTCGGATAACGTGGTCATTGTCCGCAACGTCCTAGAGGGCGAACGGCGGCGGCGGACCTTGGAAATCCTCAAATTGCGCGGCACCACCCACATGAAGGGGGAATATCCCTTCACCATCACCAATAACGGCATTAATATCTTCCCGCTGGGGGCCATGCGCCTGACCCAGCGATCGTCCAATGTCCGGGTATCCTCTGGGATTGCCACCCTGGATGAAATGTGCGGCGGCGGCTTCTTTAAGGATTCGATTATTCTGGCGACGGGGGCTACCGGAACCGGCAAGACGCTGCTGGTGAGCAAATTCCTGGAAAATGCCTGTACTAGCCAAGAACGGGCGCTGTTGTTTGCCTATGAGGAATCCCGCGCCCAATTGATGCGAAATGCCTATTCCTGGGGTATTGATTTTGAATTTATGGAGCAGAATAACCTGCTCAAAATTATCTGTGCCTATCCAGAGTCGGCGGGGCTGGAGGATCACCTCCAAATTATTAAATCGGAAATTGCGGACTTTAAGCCGTCCCGCATTGCGATCGACTCCCTCTCGGCCCTGGCGCGGGGCGTGAGCAATAACTCCTTCCGCCAGTTTGTGATTGGGGTAACGGGCTATGCCAAGCAGGAGGAAATTACGGGCCTCTTTACCAATACCTGTGATCAGTTTATGGGTGCCCATTCCATCACGGATTCCCACATTTCCACCATTACGGACACGATTTTGATGCTTCAGTATGTGGAGATTCGCGGCGAAATGTCGCGGGCGATCAACGTCTTTAAGATGCGGGGATCCTGGCACGATAAGGGCATCCGTGAGTTCAGCATTAGCGAACGGGGACCGGAAATTAAGGACTCCTTCCGCAACTTTGAGCGCATTATTAGCGGCTCCCCCAGTCGGGTGTCGGTGGATGAGAAAAGCGAGCTATCCCGGATTGTGCGGGGGGTCCAGGAAAAAACCGGCGAGGGTTAAATGGAGCGTGAGTCGGCGCTGGAACCTCTAGCGGCCTTTGGGGTGACGGCGTTGCCCCCAGAACCCGATCGGCCCCGCTATGTCTACAGCGGCCTGTGTCCTACTACGGGGGCCGTGCTGACCTTGCCCCGATCGGCCCTTGCGGAAGCAGTGGCACGGGGGCTAATGGTGCGGTTGGCGATCGGGGGGGAAGCCCAGGGCCGCGAGGGCAAAATGTACGGGGTGCTGGTGGTGCAGACGGCAGCGGGGGAGGTGGGGGTTTTAAGGGCGTTTTCGGGCTTGTTGCAGGGGCAAGCCGTGCAACCGGGCTGGGTGCCGCCGATCCCAGGGCGGGAAGCGGTGGCGGGGTCTGAGGCGGAAACCTTGGCGCAATTGGACGCGATCGGCCAAGAACTCCTGCACATTGCCCAGGATCCCGCTTGGCAAGACCAGTTAACCCTAGCGCAAACCTACCAAGCCCGTCGCCGCAGTCTCCACAGCCAACATCAGCAAGCCAAGGCCGATCGCCAACACCAGCGCCAATACCTACAAGCTACCCTGTCCCAGCCCCAGCTTGGGGAAGCCTTAGCCGCCCTCGATCGCCAGAGCCAGCAGGAGGGCATCCAACGCCGCAAACTCAAGCAGGAACAGGATGCCGCCCTCGCCCCGTTGCGGGCCAAAACCCAGGACTTGGCCGATCGGCGGTTGGCCCTGCGCCGCGATCGCAAGCGCCTCTCCCGCCAACTCCAGGCCCAAATGCACGCCACCTACGCCCTCACCAATTTTGCAGGCCGCTCCCAGTCCCTGCTGGAAATTGTCCAAAACCAGGGCATCCCGACGGGAACGGGGGATTGCTGTGCGCCGAAGTTATTGCACGCTGCGGCTAGCGCGGGGTTGCGACCGCTGGGGCTGGCGGAGTTTTGGTGGGAACCGGGGGATATTGAGGGGATAGAGGCGTTGGAGGGGATAGAGGCGTTGGACGGGATAGAGCCGTTGGACGGGATAGAGCAGTTGGAGAAGGTTGAGGCGTTGGGAAAAGGCGAAGCGTTGGGGAAAGGTGCGGAGGTTGCAGCGGAAGGCGGTTTAGAAGACTGCGGGACCGTGGGGCGACGATCGGGGCAGTTTTATGGAGCCTGTCGAGAGCGGTGTCAACCGATCATGGGCTTTCTGCTGTCAGGGTTGGGGGAGTTGGGGCAAGCAGCCCCCCTAGCTCCCCTAGGTCAGCCCAGAGAACAACCGCCTTGGGAGGGGGAGTATGGTACGGTTGCCCCTGAACCGCTGGTCCGGCCATCCCACAATGGAGCTTTGGTGGGCTGGGCCTCCGGCCCGTTCCCCAGTGCAATGCAGCCCCCGGAGATTGTCGAGATTTTGTACCAAGATCCCTGGTTGATCGTGGTCAATAAACCGGCGGGATTGCTCTCGGTGCCCGGTCGGCGGCAGTGGGACAGTGTGGTCAGTCGGTTGCAGTGGCAACAGGTGCAGGAGCGGAAAATTGGGTCAGAAGGATTGCAGATGGGCCAAATTCAGCCCGATCGGATCCAGATGGGCCAAATTCAGCGGGAACCATTACAAGCGGTCCATCGGTTAGACCAAGATACCTCTGGGGTTTTGGTCCTTGCCCGCGATCGGGCCAGCCATCGGCACCTCAGCCAGCAATTTCACGATCGCACTGTTACAAAACTTTATCTCGCCATCGTCCCCGGTACACTCCAAGCCCAGCAGGGCACGATCGATCTCCCCCTCTGGGGCGATCCCCACCAGCGTCCCCGCCAAGTCATCAACCACCAACGGGGCAAACCGAGCCAAACCCAGTATCAGGTGCAGCGCGTCTTTCAATCCCAGGGCCAAACCTACAGCAGCCTAGAATTATGGCCCCAGACCGGGCGAACCCATCAATTACGGGTCCATTTAGCGGATCCCTTGGGTTTGGGAGCGGCGATCGTGGGCGATCGGCTCTATGGCGAGTTGTGCGGCCACGATCGCCAGCAGCCCGATCGGCGGAACGACTTTGCGGTGACTGCTGCCATAACAGAGGCCACAACAGAGGCCATAACAGAGGCCACAACAGCCCAAGCTCAGCAGCCCTGGGGCGATCGGCTCCATCTCCATGCCCATCTGCTCCGTTTGACCCATCCCCACACCGGCCAACCCTTAGCCATTACCGCCCCCCCACCCCAAATTTCCGGGCAGAGTGATACTGGCGGAACCGCGATTTGATAGAATCAAGCCAAGCTATTAACAAAGCAACGATAATCCTTAAATTTTGTTACTAAAGAGGTCACTCAGTCCATGGACATGACTGTTCTGTTTGCTGCCCTACCTGAGGCATACCAGGTTTTCGATCCCCTCGTGGACGTAATGCCCGTTATTCCCGTGTTCTTTCTACTCCTAGCCTTCGTCTGGCAAGCTGCCGTCGGTTTTCGCTAGAGATTGCTTAACTGAGATAACGTCTGAATTTCAGAATTTTCAGTTCCAGCGCTAAGGTCGGGCTTTGCTCGGCCTTTTGTAGTTTTAAACCGTTTACCCGTCCAACGGCTGGATCCCCTCAATTCCCCTCACTGTCCCCTTAGCCCCCCAGACCATGTACAACAGTACCCCCATTCCCGCTACCCCCGATGGTTTCCGCTCCGGCTTTGTGGGCCTGATTGGTCGCCCTAACGTGGGCAAGTCCACCTTGATGAATGCGCTGGTGGGGCAAAAGGTGGCCATTACCTCCCCCGTGGCCCAAACGACCCGAAACCGGCTGCGGGGGATCCTCAGTACCGATCAAGCGCAGTTTATCTTTGTCGATACACCGGGGATCCACAAACCCCATCACCAGTTGGGTCAGGTGCTGGTGTCCAATGCCCAGGGGGCGATCGAGGCGGTGGATGTGGTGTTGATGGTGGTGGATGGCTCTGTGGCCCTGGGGCGGGGGGATCAGTTCATTGCGGAAGTGATTGCGGGGGTGTTGCAAAGGCAGGACCAAGGCCAAGGGCCAAAGACGGTACTACTGGGGCTGAACAAGATCGATCGCCAACCGGAGGATCCCCAGGAACAATCCCAAATCCTCGCCACCTACCAAGCCCTCTCGGAGAGCCAAAGCTGGCCGATCGTCGAATTTTCGGCCTTGACCGGAGCGGGCACCGATCGGCTCTTGGAAATCCTCACCGATCGCCTCGAACCCGGCCCCTACTGGTACCCCCCAGATTTAGTCACAGACCAGCCGGAGCGCTTCATTATGGGGGAGCTAATCCGGGAGCAGATTTTGTTGCTGACGCGGGAGGAGGTGCCCCATTCCGTGGCGGTGGTGGTCGATCGGGTGGAGGAGTCCCCCAAGCTGACGCGGGTGCTGGCGACGGTCTATGTGGAGCGGGACTCCCAAAAGGGTATTGTCATCGGCAAACGGGGCCAAATGCTCAAGCAAATCGGCTCAGCAGCGCGATTACAGATGCAAAAACTGATCGATGGCAAGGTTCATCTTGAATTATTTGTCAAAGTTCAGCCCAAATGGCGACAATCCCGCAGCCGCCTAGAGGAACTGGGTTACCGAGTTGAGAACTAAACAGTATCCAATCCATAACCCAGAATGTTGGTAGGGGTCGTGCCTCTGTGCCGACCCTCTTCGTGACAATACCGGGGCAACCACGGGGGGATTGCCCCTACCGTTTATTTTAGTTTACCCATGGTTGAATCATCGGTTTATCGGTCTTTTCTGAAGCTGTCTGCGGTTAATATTCTCTCTAACTGCCTAGTTCCCCTCGCTGGCCTAGCAGACACTGCTTTTCTCGGTCGTTGGGCCGCAGTGGAAGACTTGGCCGGAGTTGCGCTGGCGACGGTGCTGTTTAACTACCTGTACTGGACCTTTGGCTTTTTGCGCATGGGGACCACGGGGCAAACGGCCCAGGCGATCGGGCGCGGGGACGATCGTGAAGCCGCCGTCATTTTAGTGCGCTACTGCTTGGTGGGGCTGGGGGTGGGCGTGATCTTGGTACTGCTCCAGGGACCGATCGGCGGGCTGGGCTTTAAGGCACTGCGGGGCAGTGAGAGTGTGGAAGCGGCTGGCTTAAGCTATTATCAAGCCCTAATTTGGGGCGCACCGGCGACTTTAACCAATTTTGTGATTTGGGGCTGGCTTTTGGGGCGGGCAGAGGCGCGGGGGGTGTTGCTGCTGTCGGCCTTGGCCAATGGGGGCAATGTGCTGCTGGACTATGCTTTTGTGGTGGGGCTGGGCTGGGGCAGCGCGGGGGCGGGGGCGGCAACGGCCTTGAGTCAGTACCTAACCCTAGTTGCTGGGCTAATTTGGGTGTTACGGCGGGGAATTGGGCAGTTTTGGGCCGATCGGGACTTTTGGCACCAAGTCCGGGAACCGGCGGCGATCGCCCGCGCCTTTGCCCTCAACCGCGATATTGTCATCCGCACCTTTGCCCTCGTCTCGGTTTTTGCCCTTTTTGTCAACTTCAGCGCCATCATCGGCGCAAAAACCAACCAAGAAACGGACCTCTTAGCTGCCAGTGCCATTCTCCTCCAAGGGGTGACCCTTTCCGCTTATTTTGTCGATGGCTTGGCCTTTGCCACGGAAAGCCTGATCGGACAACTGGCGGGGCAGAATAACCGCGCTGGGATGCAGCAGTTGTTGCAGTGGGGCATTGGCTGGGGCTTGCTCTGTAGCGCAATTTTTGCCCTTATCTTAACGCTTTTCCCCCAAATCTTTGCCCTTCTCACAAACCATGCCTCTGTTCTCACCCTAGCGCGATCGCTGCGGGGCTGGCTCTGGCCCGTGCTGTTGATTGGCTCGGTGGCCTATTTGCTGGATGGCTACTGGTTGGGGTTAACCCAAGGGGCGCTACTGCGGCGCAGTGCTTTACTGGCCAGTGGTTTGTTTTTCTTGCCCTTGGCGCTGGCGGCGGTGGTTTTGGGTCAAGTGGCGTTGCTGTGGCTGGCGCTGGTGGGGTTTATGGTGGGGCGGGTGGTGACGTTGGGCTGGCCGATCGGGTCGGGAGAGCGGGTTTGAGCTTGGGCGCTAGCTAGGGTTAAAGACTGAATCAACGCTTAACTGGAGGTTGGGGAAGGTGGGGGATTGAATGCGATCGCCCGATCGAAGTGTTTGCCTTTGGGTTTGGGCATGGGGACGATCGTGCCTCGCCGCAGTTCGTAATGATATTGGGAGCGATCGGGGTAACTGGCGATAAAGTTATCAAAGAAAACGGCAGGATGGTCAAAAACTGCAATCATAGGTTAAATTTAACCAATTTAATGATGCGGGGAGGTTAGCGATCGGCAGAAATAAAAGAGGGCGGGTTTTTGAGATCTTGGGGTTGAAGGCAGGAAATAACGGGGTAAACCCGCCCCTACGAGAAAATCCGGCGTAGGGGCAGGTTTTCGAGACAATTTAGGACACCGACAAGAAATT
>JAYKJG010000148.1:0-6208 GCA_035286285.1 Prochlorothrix sp.
CGATCGGGGCAGACTGACCACCTCCGCCTGATGACTTTCCCGCGCGACCCGCACCAGCAGCCCCGCCGTAATCAAACTGGAGAGCATGGAATTGCCGCCATAGCTGAACAGGGGCAGGGGTAAACCCGTCGTGGGCAGGGCACCCGTGGCCACGCCGATATTGAGCAGGGACTGGCCAATAAGGAGGACGATCGTGCCGATCGCCACCAACTTATAGACATTGCGGGTAGCCTGGGAAGCCACCACCAGCCCCAACGTCGCATAAATCGCCAAAAACAACAGCAGACAGACACCGCCAATAAGGCCGAATTCCTCGGCAAAAACCGCAAAAATAAAGTCCGTATGCTGAATCGGCAGATAAAAAAGCTTCTGGTGCGATAGCCCAAAGCCAGACCCCCAAATCCCGCCGGATCCGATCGCCATTAAGCTCTGCACCAACTGGTAGCCATCCCCCCGTGCATCGGCCCAGGGGTCTAAAAACGAGGAAATCCGCAGCCATTGGTATTCATTCTGGCTGATACTAAAAGTCCCCACCACTAAACCCCCCAGGGCCGTTCCCAGTAATTGACTGTAGGGCAGTCCTGCGGAGAGGGCAATGAGCCAGAGCAACATGCCACAGAGGGCTGCTGTACTGAGGTTGGGCTGTAGCAAAATCATCGCCACGACTGAGCCAAAGATTGCCAGCCAAATCAGGCGATTATTCCAGTTGAGGCGAGACCACTGGCTGAAAATACAGGCTCCCTGCAAAATCAGGAAGGGTTTAATTAATTCTGAGGGCTGGAAGGGGATGGGGCCGATGAAAATCCAACGGGTGGCCCCATTGATGGAGGTGCCCAGGCCGGGAACCAGGGTTAGCCCAATGAAAAAGAGAAAGGTAAAGAGGAACCAAGGGGCGGCTCCTAGGATCGATCGCAGGGGGGTATGGACAATTTTGTTAAACAGGACTAAACCGACGAAAAGCCAAACTAACTGGCGCTTGAAATAGTAAAAGCCATCACCGGCTTCCATTTCGGCCACGGGGTAGGAGGCGGAAAACATGACCACCAAGCCGACGATCGCCCACAGCAGGGTCAACCACCGCAGTGTACGGGCAAGGCTGGACCATTCCGAGCTGGAAAAGTCGATGAAGGGAAAAAAATAGCGGAGGGCAAGGCTCACGGCTGTTCGGGGAGGACAGGAAAGCAGGGGCTGTCCTAGGGCTAATCAATAAACGATCGTGACAAATTCGGCAAGCTTTCGGAACACCAACAGCCCCCCCGCACCCCCCCACCTAGGGTGCATTTCACGTTGGAGCAACCCAGCCCCTTGAATCATGCCGTGAATGGGTAGCGCCTATTCCTCTGGGGTAGGTGTTTCTTCCCCCGTGGCTTCTTCCCCAGTGTTTTCTTCCCCAGTGTTTTCTTCCCCAGTGGCTTCTTCAGACTCCGTGGGTAGGGGCACCAAGGCCACCGCAGCCAAGGCATCATCGCTGTCGAGGCGCTGCACCCGAACTCCCGTCGCCGATCGGGACTGTTGGGGAATATCGTCAGCGGCTTGGCGAATAATGATGCCCCGATTGGTGATCATCATCAGTTCTTGGCCCTCATAGACCACCCACAGCGCCACCATCTCATCCCCTTTTTGCCGGAACTTGATCGCCCGTAGCCCCAAGCCCGCCCGCTTCTGGAGCCGGAACTGACTGACGGGAACCCGCTTGCCTAAGCCTTTCGCCGTGGCCACCAAAGCCCAGGGGCCGGTGGTCTGGACCGGGGTTTCGTCTTCGGTCTCGTCATCGGTATCCATGTCGTCGATCGGTCCCAGTTGGGCTTCCATTTGGGCAATGACCTGGGAGCTAATCACATCCATCGAGATGAGAGAATCCCCCCCCCGCAGATTCATGGCCTTTACGCCACGGGTTGCCCGCCCCAAGGGCCGCAATTGCTCATGGCTGGCCTGGAAATGGATGGTCATGCCTTGGCGCGACCCAATCAGCACCGAATCCTCTGGATGGACCCGCCGCACCCAGCGCAGTTCATCCCCCTCATTGAGGGAAATGGCGATTAAACCGTTGGCGCGGATATTGGCAAAGGCGGACAGGGCTGTTTTCTTGATATAGCCGCCCCGCGTCAGCATTAAAAGATATTCCTCATCGGAAAACTCCGACACCGACACCAGCGACGTAATTCGCTCTTCGCGGGGGATGGGCAGCAACTGGACAATGGGCATTCCCCGCGCATTGCGGGAGCCAGTGGCGATTTTGTAGGCGGGGATGCTGTAAACCACGCCCCGATCGCTAAAAAACAGCACCGTGTCATGGTCGCAGCAGGTGAGGAAGTGCTCGATCGCGTCATCCTCCTTCATGCGGGTGCCTGCTTTGCCCCGTGTGGCGCGGTTTTGGGCCTCAAAGGTATCGACGGGCATCCGTTTGATGTAGCCCTGCTCCGTCAGCAGAATCATGGCCCGCTCGTTGGCGATCAAGTCGATCGTCTCCAGGGAGCCATCGCCTTCGATCAGCACTGTGCGGCGGGGGGTGTTGAACTTCTGGGCGGCTAGGGTGTCTACTTCTTCGTTAATAATGGCGAGAATTCGCTCTCGGCGCTGCAAAATATCCTGGTAATCCGCAATTTGCGCCTGGAGTTCCCCATGCTCTCGCTCAATCTTCTCAGCTTCTAGGGCCGTTAAGCGCCGCAGTTGCATTTGCAAAATGGCATCGGCCTGGGTTTCGGATAGCTCGTAGGAACTGACTAGCTCTTGCTTGGCGGTGGCGGTATCTGCCGATCGGCGAATTAAGGCAATAATTGCGTCCAAATGCCCCAGGGCTGTTAATAAGCCCAACAGCAGATGATCCCGTTCCTGGGCCTTGCGCAAAAAGAACTGAGTCCGGCGTTCAATGGTTTCAATGCGAAAATCGAGGAAAACCTGAAGAAACTGCTTCAGGGTCAGTAACTGCGGCTCCCCATTGACCAAGGCCAGCATATTGGCGCTGAAATTGCTCTGGAGGGGGGTTTGCTTAAAGAGATTATTGAGGACCACCTGGGGATAGGCATCGCGCTTGAGTTCGATCACAATGCGCATCCCGTCGCGATCGCTCTCGTCCCGAATATCAGAAATGCCCTCTAGCTTCTTATCGTTGACCAGTTCGGCGATTTTCTCGATTAGGGCCGCTTTATTGGTTTGGAAGGGCAGTTCGGTGACGATAATGGCATCGCGATCGGGTCGTCCTCGGTGTTCGATCGTCTCGATCGCCGCAACCCCCCGCATGGTCACCGATCCCCGGCCTGTGGTGTAGGTCTCCCGAATCCCAGCACTCCCTAGGATTTGGCCCCCAGTGGGGAAGTCCGGAGCCGGAATATACCGCATTAGCTCCAAATCCGTAATTTCTGGAGTCTCGATCAGTGCCTTTAAGCCCTGAATCAGTTCCCCCAAGTTATGGGGGGGGATATTGGTGGCCATGCCCACGGCAATGCCGGAAGAGCCATTGAGCAAAAGCTGGGGCACGCGGGCGGGCAAAACCACGGGTTCCTGCTGGGAACCGTCGAAGTTATCGATATAATTAACCGTATCGGCTTCAATATCCGCCAGCATGGCCTCTGTCGCCAGGGACTGGAGGCGACACTCGGTGTAACGCATGGCGGCGGGGGGATCGTTGTCGATCGAGCCAAAGTTGCCGTGGCCGTCGATGAGGGGCGATCGCATCGAAAAGTCCTGGGCCATGCGCACCAGGGCATCGTAAACCGCTGTATCGCCGTGGGGGTGATATTTCCCCAGCACTTCCCCAACGACACGGGCGCATTTGCGGAAGGGCCGATCGGGGGTTAACCCCAATTCATACATGGCGTACAAAATGCGGCGGTGAACGGGCTTGAGTCCATCCCGTGCATCGGGCAATGCCCGCCCTACGATTACGCTCATGGCGTATTCTAAGTACGATCGGGACATTTCGTTGCGCAGATCCGTCAGAATAATCCGCTCTTGGGAAGTGCTCATAGTCGATTAAAACTCCAAACCAGTAAGGTCATCTCAGGGACAGATCCGGGTGAAACAGCCCCACGGAAGACATGATTTTAGATGGGATGAGATAGGAAAAGCGGCCCGAAATTGCCGCCTTTTTTAAGGATTTCTCTAGATTTTATGCCTAGGGCAGAATTGTAAAACGCTGAGTATATTTTACCATTTTTTACCCTAGGACACCTCGAAACATCCAATTTTTGCCCGGTGAGCCACCTCAGAATAGGGGTTGCAGTGGACGGTGACTTGATTCTTGTTACAATTTCGGATAATCCATACCCCATCCGCTCCTATGGCGCTTTCCCCTGGTTCAACGCTGCAAAATGGCAAGTACAAACTCCAACAGACCCTAGGTAAGGGGGGATTTGGCCTCACCTACCGGGCAGAACATACGGTTTTTCAGGCTTCCCTGGTCCTGAAAAGTCCTAATGACGATTTACGGGTTGATCCAGAATATCCCAAGTTTGTTGACCGTTTTCTCAAGGAAGGCAAAACCCTATGGACCCTCAGCCAAAAGCGCCATCCCCATATTGTCCGGGTAACGGATTTGTTTGAAGAGCGGGGGGTGCCGTGGCTGGTGATGGATTATATCCAGGGGGAGAGTTTGTTCGATCGCGTCCAACGCAAGGGGGCGCTCCCGGAGGCGGAGGTGATGGGCTTTATTCAGCAAATGGGGTCAGCGTTGCTAGCGGTCCATGGGGCGGGGTTGGTCCACCGGGATGCCCACCCCGGCAATATTATGATTTTGCCGCCGGACCCGACTAAGACCCAACGGGAGGCGATTCTGATTGATTTCGGCATTGCGGGGGAGATGTTCCCCAGTACGGTCAGTTCTAAGTTTTTCGGGAATCCGGCCTTTGCGCCCTATGAGCAGTTTGGAATGCCTGCGGATCCGAGTATGGACGTGTATACGCTGGCGGCTTCCTGTTATTTTGCGGTGACGGGGGTTTTGCCGGAGAGTGCCATGAATCGGAAGCTCTATGGGCGGGGGTTGGTGCCTCCCCAGGATCACCGACAGATCGATCGACGTTTGAATGCTGCAATTGTGGCGGGGATGGCCTTGGAGGCGGGCGATCGACCCAGTTTGCCAGAGTGGCTACAGCTACTTCAGCCCCAAAGTTCAGGGGTTAATCCGCAACCTCCTCCAGCGATTCCGGCGTGGAGTGTGGAGACGGTGCCTCTGCGGTCAGAGAAGGGCGTGGACTATACGCGGCTGCGGGACTTTCTGAAAGCGGGGCAATGGAAGGAGGCCGACCGGGAGACCGAGAAGTGCATGGAGCGGGCACTGGGGACAAGCGATTGGTACAAGATTTACAGCCAAAAGCTGCTGCTCAAGTTCCCCTGTGCGGACCTCAAAACCATTGATCAGCTTTGGGTTCGGGCCAGCCAGGGGCGCTATGGCTTCAGTGTTCAGAAAGAAATCTATGTAAAGTGTGGAGCCAAGCTAGACAGGAACTATCCCGGTGATTCAATTTGGAGAAAGTTTGGCGAGAAAGTCGGTTGGCGTGTGAATAATTCGTGGGTTTCATACTACGATCTGGATTGGGGTAGTACGGGTGTACCTGGACACCTACCGTTTGGCGGGTCTGCGTGGATCGGGAGGTTGGGGGTTGAAGGGGCTGGGGGGTGGGTTCTCTTCTCTCGCATCGAGACTTGTGAAGTGTAACCTATAAGGCTTTCCGGCGATCCTGAAAACTTTCTGTAGCCCTTGGGGTCACGAGAGCATTAGGGTTTCTGAGATCTGTTACCTGGCACCCCAGCCGAAAGCGCATGGGGATCACCGATTGGTAGGGGCGCGGTTTTCGCGCCCAATGCAGGATTTCCGCAACCAAACCAACAAACCCCCGAAGAGGGCCGGAAGACCCGGTCCCTACACCGGATTTTCCCGTAGGGGCGGGTTTACCCCAAAAAATTACGATACCCACCCAAAACCTCCCCAAACCCGCCCTCTTTATATTCATTCTGCCACAACACCCCAGGGCAGGTTTATCTAAATTGTCTGTGGGTATCCGAAATTGTCTCGAAAACCTGCCCCTACACCGGAACAAAATCCCAAAAACCCGCCCTCTTTTATTCAAAAACCGCGCCGGGTATCCCAAAACCCCAAAGAGGGCAGGTTTAGTTCAATTTTCTGTGGGCATCCTAAATTGTCTCGAAAACCTGCCCCTACACCGGAAAAATTCCGTAGGGGCGGGTTTACCCTGTTATCTCTCGATCTCAA
>JAYKJG010000149.1:0-18082 GCA_035286285.1 Prochlorothrix sp.
AACTACCGGTGGTGCTGGTAATGGGAGCCACCACTGATAGATCCCCTTGGGCGGTTAAATTAATGTTGCCGCTGGAAGAAGTTAAGGCCGCATTAATATCAATATCTCCCCACACATTGACATTAAAGTTTTTAGTCAGTACATCGGTGGGGATGGCCAAAATAAAGTTTTGACCCGTAACCGTTAAATCTGTGCCCGCAAAGGGATTGGTTTTGACTTCAACCCCAGCGGTACTATCAGCGGGAGTCGTCCCATAATAAATCGTGTGCCCCAACACCAGGGAGTCAAAGCCAGTGGTAATGCGCCCCAATTCCCCATCATCCAACAGCATTCCCGTGGTCAAAGAAGCCCCACTACCCAGGGCAATATTGGTGCCATTGGTGTAGGTGTCTAGGGTTAAATTGCCGCTAACAGTTAACTGGGATTGCAGGTCGATCGCGTCGCCAACTAAGGTGGCATTAGTGGCCGTAATATTATTGCCCCCCGTCTGGACAGTAATACCTGCGCTAGACCTAACTAAGAGATTGCGACTCGTCAAATCAATGGGAGTCCCCAAGGTGACTCCCGCCCCATAAACGTTTAAATTCGTGGGGGTTGTGGCTACGGTAAAGGGGAAGGTTTGAATGTCGATCGCCCCTGTTGCCACGGTTTCTCCCACCAATAACCCCCCCAGGGTCAAGTTACCAAAGCCTGGAATAATACGTGCTAATTCAGCATCCGTGAGGTGAAGGGTGCCAGTAGCAGTATCCCCCAACCCGATGGAAGTACCAGTGGTCAGGTTAGCGCCGACTAAATAGCTGGTGATTGTTAAGTTGAAGAGGGGGGTGAGGGTGGCTTGGAGATCCAAATTGTTGCTGGCTAGAAGCACATTGCCAGCCCTTAAGTTCGCCCCGCTTTGCACATTAATTCCATTACCCGCTACCAAAGTAAGGGCAGAGGCACCCAAATCCATGGGGACATAGAGATCAATATTGTTGCCGCTATTAATGGCCAAGTTGTTAATGCGATCGCCCGCCGTTCCCTCAGCCCAAGGAAAGGTTTTAACCGTAACCGTGCCGCTGCTAGCATTCCCGAAGGTCAGGTTATCGACAAACCCAGTAATTTTGCTTAATTCCGTATCACTGAGGCTCAAAGTTCCCGCAGCAGCGCTACCAATACCCATGGTAGTATTGCCCGCTAGGGTATCGATCGTCAGGCTACCCGTGGTATTAATAACCCCCGCATCCAAATTTAAAGTATTGGTAGTCAGGATAATGTTTTTATAAGAACCATCCCCAATGCTAGCCCCACTGTTAAACAGCATATTGGAGCCTTTCAGCCATAAACTGCTCCAGTTGCCATCTGTGGCTCCATTGAGAGTGAAATTCGTGCCCCCTTCGATCGTGTTATAGGAACTATTAAAGGTGGGATTATTAAAGGTGACATTCCCCGTAGTCTTGAAAGTGAGGGTGTTAATCCCCTGGGTAAATGCTGCCATCCCCGCCTTATCCAAGCTCAAGGTTCCCGCCTGATCCACCCCCAACACCACATCCCGATTGCTGGTGAGGGGTTCAATTTTAACGTTATACCGACTGGCGGCAGCTTGCAGATCCATGGTGTCTGCAATCAAATTGGTGGTGGACACCAACTGCCCTGTGCAATCCACATAAAAACAGTCGGTTTGTTGCAGTACCGGAGTCCCAGGGTTACTACTGGTGATCACAATTCCAGATCCCGTACCTCCCCCGCCTGTTAGGGTAATATTCTGGTCATAAGCATTGGTGCTAATCACACTGGAACCGTTGGCATTGCTTTGGATCAAAATGCCATTGGTGGTGCCATAGCCCTTTAAAGAAATAGAACCTGCATCGGTTTCTAGGGTGGTATTGGTGAGGGTAATTCCCGAAAAAGTTCCCGTTGCAGTTTCAGCTAAATTGGCCTCTAGGGTAATATTCCCAGTCCCTGCTGTGACCCGGTTATAGGGATAGTAAACATAGGGATCAGTACTAAAAACATCAACGTTTTTAATGACAGAATCCGTGAGGGTAATGGAGCGATCGGCCCGCAGGGTCAAATTATTATCATTGCTCCAAATAATACTCAAATTGCTGCCCGTAATATCCCCACTGCCCCCAGTCCCTGGGCTGGTGGTGATGACTAAACTGCCGCTATTTTGCAGTAAACTCTGAATATTTGCGTCGTATAAAGTATTGGTGGTATCGGTGCCAGTGCCATGGACGATCGTAATATCCCTAGGATCCAAAAGCAGGGTTCCCGCTTGTCCTTGGGGCGCTTGCAAAGCCACCCGGTTATACCAATCCCCCACCAAATTGAGGGTTTCTTTGCCGGATAAGTCCACAAAGCCCCCATCTCCCCCTAAATCCCCTCCCCTGGCGCTCACATTGCCCAGGAAAGTAAGGGTTTTCTCAGCAACAATGTGAGCCTCACCCCCATCCCCCAAAATCAAGGCATCCACCCTGACAGAACCCGCCAAGGTAATATCCCCCGCGCCCGTGGCCAGGGGTGTCGTCGATCCCACCAGGGACACAGAGCCATCGGATCCCACCACCAAAGACGTGGCATGGCGGACATGGCCCCCCGTCAGCAATTGGGGCAAATCCAGGGGCGTTAAGGTACTGGGGAGGGTGTTGAGGCTCCCAGCCAGGGGATCGACAGCCAAGGGATCGATCTCTAAGCTCAAAACCATGCCCGCCTGCTCTAGGCGCACCACTCCCGCATCCGGTACCGCCTTAAGATTAATAAAACCGCCCGGAGCCGTAAGGGAGCCAGTATTCACCACTGTTCCTCCCAATAGGGTCAAACTTTGGCCAGAATTCACCGCCAAATCGCCCTCATTCAAAATCGTTCCCTGGCCCCCCTGGCTAAAGGCAAAGCGGTTGGGACTGCCCACCAGCGCATCGTAGTGATTAGCCCCCGTAGCATTAAACCAACCATTCTCGAAGCCGATCGCCGTCGCCGTAGTTGCCGTAAACGACCCCGCCAGATCCAACCGAGCATTGGGACCAAAGACAATCCCTGCTGGGTTCATCAAGTAAAGATTAGCGCCACTGTTGGTGACTTGCAGCAAGCCGTCGATCGTCGAAGCACTGCCCCCCGTCACCCGCCCCAAGATATTCGCCAAGCCGGGATTCCCGACAAAATCAGCGACCTGCCCATTATTTAAGTGAAACTGCTCAAAACTGTGGAACAGACTCTGATCCCGCTGGATTCCACCCGTAATCGTGAACAAATCCCCATTCACCATAACCTGGGTGCCATCTCCCCCAGGCACGATCGACTGAGCCTGTACACCAACGGCCCACACCAGTCCCAAACTCGTCGCCGTTACGCCCACGATCGGGAACCATAGCACAGAAGTCGTCAAACAGATGGGTCTCATGATTTTCAATCTTGGGGTAATTTAGGACAGCAGCCAACGCCAACAGGAGGACTAACGAAACCAAGACCAGATCTAGCAACTAGCGTTTTGAGTCACCAACGGAATCCTCCCCCCTCAACTGAGGGTCAGGTCGGTGAGCGCCGTCGAACTGAACCGATTCATTGAAGTACCCAGTAGATTAACCCTGGAAAAGCTCTAATTGCTCAAAATGACTGGGGTTAGTGTGAAACAGCGTTATTGAGGCGGCGTTATTGAGGCGGCGTTATTGAGGCGGCGTTACTTAAATCGGTGAACTCACCACAGTAAAATGCACCCAGGCGAAAGGGTCATATTATCTCCCCTAATCTCCAGGATATTCTACCATCCTTAGTTTCAACAATCTCAGACGCACTAAAGTCATAAAAATTCAAGACTACCCCGAAAAATGGACATTCCTGAGGCGAATCCTACGGCATCATCAGGTTCAGGTCAGTGAGCGCCGTCGAACTGAACCGATTCATCCAGGTACCCTCAAGTTATAGCAGTAAAAAGTTATAGCAGTAAAAAGTTATAGCAGTGCAAGCTGAAGCCCGATGGACCGATCGGGCTGCAACGACCCCACAACAGCAATCCCATCCCCCTAATCGGCCCTACCCCACACCCCGTACACCCCAGCGCCTATCCCTTAGATTGGTATGATCACAGGGCCATTGAGCCGTTTGCTGACCCTTTCGTATAATCATCACGCTATGACCTCCAGCCTTGCCGCCTCGTCCCCTGGTCTCGCCTCCCGCCTCGTCAATACCCTCCTGGCCATCAAGCCCCTCGCCAAGCTCGCCAAACAACGGGCCAGAGCCATGATGATCGATCGCGCAGAAGCGATCGGAGTCCCCTGGCGCGAACAGACCCAGCACCTCAGTTCCAGAGGTGAAGCCACAGCCTTAAACCCCGCCTTCAAACCCCAACCCAACCCCGAACAACATCCCGCCCTGCATCCCGACTGGGCAACCGACCTCGCCCAACTCACCAACCCCACCCTCACCTATCCCACCTACTACATCACCTCCTTCCACGGCTACGACGAAGGCAACCTCGGCTGGTTACCCGCCCTCGAAGTAGAATCCGCCTCCCGCGCTGTCCATGCCAAAATTTGGCCCGAATTAGGGGTTGAAGGCGATACAAAACTGCGATCGCTCTACCACGAAACCCTCACCGCCCAACTGCCCCAAGCCCCCGATCGCATCCTTGACCTCGGCTGTGGAGCCGGTCTCAGCACCTTCGCCCTCCAAGCCTGTTTCCCCAGCGCCCACCTCACCGGCCTCGACCTTTCCCCCTACTTCCTCGCCGTTGCCCAATACCAAGCCCAACAGCGCCACCACACCATGCACTGGGTCCACGCCGCCGCAGAAAACACCGGCCTCCCAGACCAAAGCTTCGACTTCATCTCCCTCTGCCTCGTCGCCCACGAACTGCCCCAAACCATCACCCAGGCCATCTTCCAAGAAGCCCATCGCCTCCTCACACCGGGGGGCCACCTCGCCATCATGGACATGAACCCCAGTTGTGAATTTGTCAAAAAACTCCCCCCCTATGTCCTCACCCTCCTCAAAAGTACAGAACCCTACCTCGATCAATACTTTGGGCTAGACCTCGCCACCGCCGCTGCAACCGCAGGATTACGGACAGTCCACCTCAGCCCCAATGGCCCCCGCCACCGCACCTTTATCGCCACTAAACTGCCCCAACCCCAATGATTCAGCATTTTTACAAAGTTTTGTAAAGCAACCTTGTCCTAGCGCAAAAGAAGCCACTACTCAGGAAACAATCCGGGTCGAGGTCCGTAAAAGTACCAGTCCTTGAAAAACCTGTGGCACAATGGGAACAACCCAAGGGAATCCTATTTGGTATAGCCCTGAAGCCAAGCTTAAACGCCTACCGTAAACTCACCTTTGGCCCCCTTAGCGGCTAGAGATAGTCCATACAAGGGTAAGGATATTGGTACGACAGCAGCGGGGATCGGTCCGCTACGATCCTGACTGATGAGGCACTACCCGGCTAGAAAGTCTTAGGGTTACGAATCGCAGGGTTACGAATCGCAGGGTTACGAGTTGTATTAAGATCGCAAACCCTAAGCCGTGCCTTTACCACGCCAGTTAGAGGCCACTCTTGGAACTGTCATAGCTCTGCCTGTAGCCTTCAGGAATCACCCACCATACTTAAAATCAGCGAAGCTGTCTGGATCAGTAAGCGTTGCAACCGGGCGCAGATCAGCCGATACGGGGCTGGCTTAGACGGGTTGCTGGCTCATACCACAGCCTGCCCATGCCACAGCCTGCCCATGCCACCGTGAGCTAAGCCCACTGGCCTCGATTTGCCGTTTTGCTTCAGTTCCCTGGGTTCCCTTCTCCCCACCATTCCGAACTGCCCGTCAAGCCTAGAACCGCCCATGACCAAACTGCCTTTCCCGAACTTAGCCCGCCTTGCCCTCTGTGGCGGTGTCTTTTTAACCTCTGCAACTGCGTCCCTGTTTTTACCTGGCTTTAGTTCGTCTGTCCGTGCGGCTTGGGAAGATAGCCCCAAAGCAATTCTGGACGAGGCTTGGCAGATTGTTTACCGAGAATATGTAGACCCCAGTTTTAATGCAAAGGACTGGGTCGCCATTCGGGAAGACTTACTGGCGCAAGACTATGCTTCGCCGGAAGCGACCTACAGCGCCCTCCGCAAAGCCTTGGCGGAGCTAGAAGATCCCTACACCCGCTTCATGGATCCTGAGCAATATCAAGCCTTAACGAACCAAACCAGCGGTGAATTATCTGGGGTGGGGATTCGCCTCCGGGCCGATGAGGTGACGGGGCTGATTTTTATTGAGGAGCCGATCGAAAACTCCCCCGCCATGGCCGCAGGGGTTAAAAGCGGCGATCGGGTCTTGGCCATTGACGGCACCCCCACCCTGGGCTTGGATGCTGGACAAGCTGCCAACTTAATCCGAGGCGAAATTGGCACCGATGTCACCCTCAAACTTGCCAGAGAGGGACGGGAGTTTGAAGTCATACTCCGTCGGGCACGCATTGAAATTCCCAGCGTCCACTACAGCATTAAACAAGAAGGCAATAACCGCATTGGTTATATCCACCTCAGCCAATTCACCTCCCACGCCGCACGGGAAATGCGCGATGCCATTCGCACCCTTGCGGACGATAAAGTTCAAGCCTATGTTTTGGACCTTCGGGGGAATCCCGGCGGACTGCTGTATGCCAGCATTGATATTGCCCGGATGTGGCTAGATTCCGGCACAATCGTCAAAACCGTCGATCGCGACAGCCACGGCGAAGAACTCCGGGCCAACCACACCGCCCTCACCAATCTCCCCCTGGTCATCTTGGTTGATCAAAACTCCGCCAGTTCCAGCGAAATCCTCGCCGGTGCGCTCCAGGACAACCGCCGCGCCACCATCATTGGCAGCCAAACCTACGGTAAAGCCCTAGTGCAGTCCCTCCATCCCCTCTCCGATGGCTCTGGGATTGCGGTGACGATCGCCCACTACTACACCCCCAACGGCACCGACATTAGCAAAAAAGGGGTGATGCCCGATGTGGAGGTCAGCCTCAGCCGCCGGGAACAGCAACAACTGGCCCAAGATCCCAGCAGCATCGGCACCCTGTCGGACCCCCACTACAGCCGCGCCATTTTGTTCCTGGAAACCTCTCTGCTAGCCCAACCCAACAGCCGAGGCCGTCAACTCAGCGAACGCCCCGTTGAAGCCGTCGCCCCAACCCCCTAACAACCCGCCCCCCTGGGATCGCCAATTTGCAACCGGCTCCCTCCTCCCCAAAAACATCTCCCTGGGAGCACCGCTTTGCAACCGGCTCCCTCCTCCCAACCCCCCATCCCCAATCCCAACCCCCCAGGAGCAGGCGCAATCTTTCCAAGTCCCTCGCCCGCCCTGGGCAAGGGATTGAGGGTGGGGGGTTCGGTTTGTTGGTCACTCGTGTTAAGCCTGCACTGCGCTTCTTCGGGCATTGTCCGGATCGCAGATAGGGGTTCTGTAAGCTGGAACAGGGTGTCTCATCGCTTTAGATTTTCTTGCTGGGCTGACAAAAGATGACAACTTGCAATATGACACCTTACAATCCCTCCAATTTGCCCCGGACCCCTGCCCCAACTCAACACCAACCCCTAGGGCAGCGCCTTGTGGCGGCTAAACTACTGACCCCGGCTCAGGTGGAAGTTGCGCTCTATGACCAAGCAGCAACAGGCTACCGATTGGGGGAAATTATTGCGCTGCGGGGGTGGTTAGCCCCTGAAATTATTGAAATTATCGCTAGGGCCGCCCAAATTAACCCCATTTTTCGGCGTGGATCTGTCAATTTCTCGCCCCTTCAAGACACCTTGGTTGATTCCACCCCCATCATTCCCCTTACACCTGCCCTTGGGACTCAGCCCACAACGCCCCCCCAACTGGTGCCTCCAGCCCCCGATCGCCCCTCAGAACCCCTCAACCAGCCCCAATCTCCCCGTCCCTCCAGTTTTTGTCAGGACTACGCCACGCTGATCCTGGCAGATGAAGAACCCTATCTCGATTAACGGAGGCGGTCCTCCGGCCTGCCCGATCGCCGGTCTAAATCGGCTCTATTTCCGATCGGCCTGATCCCAGCCCGATCGCCCTCACGCCAAAACCGTAAACTCCTTCACCGCCTCCAAGCTATACCCCGCCCCCACGGCTGCTTGAAACTGGGCCTCTAGCTCCGCCAGCCACTGGGGGTCGATCGCCTGCCACTGGTCCCGGCTGGTCCAACGCACCATGACAACCAAGGTGTCGGGATCCTGGGGATTCTGCCAAACCTCTTTACTGTGATAGCCCGGACAGGTCGCAAGGGCTGCGGTCCAAATTTGGCGATCCCACGCCAGGAAAGGAGCTTGGATCGATCGATCGACCTTAAATTCCAGCCACTCAATTACCATTTCTGTTCCTTTTTGAAGATTTTCCTAGGGCGTGTCATCAATTCACCGTAAAGACCTTGGGGTATGCACATTACACGCCCGCCCCAGTTTTATCGGCTAGGGGCTGTAACCCTGACACTCCGGGCATTCTAGGATTAAATGATGACAGCCCCTAGCAAAAGTCTGCTATAGCGATCCGAAATGAAATATAAAGGCTCTCGCTCCCCTCTCCCGTCCTGGGAGAGGGGGTGGGGGTGAGGGGTCTTCAGATATCACAGCGGATTGCTATATGGAAGTTTGTTATACCAAATCCGTTGAGCCTGAAACAGAATAAACGGGTAGGGGTCGTGCCCCTGTGCCGACCCTCTGAATCAACGGGTCGGGGTCGTGCCCCTGTGCCGACCCTCTGACCGCCAAATACAGGGGCAACCACGGGGGGATTGCCCCTACCAAAACGAATCGAGATTAGTCGGATTTGGTATTACAAGATTCTACGGTAAGATTCTGCGGCGAGAGATACTCAGCACGCGCAACTCCAGAGGCCCGGTTTTCTGACCCACTGCGCCAGAGTTTGCCCCAGTTGTATCAGTCAATCAGCCCACCACCTTGCCCAAGGGTAACAAACTATGGATTTCGATCGTTGGCAACCCTGGTTCCAGTCCTGCCTGATTTTTTTGGGCGGGGGCTGGGGCAGCATCAGCCGCTATTGGCTCAGCCGCGCCATTCAGCAGCACTGGGGAGCATCCCTGGACAGTAGCCTGGGCATTGTCGGCGCAACGTTTCCCTGGGGCACCTTGGGGGTCAACGTTGGGGGCTGTTTTGCCATTGGGCTGATCCTCGCCCTCGCCGATCGCCACCTCCTGAGCCGAGAACAAACGCTACTGCTAGCCACGGGCTTTTGTGGGGGCTTCACGACGTTTTCCAGCTTCGCCTATGAGAGCCAGGGACTTTTGGACGATCGCCGCTGGGGGCTGGCCTTGGCCTACAGCTTGGGGAGCGTGGTCCTGGGGGGCGTGGCGACAGGATTGGGGCTATTTTTAGGGCGACGTTAAGATTTATGGAGAGGGTTAAGGACGATCGGGAGGACAAGCAAAATTCGGGAGTTCAGACGGGCTGGGCGATCGCGCCCTTAGGAGGGTGAGTGATGGTTCCCAAGAATGTTAAGTTGCCCAGATAATTGGCAGAGATTGTGTGTCCAAAGTGTCAGAAACCAGCGTAGGATATCCATAGTGCTTCAAGGAAATCTCCCTCCGAAGGATACTCACAAATCGGGGTACCAAAAAAGCTCGTAGTATGGCCTTTAGTCCGTACATTAGCCAAAGTGAAATGCACCCCCTAAAACAGCTAAAAAGTTGTTTATTTCAGACGTAAAATTTACGATAGATTGCCATCCTTGCGAAACGCAAAATCAGAGCGATTCTGATGCTGCCCAGTTAGTTTCTGGTTGACTGACAAAAATTCTGTCTTGGGCACGGAAACCGCGCTCCTAAAAGACAGTTGGGATGGTAAGGATCAGGTTTGCTGATCCGGGAGCATCCCACTGTAGCGATTGAACCGATCGGGTAGGGGCAATCCCCCCGTGGTTGCCCCGGTTTTGGGCCGAAGAGGGGAGCCACGGGGGCACGACCCCTACCCAGATATCTTCAAAGTGGGATGCACCCCCTGATCCACCCTCTGCGCCTAGGGTTGACCCATTTTTATCAGTCAATCAAGAGCAACCCATTTTTCTAAGGTTTATCAACGTTAGTCATCCATCATTTCACGATCGCCAAAACTTCCCCCAATCCGAGGCCAGTACCATGCAGAAATCCCTGAGTCTCAGCTATCGTTTTCCGTCCCTTCTCTCCCTCCCCCAAACCCTACCCCCTTCCCCTCCCCACTCCAAGCCCGACACCCTCGAAGCAACCCCGCCCCACGCAATCCCCCGCTACAACTCAGGTACCCTAGCCCTAGCCTCCATGGTGACAGCGGTTTGTGCCCTGTCCCTCGCCGCTATTTTCATTCGCCTCAGTGAACAGGAATTAGGACCCTTTGCGACGGTTTTTAACCGCTTTTGGATTGCCTTTATAGTGGCCGCTGGGGGTCAATCCCTGCTGCGTCTGATCCAGTTCTTGCGTCGATCCCTGCACCAATTTTTTCTTTTCAACCCAACCCTCTCCTCCCCTAGCAACACCCTCGATCGGCCTAACTCTCCTCCCCAAACCCTTTACACCCGATCGGACATTATCCTTCTGATTCTCAGTGGCAGCTTATTTTGGGCCTGTATTATCCTTTGGGCCATTTCCCTCCTCACAACCGGCGTGGCCAACTCCACCATTCTCCACAACCTCACCCCCATTTTCACCGCCTTAGGCGCTTGGCTCCTCTTCAATGAACAGTTCGATCGACGCTTTTTAATGGGGCTGGCCTTAACCGTAATTGGCGCGATCGGGTTAGGTCTTGGTGACTTAGAACTTAGCTCCGCTGGTCTTCAAGGGGACATTGCTGCGTTGCTATCTGCCATTTTATCCGCCGCCAACTTAATGACGATCGAACGCCTGCGGCATCGCTATTCCACCCCCACCATTATCACCTGGTCCTGTGCTGTCGGCGCAATCCTAAGCCTACCCCTCGTTTTGCTGTGGGAAGACTGCCTATGGCCCCAGTCCTGGAGCGGTTGGTTTGCCGTCATCGGCCTCGCCCTCGTCTGCCAAATCCTCGGCCAAGGTCTCCAAACCTTTAGCCTAAAAAGCCTCTCCCCCAGCATGGTCGGCGTAATTTTACTCCTCGATCCCGTTCTCGCCGCCCTCGTTGCTTGGGCTATCTTTGCGGAACGCCTGAGCCTGTTTAACTGGCTTGCCTTCGCCATGATTTTAATGGGCATTTATCTCGCCAAATCCAGCCGCCAGGGCACCGCTGCCCCTCCCCTAGCCCCGCCAGTCCCCATAACCCCGACGACTGCTGACCTGGGTACCCTTTAAACCCCTTAAAATGACTTAGGAAACTGATTATGATGACCTCCTACCGCCGCATTTTGACTGCCTTAGACCGATCGCCGCAAGCTGCTACCGTTTTTGCCCAATCCTGCGCCCTCGTGCAGCAAAGCCAAGCTGACTGGCAAATTGCCCACTGTATTCCCGGTTCAGCCCAGGACGATCGCATCGCCCAAACCAGCGCCATGGAACTAGACCTGGCCCTCATGGTTTGGGAAAGCCAACAGCACCAACACCAGCAGCAGGAAGCCGAAGCGCAACGCTGGCTCCAAGACTACGGCCACCAAGCCCAGGAACTGGGTCTAAACCCCCATCTCTGCACCGGCTTGGGCAATCCGGGACCGTGGATTTGTCAGGTCGCCAAAGACTGGCAGGCCGATCTAATTATCATTGGCCGCCGAGGCTACCAGACCGTGCAAGAGGTCTTATTCGGCAGTGTCAGTAACGATGTGGTTCACCATGCCCCCTGCTGTGTCCTCGTGGTCCAAGGCAAACCGTGGCAACCGGATCAACCCCTCGCAGTCCCGACAGACAAAGCAGTCCCAGTCTCAGTGAGTTAATCCCTAACCAGTATTATTCGCACCCTATCGTGATCCGCTTTGGGATACCAAGACCCCTCACCCCCAGCCCCTCTCCCAAGGCAAGAGAGGGGAGCAAGAGTATTCAGATTTCCAGTCAGATCGCTATAGGACCGATCGAGCCACCTGAGGAGCAGCTTTGTCGCCCAAATCCGGCTAAAGTGCAGTTATGACCCCAAACCTGCCTGTTTGCAGTGCCTAGGGCCGATCGCACAGATGCCGCGCAGCAGGTTTTGGCGATCGATCGGCCCGCAACACCCCCCAGTAAGGTTCAGGATCCTCGACTGAGGGAAAGTCCCCCTGGCCCGTATCCTGCTTCCAGGGCAAATCAAAGGCCGCAAAATTAACATAGGTGACCTCAGTTTGGCGGAGCGCCTGATAATAAGCCGCTTGCTGCATCTCACTGACATTTTCCGCCCCTGCCGTCGGTAAGCCCACTTCCTTAAAAACAATGGGGCGTTGGGCTGGCTCCAAATTGGGGAGGTGGTGAAATAACCCATACATGCGATCGGTCCAAGCCGCCGCCCGATCGGGATCGCGAATTCCAGCAAAATAGGGGTGAACATTGGCAAAAATCCAGTCCCCCGTTGAATACAGAGCCGGATCCTGGAAATAGTCCGGGGTTTCTTCCGTGGTCGCGATCGGCTTGCCCGTAGCTTGGCGCAGTCGATCGATCGCGGCTGTTAAAACCGCCCGATCGTAGCGCTTGCCCAACCCCTCATTCCCCACACTGTAGCCCCACACCAGCGGCTCCCCGCCCACGGCCTCCGCTGCGGCCAACTCCGCCTCACTCCCCGGATCCCAAACCCCCACCACCATCGCCTCAAAACCCGCTGCCGCCGCAAGGTCCACTAAAGGCAAAATCTCTCGGTCTGAATCCCCCGCCGCTTCATAAAAAAACGATCGATAGGTCACCAACCCCTCCACCCCAATCCGGCGCAGGGCCGCAAGATCCGCCTCAACGGAAGCCCGACTGGGCCAAACCATCGGCCTAGGGCGGGGGTCGAAGGCCGTGGGGGTGTAGGTGATCCAGCAGTGGGTGCGGATGTGCTGGGCTAGATTGTGGGCTAAAGCTGGGGCAGTGGGAGCGGGAAGAGTAGGCTGCAAGGGCTGAGGAGAAGCTATAGCGAGACTAGAGGCTTGGGGAGAAGATACCAAGGCAGATAAGCGAGATAAGCCGCCACAGGCCGCAAGCCAGGGTAAAACCAGGACGATCGGGTTTGCAATAACCCGTCCGATCGCCCTTAAAAAACCATAGACCATAGACCCTTCACCCCGGAGAAAACTAGAGTCCATTTCACTTTGGCGGGTTCACCGATTGAGGTAGGGGTCAGGAAACCTGACCCGCGCACTACGCCTAGGTTGGACCCAGTTATACCAAATCCGTTGAGCCTGAAACAGAATAAACGGGTAGGGGTCGTGCCCCTGTGCCGACCCTCTGACCGCCAAATACAGGGGCAACCACAGGGGGATTGCCCCTACCAAAACGAATCGAGATTAGTCGGATTTGGTATTAGGTTTGACCCACTGTTGTCAGTCCATCAGGCACAGAACGCAGTAGAGCCTGATCAATCTGGGCTTGCAGCAACTCCCGATCGCCGGAGTTATCCAAAACCACCTGAGCACGGGCGCATTTCTCAGAAAGCGGCATTTGCGCCTGAATCCGAGCCTGGGCCTCTTCTAAACTCAACTGATCACGCTTTACCAAGCGCTCAATCTGCTGGGCTTCAGCACAGGACACCACCCACACCTCAGACACCTGATCCACCAACCCCACCTCAAACAACAGCGGAATCACCAGCACCAAAGTTGGCTGATCGTGGAGTGCCTCCAACATATCCGCAAAACACTGGTTCACATAGGGGTGAATTTGGGCCTCTAGCCAGTGGCGTTCCTCCGCATCATGGAAGATAATTTCTCCCAGCCGCTTGCGATCGAGGTGTTCCTCATCGGCCAAGATTTCCGTCCCATAGCGATCGACCACCCGCTGCCAAATCTCCGATCGCGGCTGAACGGCCTCCCGCGCATAGCGATCGGCATCCAAAATCGGCAACTGATGCACCGTAGCCAAATAGCTAGAAACCGTCGTTTTCCCCGTCGCAATTCCTCCCGTCAAACCAATGAGGCGACGGGAATCCGTAGATTGGGCTGAAGCGGTAGTCATGGGCAACTGTGTCAAAAAACAAAAGAAAAGTTTAGAGGATAAACCTCAATCTAAGCAAAGTCCAAGCAAAGCCTAGGGAAGCCCAGTACACAGGCTGGAAACTCCCTTAGTCGTCTAACGCCACTTCACCGCGCCAGATTTTCTCTTGCAACACCCGAAATAACTCGCACTCTTCCTGGCTTACTTTGCCATTGGCATAGAGAGTCGCTAGAATTTGGTCATTTTCTTCACGGGAAACGACCCCATCGGCCAAAGCCTGCTCGATCGTCCGCCGCACCTTCTCCACTTGACTCGGATCAACCACAGTAGAAGGCAGACTATAGAAATGTTCGACTCGCATAAAAAGTAGCTCCTGAACATCAATTCATCCAGTGGGTTCGATCGTAGATCCCCCCGGTCAAATTGACACTGCTTTGTTACGGACTCACACAGAGCCGAGAAATTCTTTAGATAGACTTTGAGAAAATTTGCATCCCGTCACAAATGATCATGTTGAATTCTGCCATGGCTCCCCGATCGGGGTATACCCTGCCCGTTTTTGCTGCTGCCGCTGCCCTAGCTGCCCTCCAGCACCTGCAAAAATCACCCCAAGAGTCCCCCCCGACCCAAGTCACACTCTCCCTCCTGAATCCTCCAGAAATCACCACCCTTGCAATTGAGCAAGTCGCCCAACTGCGATCGGGCACAGCCCTCGCCATTACCCGCAGTGATCCCGGAGATAACCTCGATTTAACCGCAGGAACCCCCATTTGGGCACAAGTTGAACTCAATCCCACCGATCTCGCCACCGATCCCACCGCTATCACCAATTCCACCGCAACCAATCCCACCGCTATCACCAATCCCACCGCAACCAATCCCACCGCAACCGATCCCACACCAAACGAGACAACCCTCATTCTGGTTGGCGGAGAAGGCATCGGCTACCACCAATCCACCGGCCAAGCCGCCATTTACCGCTACGCCCAAGCCCTTCTCCACCACAACCTCACCCCCCTACTGCAACCCGGCGATCGCCTCCGCGTTACCTTCATCCTGCCCGAAGGGCGTGCCCTCGCCGAACGCACCTCCAATGCAGCCTTTGGCGTTGTGAACGGGCTATCCCTCCTCGGCACCAGCGGCATTTCCCAACCCCTCAGTTCCCCGGAGCAACTCGACCAATTCCAAGCCGAACTGCGCCAACGCTGCCAAGACCATACCGACTTAATTTTCTGCATTGGCGAGAACGGTCTCGATTTAGCCCGTAAACTGGGGCTTCCCCCGGCCCAAACCCTCAAAACCGCCAACTGGATCGGCCCCCTGCTCATCGAAGCCGCCCTACTCGGCGTACAAAACCTGTTGTTATTGGGCTATCACGGCAAGCTCATCAAACTGGCAGGCGGCATTTTCCACACCCACCACCACGTCGCCGATGGTCGCCTCGACATTTTCGCCGCCCAAGGCGCAGCCCTAGGCTTACCGGCCAGCCTCACCGCCCAATTCCTCGACTGCGGCACCGTCGAAGCAGCCCTACAACGCCTCCGGGACTACTCTCAACAACAGCAGCACGACTGGGTAACACCCCTCTACCAAGCCCTAGCCCAACGCCTCGATCGCCAAACCCAGCATTACCTGCAAAAACTCTGCCAAGGCCAGTCCCACAGCCCCAAATCGGGACAAATGGCCGATCTAACCCACCTCAACCCTAGCCCCAATCCCCATCAAAATCCCCGTCAAAATCCTTTGCCCCAAGTTGGGGCGCTCCTGTTCGATCGCCAGCGCCAGATCTTAGTCATCAGTCCCGTCGGCCAAGTCATCCTCCAAGACACCTGGCCCCTCAACCTCAGCTCAACCCTGGCCCAACAGCGCTAGCACTCCAGCACTCCCTAGCCTAACGCCGGGATTTATCCCACGCTCGCCCCTGGACAGCCGGTCCGGCTACCCCACAACACCCGCTTGGGTGGACTGGGCCTCTGGCCCGTCACTGGGGTGGGATAAGCCCCTGGTCCGTCTCCAGTGGGATGGACCCCAACGCCCCTAGGGCCGACCCGCCCCAGACCGAGGAGCCACCAAGTCCTGAGACCGAGTTTCTGGCGTTTCTGGCGTTTCTGGCGTTTCCGGCGTGTTTTCCGTCGCACTAAAGTCAAACTCCATGATTGGCTCATCAAGGGCGATCGCCAAAGACGGAGCGGGGTTGACGGTTGCGGGAGCCGCTGCGGGAGCCGGTTCCTGTACCATTTGGGGAACCCAGGACCGCTGGGACGAGAACCAAATTCCGGTACACACGCCCACGAGAGCCGCCGCCGCAGGGCCAACGCGCCAGAACCAACGGTGACGATCGGCCTGCTCCACAGTGTCAAAGATGTTAGCCACCAGGCGATCGGTCTCGATCGGGCGCTGCATCGGGGGCGACAGTTCCGCAACCCCTTGGAAGCCCTGGCGTAGGGTCAAGAGCCGTCGATAGAGCTGCTGGACTTCAGAGTCCTGGGTTAACCAGGATTCCACTTGCTGCCGCTCTAAAGCCGACAGTTCCCCATCGAGGTAGGCACTCAGTAATTCAAAACGATCGCGGGGCAGAAGAGAGGAAAAACCTTGCATGGTAGTATTCCGGCTGATGCCATGAGGTGAAGTGGAATGGTGAGTGACTTTGATCTGGACAGTCCTAAATTGGGGAGCCATGGTCGTGCCAGCCATTCCTTTGATCTGTAACATGAAATCCCTAGAAATCCAATCCTGTCCTAGGGACAAATTTGAGGAAACAGAGCCTAACTTTCCAAATAAGGCTGAAGATCGGTTTGGAGCCGATGCCTTGCCCGGGCAATGCGAGACTTAACCGTTCCCAGAGAGACCCCGGTGATCTCCGCAATTTCTTCATAGGACAGACCCTGTAGCTCCCGCAGCACGATCGTCGTCCGAAAGGCTTCGGGCAACCGATGAATCGCCACCTGGAGCTGGTTGTAAAACTCCTGGGTTGCCAAGACATCATCGGGGCTTGGCTCCTCCGAAGGTAGCTCCCAATCCAAGGTTTCAGTGTCCACCTGGCGTGGGGCATCCAAGGAAAGCGGGGCACTGTAGCGCTTTCGCTTGCGGAGTTCATCGTAGAAAAGATTCGTCACAATGCGGCTCAGCCAGCCCCGAAACTTGTTGGGTTCCTGGAGGCGGCGAATGTGGCGATAGACCCGAATCCAAACCTCCTGGGCTAGGTCAGCACGATCGGACCAATCCGGTGCAAGGTGATACAGCAGGCGATCGACATGGCTTTGGTACCGTTTGACCAGTTCAGCAAAGGCCATACGATCGGGCTTTGCCCCCGCCTGACAGCGCACAATCAGATCGTAGTTAGAAAGTTGGGTTGCCTGCACGGAAATTGGAACTGTTGTGATCTCAACCGTAAGCCAGGATAAGGGGAGAGAAGAAGTCATGGCTAGCCTTTATTGCAAAACGTCATTGCCAACAATCCCTGGGCAGTCCTTCGGGGCAGGTTCCCCCCTTGTCTTCCGCGCAGGATGAACAGAGGAGCGCTTGTCGTGAGAAGCGACGGCAGCAGCCTTTCCCCCAGGGGGGAGTGCTACATCCTGAAGGACTCCAGGCAGTGCTCCAGGTCTACATCACTACCTACATCACTACAGGGACGCACCAAGGACCGCTCAGGTTCCGATCGCTCCCATCCGATCGCTCCAACCCGATCGCCCCAACCCGATCGCCAGCCGCTACCCCCAAACCGAGAGTGTATCCCACACCCTGGCTCCCCTTGTTAACATTTATAGAGCAATCCCCCCAAACAGAGCCTAGCCGCGCTCAACCCTACCCATCCCCCGTAGCGCCATGTTTGATGCCTCTTCCCTCACAACCCAATTCATGGTGCTATGCCTCGGAGCCTCTGTTCTCTCCTTACTGCCACTGCACCAGTGGCACCAGTGGCTCACCGGAGCCGATCGCACCGCCAACCTACCCCTTCCTCCCCCCAGCCCTGACATTATCCGCATACAAGACCACAAATCCCCCAGCTTCCCCCCCGCCCCACTCCCACCCCCGGCCCCCCCCCCCCCCCCCCCCACCCCCCCCCCCCCCCCCCCCCCCCCCCCCCCCC